>DASQUD010000037.1:0-2437 GCA_035641455.1 Propionibacteriaceae bacterium | reverse complement strand
GCCAGCTTCGCTTGGCGCACCGCTACTCCTTCACCGTAATGGACTTTCACCACCGACTCCTTGCCTGTCCCGCGACAATCAAGGTGAGAACGGAGCGACAATCTGGATGAGAAAGTGTCGCCAGCGTCGTGCCGGAGTGAGGGCGTAGCCCGATCGGAGGCACGACGCTGGCGACGGTGTGATCCTTGATCGGATCACGCCGTCTGGCGGTCGCGATGGTCTGAGCAATGATGGGTCTCTTCACGCCGCTGAGGAGCCCGCCGTTGCCCGGCCGACACGTCACCGATCGCCAGATGAGGTTGTACATGAAGTTTCGCCAGACTAACGATCCGGCCGTGGCGGGAGCCAAAGCCGGTTTCAGCACGGCCACGGCCTACCGGATCGAGGCGGATCCGCAACTCCCGTCACAGACCACGAAGCCGCGCGGGCGTCGTCGCCCCGATCCGCTTGCCGCCGTCTGGGACGGCGAGATCCTGCCGATGCTCCGCGCCGCCCCGACCCTGCGCCCGGTCGGCGTGCTGGAGGAGATCCTGCGCCGGCATCCCGAGTTGGGACCGACCATCAGACGGACGCTCGAACGCCGGATACGCTCGTGGCGGGCGGTTCATGGGCCGGAGAGGGAAGTGATCTTTCGTCAGGAGCATCCCCCGGGCTTGCAGGGCCTGTCCGATTTCACCGATGTGGTGGAACTGGGCGTCCACATCGCCGGCACGCCCTTCGAACACAGGCTCTATCATTTCCGTCTGGCGTTCTCCGGCTGGGAGCATGCCCATGTCGTTCTGGGCGGGGAGAGCTTCGTGGCCCTGGCCGAGGGCTTGCAGAACGCCCTGTGGGCGCTCGGCGGGGTTCCGGCCGAGCATCGCAGCGACAGCCTGTCGGCGGCCTTCCGCAACCTCGACCGCGACGCCCGCGACGACCTGACCCGGCGCTACGACGCGCTGTGCGCCCACTACGGCATGACCCCGACGCGCAACAACACCGGCGTCGCCCACGAGAACGGCGCCATTGAAAGTCCGCACGGCCATCTGAAGAAGGCCCTGGAGGACGCCCTGCTGCTGCGCGGCAGCCGCGATTTCACCGACCTGCCGGGCTACCGGCGCTTCGTCGATGAACTCGTCGGCCGCCGCAACGCGCGCCAGGGCAAGCGGATCGACCTGGAGCGCGCCGCCCTCAAGGCCCTGCCGGAGCGCCGGACCGGCGACTTCGAGGACGCCCTCGTCACGGTGACCTCGAGCGGCGGCTTCACCCTGCGCAAGGTGTTCTACACGGTGCCCTCGCGGCTGATCGGTCACCGCCTGCGGGTGCGGCTGTACGACGACCGGCTTGAGTGCTTCCTCGGCGCGACACCCGTGATGACCGTTCCGCGCGGACGCCCCCATCCCAGCGGCAAGCACGGCCATGTGGTGGACTACCGCCACGTCATCCATGCCCTGAAGCGCAAGCCCATGGCGCTGCTCAACCTCGTCTACCGCGACCAGCTCTTCCCACGCGCCGCCTATGCCGGCGCCTTCGAAGCGCTGCTCGCGGCACAGCCCGACCGCAAGGCCTGCCAGACCATGGTCGGCCTGCTGGCGCTGGCCCACGAGCGGGGCTGCGAGGCCGACCTCGCCCAGGCGCTCGACCAGGATCTCGCGGCCGGCCAGCTGCCCGATCTCAGGACCCTGGAAGCCCGCTTCGCCCCCGATCCCACCCGCGTTCCGGACGTCACCGTCGCGCTGACGCCGCTGTCCGATTATGACGAACTGGGCACCGTCCAGCTCGTTGGAGATGCCGCATGAAGACCACCGATCCCGTCGATGCCGCCCGCCTGGAGCTGATGCTGACCGAACTCCGCCTGCCGGCGATCAAGCTGCTGTGGTCCCGGTTCGCCGACCAGGCCGACAAGGAAGGCTGGCCGGCGGCCCGCTTCCTGGCGGCGCTGAGCGAACACGAGATCGCCGAGCGCGACCGGCGCCGCGTCGAGCGGCACCTCGTCGACGCCAGGCTGCCGGTCGGCAAGACCCTGGAGAGCTTCGACTTCGACACCGTGCCCATGGTCAGCAAGGCTCAGGTCATGGCGCTCGCGGCCGGCGACAGCTGGCTTGAAAAAGGCGCCAATCTGATTCTTTTTGGGCCACCCGGTACCGGGAAGAGTCATCTGGCGGCGGCTCTCGGCCTCGCTCTTGTCGAAAACGGCTGGCGCGTCCTGTTCACCCGGACCACCGACCTCGTCCAGAAGCTTCAGATCGCGCGCCGCGATCTGGCGCTCGCGGCGGCAATCGACAAGCTCGACAAGTACCATCTCCTGATCCTCGACGACATCGCCTACATCAGCAAGGATCAGGCCGAAACCTCGGTCCTGTTCGAACTGATCAGCGCCCGTTACGAACGCCGATCCATGCTGATCACCGCCAACCAGCCCTTCGGCGACTGGAACAGGATCTTCCCCGATCCCGCC
>DASQUD010000036.1:0-4275 GCA_035641455.1 Propionibacteriaceae bacterium | reverse complement strand
CTCCCTCGCGCTGGGCGCCACCCCACTTCAGACCGTCTGGCGTCAGACGCTGCCGTCAGCGGTGCCCGGCATTGCGACTGGCACCATCCTCGCCTTGTCGAGGGCATTGGGGGAGGCTGCTCCGCTGCTGCTGCTCGGTGCTCTCGTCTTCGTCAGCTACGACCCGAACGGCCTTCTGAGCGGTTTCACGACGATGCCGATTCAGATCTTCAACTGGACGTCCAGGCCGCAGGCCGAATTTCACGTCCTCGCTTCAGCAGCCAGCATCTTGCTCTTGGCGTTCCTACTGGCCATGAATGGGCTCGCCATCTACATCCGCGACCACTTCCAGCAGCGCTGGTAACTCCTAAGGGGAACATTTCGTGACCACCGACAACCGCAGCCCTTCCGGGTCTGATGTCGCGATCGACTTCGAGCCGGCCCACCACCACAATCGTGACGAGGAGCTGCCGTCGCGCCCGGACGGCATCATCGAGTGCGACGACGTAAGCGTCTATTACGGCAATTTCCGAGCAGTGAGCGGCGTGGACCTCAGCTTCGGGCAGAACGAGATCACCGCGCTGATCGGTCCGTCCGGCTGCGGCAAGTCCACGCTGATACGGTCGTTGAACCGGATGAACGATCTGGTCGACGGCGCGCGCGTCGAGGGCAAGGTCACCTTCCATGGCGAGGACATGTACGCCAAAGGTGTCGACGCCATCGAGGTCCGCCGCCGCATCGGCATGGTGTTCCAGAAGCCCAACCCGTTCCCGAAGAGCATCTACGACAACATTGCCTACGGCCCCCGGGTAACCGGCATGAAGGTCAGCTCGATGGACGACCTGGTCGAGGAAGCCCTGACGCAGGCAGCACTGTGGAGCGAGGTCAAGGACAAGCTGAAGCAGTCCGCGTTCGGACTCTCCGGCGGGCAGCAGCAGCGGCTCTGCATTGCTCGAACCATCGCCGTCAAGCCCGAGGTCATCCTGATGGACGAGCCCTGCTCATCTCTCGACCCGATCGCCACCGGTCGCATTGAGGACCTGATGGAGGATTTGTGCAAGACGTACACGATCGTCATCGTGACGCACAACATGCAGCAGGCCGCCCGGGTGGCTGACCGCACGGCCTTCTTCACCGCCCTGGCCAGCGAGACCACCGGCGATCGGACGGGGGTTCTGGTCGAGTTCGACAAGACCACTAAAATCTTTGAGAATCCTTCCGATCAGCGGACCGAGGATTACATCACCGGCCGGGTCGGATAACCGACCAGAAATGCCCCTGATCCCATGGCAGTCAGCACCGGCCCCGGCGACCGCCGCCAGATCTACAGTGCCGGCTTGGCTCGATGGCCATACCGAATCCTCGCCGTCGAGACAGGTAGTCCCGTGTCGACCGTGCTCGAGGATCGGTTGAGCGAGGTAGGGGTTGAGCTCTCGGTGTTCCCCGACGGAGCGTCGGCGCTGATGTGCATGAGCACGGAGGACCCGGCCGTCGTGCTCGCACCCACTGAGATTCACGGTGTCGACTTTCTGTGCTTCGTGGAGACGGTGCTCAAACTCTCGACGATTCCTGTGATCGTCGGCCTCACCAGCGACCAAGGGAGCACGGAGCGCGCCTACGAAGCTATGCGACGCGGTGCGCACGGACTCATTGCGCTACCTGCAGAGCCGGGCCAAATCGTCGCACTAACCCAGCGGTTCGCGGCCCCACGGTCCGCCTTCTCAGCACCGAGAACGTTCGGGCTGATCAGCATCGATCCTCAAGCGCACCGAGTTGAGGTCAGTGGCACGCCCGTCAATCTGTCCGTTGTGGAGTTCGCTGTCCTCAACCGACTGATGGTCGCCGCGCCGGCCATGGTCACGAAGGAAGACCTGATGGAAGTCGACGTCGGGGACGGCCACCTGACTCTCCAGCACCTGAGGAGCGTTATCTACCGCCTCAGAGCAAAGCTGACTGCCGCAGCGCCGAACCAGCCCGAGTGCATTGAGGCGGTCCGCCCCTTCGGCTATCGACTTCAGAGCTGACACCTCGGCATGCTCAGCCTCACAGCTGCCATCAGAAATTGCACGCGCGGCGAACGAGCAGCAAACTCGCCGAGATCGGACGCCTCTACACCGCAAGCGAGCTTGCCGCGCCTACTCAAGACGTTGCAACCGAGTTCGAGTGCGATGGTTGAGGCCCACAAGCCCGGCTTTGCGATCGTCGGAGCTAACGATCCGGAGACAGGCGTCGCAGTCACCGTAATCCCGGCGAACAGTGATGCAGCGGAAATCAGCATCGAGTTCCGCCAGATCAGTCGAACAACGGCTCAGACTCCAGGACGAGCGATTCGCTCCGTACTGATCATCAGTTCCCCTCGGAAGCGGTCCGTACAGGAGCCTGACTCGGAGCGACGCATCACGAGCGAGTCCAGCGTTTGATGGCGGTCGATGGCTGGTGTCTTCTACGGCTGGGGACCCCGCCCTACTGACCGTGGCTGGCGACGGCTGGCGATGGCTGGCGACGGATGATGCTGGACGGGCGGGGCACGTCAGGGGCAGATCGGTGCCCAGAGGTTCCAGGAGAGCAGGACTCGCGGCTCTACAGGTCGCGGTAGCGTACCGCTGCGCCCAGCTTCTCCTTCAGCATTTCCGCTGTCACCTGTCGTCCTGCCAGGTGGGGTACGTCGATCCTGGGACGGCGTAGGGCTGGACGTAGGCGGCGGTGTCGCGCTGGTAGCGCCAGCCTTCGGAGAGCGGGCCGACGTCCTAGGCGTCGTACCCGATCGAGTCCAGGAAGTCGGTCTCCGCCTGCTTGGCCTCGGCGTCGTCGCCGGCGATGGGAAGCACGGAACGCTCCGAGTGACCGGCCGGGCGCGGCAAGGTGGCGCGGTGGGTGACGTAGAGGTTATTGAGCGCCTTACCACGCGCGACTCCGGCAGATGGTCCTGCAGCAGGACGCAGCAGCGACACCAGCGCCTCAGTGACCGTCGTCGACTCGTCGTCGAGCTCTGCGATGTGCACGTCCAGGTCCGGGTAGTAGTTGTTGATGTCGATGACCGGCTTTCCGCGGAGCGGCTCGACAGGCACCGGGCGAGAGGCCTTGAGCGGGACCGTCACCCGACGATGTTGCCGGCGGCGGCAGCCTCGGCCGCACCGGCCGCTCGCCGGCGGACGGAGCCGATCCACCAGCTCGGTGAGGGTCTCAGGGCCAGGACTGTTGCTGAGCACCATGTTCCCCGCCGAGCGGGCATGGCATGGAAGCGGTCAGATGCGTACCTCCGGCGTACCCCCGGCCTGCACGGACAGCCCTCGGACGCCACGCCATCCACCGATGAGCACGCGTTGGAATTCGCGGCATCCTGGCCGCGAAGCCTAGATAGTCGTGCAACCGCTCCACTACCCGGGGACTGCCAGGAATCGGGCGGCTCTGATCCGCCCAGCCCTGCGGGCACCCATATGACAAGCGCCCCGAACTTCGAGGATGTCCCGACGTAGCCTCCCACTCTCCGTCCGGATGGGAGCGCCGCCAAGTGCTCACCAGGCCGGAGTGCCGGTTGCCGCAGCTCGATTCGACCCACACGGTGCCGCAGCTTGACGTTGTCATGATCGATTGGCCGACTTCCGCGTTCCGGATCTCCTGATACGAGAACGCGGGGACCGCACCGGGCGCCGGATCGGCCACAGCATCAAGGTAGATGGCGATGTGGTGGCAACTTCCGAGCGCTGTAGGGACCGCGTCGTCTGAACAATCTGTCGACCGCCCATGAAGCTCTTCCTGCGACGTCGCTGGGTCGGTAACGTGACCGGTGTCGCGCTCTTCCTCGCCCGGGGTGGTTGATATGACTCTCACTGCACAGGCCGCGCCCTCGTCGCTTCTCTCGGAGAGCTCCCACGCTGTCGTGGCGGCCACGGCTCCGGTCGTGGCTGAACATGCCGATGAGATCACGGATCGCTTTTACAGCAACATGTTCGTGGCACACCCAGAGTTGCTCCGGGTGTTCAACCAGGGGAATCAGGCCACCGGGGAGCAGAGCAAGGCGCTCGCTGCCTCAGTTGTCGCATACGCCGTCCAATTGATCGACCCGAATGCGCCGTCGTTTGCCCACGTCATGCGGCGGATCGCATACAAGCACATGTCGCTTGGAATCAGAGCCGAGCAGTACACCGTCGTCGGTCATTACCTTATTGAGGCGGTGGCTCAAATCCTGGGTGACGCCGTCACCCCCGAAGTGGCAGCAGCTTGGGAGGAGGTCTACTGGCTGTTTGCTCTCCAGCTGGTCGCCGAGGAGGCACGGCTTTATCAGCAGGCCGGTGT
>DASQUD010000035.1:0-9168 GCA_035641455.1 Propionibacteriaceae bacterium | reverse complement strand
GTCGTCGGCGGTCGGCGCACACAGGATCCACACCGTACGAGCGGCGGGCTCCTCGACGCTCTTCAACAGTGCGTCAGCCCCGCGCTCGGTCACTCGATCCGCGTCCTCGACGACAATGACCTGGTAGCGACCCAGCGTGGGGCTCATGGCGGCGCGGCGGACCAGCTCGCGAACCTCTTCGACACCGATGGACAGCTGCTCGGTACGCACGAGGGTCACGTCGGGATGCGCACCGCTCAGTGCCGAACGGCAATCGGTACACACCCCGCAGCCACCACGTGAACATTGCAGCGCGGCGGCGAAGGCCCGCCCAGCGTTGGAACGGCCAGAGCCCGGCGGTCCGGTGAACAGCCACGCATGGCTCATCGCGTGCGGCTCGCCGCTGACCGCACGCCGTAGCGTTTCGACGGCGACCTCTTGACCGACTAGCTCAGCCCAGACACCCTGATCGGACGTTTGGGGCGCAGCCCCCGCGGTCGACCGCGCCGACGCTAATCCGTTCATCCTCTCGGCGATCTCTTCGAGGTCCGGGTCACGACGACACTGTGCCAGCCGCCCCTGACACTCCCGGCCCCGCGGGCTCGACCGGCGTTGCCGACAGCATCGGCTGCAGCCGCTCGAGAATCTTCTCGGTGATCTCGGCGCGCGACAACCGGGCATCCAGCACCAGGTACCGATCGGGATCGCGAGCGGCCAGGTCGAGGAAGAACGACCGGGCGCGGGCATGGAAGCCGTCGCCAGCCGCCTCCACCCGATCTTGCTGCCGCTTCTCGCCCACCGCCAACGCCGGATCCATGTCCAGAACGACGGTGAGGTCGGCTCGAACGTCGTCGGTGGCCCAGCGGGTGATCGATTCCACCTCGCTGAGCTCGAGCATCCGACCAGCGCCCTGATAGGCCAGCATGGAATCGACGTAACGGTCGCAGACCACGACTGCGCCTCGATCAAGCGCAGGCCGTACGACCTCGGCCAGGTGTTGCGCCTTATCCGCCGCATACAGCAGAGCTTCCGCGCGTGGCGCCAGGTCGCCGGTCTTGGGACTGAGGACGATGTCGCGGATCCGCCTGCCGGCTGCGGTGTCGCCGGGCTCGTACGTCCGCACGACGTCGTGGCCTGCCTCAGCCAGCAGACCGCAGACTCGGGCGACCTGCGTCGTCTTACCAACTCCATCGCCGCCCTCGAAGACGAGGAAGACGCCCGGCCATAGACGCTCGGCGGCTGCGGTCATGCGTCGAGCTTTCTCTTCGTCTTGGTCCACAACGTCAGAAATTCCTCCTTCACGCCCCGCGCCTCTTGGACACGGCGCTCGAAGGTCCGGCCCGCTTCGAACGCCTCAGGCGCGGGCAAACCGGCCGCCGCTTCGACCGCTCGATCCGCCGCCACGTGGTACTCGTGGATCTGGTCCAGCAGCAGGCGTGATTTTGCCAGTCGATGCTGAATACGCGCCGTCTCGGCGGGCATGACGTGAGTCGAGATATCGGCCACCCACTGCAGCTGCCCGATGGAGCGCCAGGCTTCCTCCCAGACCTGGGCTGGGGCGTCCGGATTGAGCCGATCGACACCCCGACGGACCCTGCTCACCACCGAATCGAGGAGATCGCTCAGTACCTCACCGGTGGCCAGGACGCTGGCGTCGCCCAACTTTGGTGCCCGGGTCGCTGTCACCAGCCGATCCAGGAGCGCAAGATAACGCTCGGTGTGCAGGCGACCCACGAGCTGCTCTCTGGCCTGAGCGGTCTCCGCCGAGTCGCCCGTGCGGTGGGGATCGGCATCCAGAATGATCCAGTCCAGCTCGTCGTAGAGATCCTCCACCCAGTCTGTGTCGAGAACGAAGGACAGGCCACGTAGCTCGGTCCGAAGCTGAGCGGCATGCGCCGCGAGCTGCTCGGCGGCCTCGGGAGTGCCGCCCCGAATAGCGAGATCCGCCTCCACGATCTGACGCAGCCGCAAGCCGAGCAGCTGAGAGACGAACGTCGTAAAGGGTGCATCCAGCTCGAAGGACCGCGGCAGCGGGAAGTCGGTCAGGCCGGTGGCCGGTGCACCCAACCGGGTGGCCAACCGGGGGAAGCGAGGCACCGCAGTCGCACCCGCCTGGGTGATCGCACGATCCAGCCAGGCGGCCTGCTGTTCTGTCAAGCCGGGCCCGATCGGAGTGATCATGACCTCGCGGTAGCGCGCCGTGGTCAATCCGCCGCGTCGGACCGTCACCTTGTCGTCGCGCAACAACGCCAGCGTCTGACTCTGGTCGTCGCGCAATGCGAACTCCCGCCGTTCACAGCGCAGCGCCGCCACTGGCCCGAGGGTCGCCCGCCGTCGCAGCGGACGAATCAAATCTCCAAATTCTTGGGGCAGGTCCGTGTGACCCATGGTCTCGATCCGATCCTTCGGCAGCAGCGGTTGCCACTCCGGAGCGGTGAGGAACCACTCCCCCCGGCCGTCCAGCACCCGATGCGCAAGCAGAACACCCGAGCGGGTCAACCGGTAGTCCGGTGCGTCGAGCAAGGTGACGTCGATCTCGTACGCGGCGTTGTGCCCGGCCCTGGCGACTAGATTGTGCAGGGCGATTCCAGGATTGATCAACTTTGGCGCGGTGGCGCTGTACGGCATGTCGTAAAGCCGCTGGCCTGGCGGCTTCGTGGAGCCGTCAGGGGAGCTTGTCGGCAGCTTGGCCGGGGCTACTTCCACGGAGTTCGCCTGGGCGCGGCGCCGCCCTGGCTTCTCTTTGTGGCTCTTGCCCTTCCTCACGTGCTAACCCTCCCACGCCGGAACCCGGCAAGCCCTATCTCTTATCCGGCGCCTGCCTCGACCGGGACTTTTGGCGCCGCCTTCTTCGCTGTCGACACGGGCCCATCGGCAGTCGCCTTGCCAGCCGTGCTCTGCTTCCGGGCCGTCGACTTCTTCGCCGTGGCCTTGCGCGTCGGACGTTTGGGCGCCGGACCTTTGGCCCGTTTCTCAGCGAGCAACTCTGCGGCACGTGCGGCGGTGATCGTCTCCGGGTCATCCTGCCGGCGGAGGGTGGCATTGATCTCACCGTCAGTGACGTATGCGCCGAACCGGCCATCCTTGATGATCATGGGTCGGCCGGAGGTCGGATCAGGCCCCAGCTCCTTCAGTGGAGGCTTGGCGGAGGCACGGCCGCGCTGCTTCGGCTGAGCATAGATGGCGTTAGCTTCGTCGAGCGTGATGCTGAAGATCTGCTCCTCGCTGGATAGCGAGCGGGAATCACTGTCTTTCTTCAGGTACGGGCCGTAGCGCCCGTTCTGCGCGGTGATCTCCCGGCCGTCTGAGTCCACGCCGACCACCCGCGGCAGGCTCATCAACCGCAGAGCGTCGGAGAGGGTGATCTGATCGATGGACATGGAGGAGAACAGGGACCCGGTACGTGGCTTGGCCGACTTCGGCGCGTCTTCGGCGAGCACCTCAGTGACGTAAGGCCCGAACCGCCCGTTCTTGGCGATCACGGTCAGCCCCGTGTCCGGATCGGTGCCGAGCACCCGCTCTTCACCGGCGGGCCGGGACAGCAGCTCGCGGGCAAGATCAATAGTCAGCTCATCCGGCGGCAGGTCGTCGGGCACGTTCGACCGGCGGCCTTCGTCGTTCTCGACGTAGGTACCGTAGCGCCCGACCCGCACAACGATTCCAGAGTCAAGATCACCGATCGGGAACGTCGACAGCTTGCGGGCATCGATCTCCCCCAGCTCGGACACCAGGCGTTGCAGACCCTCCCGATCCCCACTACCGAAGTAGAAGTCGGTGAGCACGTGGACGCGTTCGGCGTGTCCATCTGCGATCTGATCCAGGACTTCTTCCATCTCGGCGGTGAACGCGTAGTCGACCAGCTTTGGGAAGTGTTCCTCCAGCAGCCGGGTCACCGCAAAGGCAAGCCATGTCGGGACCAGCGCGGACCCCTTCTTGAACACGTAGTCCCGCGCAGTAATCGTCCTCAAGATGGTCGCGTATGTCGACGGCCGCCCGATCTCCAATTCCTCCAGCTTGGCCACCAGGGAAGGCTCGGTGTAGCGAGCCGGCGGGCGCGTGTCGTGGCCGGATGCGGTAATCGCCTCCGGCCGAAGCCGCTGCCCCTCGGTGAGCCGAGGCAGCCTGGTCTGTGCGTCGTCGGACTGCGCTTCGTCGGACTCGTCGTGCGCCTCCACGTACGCCTTCAGGAAGCCGTAGAAGTTGATGGTTCGCCCTGATGCCACAAATATGCAGCCCGCGTCCTGAGCCTGTCGAAGGATGTCGTCCGGATCCTGGTGAGCGTCGGTGCGCCCGTCGACAGATTCAGGGGCCGTCTGGGCGATGATCTTGACGGAGATGGTCTGACCCTCAGCATCCTTCATCTGCGAGGCGATCGTTCGCATCCAAATCAGCTCGTACAGCCGGAATTGATCACCGGTCAGCCGGGTCTGGGCCGGCGTTTGAAACACCTCGCCGGCCGGGCGGATCGCCTCGTGCGCCTCCTGGGCGTTTTTGACCTTGCTGGCATAGATTCGTGGCTTGTCGGGCAAATAGTCCGGGCCGAACAGCTGACGGACCTGGTTGCGAGCAGCGGTGATCGCGGTGTCGGACAGGGTCACCGAGTCGGTCCGCATGTAGGTGATGAAGCCCGCCTCATAGAGGTCCTGCGCCACCGACATCGTGCGCTGTGCGGTAAAGCCAAGCTTGCGACCAGCCTCCTGCTGCAGCGTGGTCGTGCGGAACGGGGCGTACGGGCGGCGGGTGTACGGCTTCGACTCGACCTCACCGACGCGGAACGAGGCCCCCCGCAAGGACGCGGCCAGCGCCTCGGCCTGAGGTTGATCAAGATGAAGGAGACCAGCGGCACCCCGATCGATCAGCCGGCCGCGGCTGTCGAAGTCGCGACCTTGGGCGACCTTCCGGGCGCCGACATGCGTCAGCCGGGCAGGAAATGTCGGTGGCTCGGCGTCGGCGCCGGCGTCGAGGACGGCGTCGAGATCCCAGTATGACGCACTGCGGAAGGCCATCCGCTCACGTTCACGATCAACGACCAGGCGGGTGGCGACGGACTGCACCCGGCCGGCGGACAGCCGCGGCATAACCTTCTTCCACAGCACGGGAGAGACTTCGTAGCCGTACAAGCGGTCGAGGATGCGTCGCGTCTCCTGCGCATCGACCAAGTCATCATCAAGATCACGAGGATGGGACACGGCATCGGCGATAGCCTGCTGAGTGATCTCGTGGAAGACCATTCGCTTCGCCGGCACCTTGGGCTTCAGCTCCTGCAGCAGGTGCCAGGCGATCGCCTCGCCCTCGCGGTCACCGTCGGTTGCCAGCAGCAACTCGTCGGCGCCCGACAACGCATCCTTGAGCGAGCGCAGGGTCGCCTTCTTGTCGGGATTGACGACGTACAGCGCCTGGAAGCCGTTGTCGACGTCCACCCCGGTTCGGGCCCACTTCTCACCCTTGTATTTGGCCGGCACCTCGGCGGCGCCGGTCGGCAGATCTCGGACGTGACCGCGGCTGGACTCGACGACGTAATCGTCGCCGAGGAAGCTCGCGATCTTAGCCGCCTTAGTCGGCGACTCGACGATCACCAGCCTTCTGCCCGTCTTCGCTGCCACTGATCTTCCTTGGGTTCGGTCTGGTTACTCCACCAACGCCGACGGTGCGGCGCTTATTCGATCCCGGCGCCGGACGCCAGCGCGCATACTCTACGTGCCACTCCTACCCACAGCGCGAATCTTGGTGCTTGGCGCGGCGATCCGCCCGCGCGTGGATCAGTGGAGAAAACCATCCCGGATGGAGGTTCGGATCGTCGGCAGGACAGCCTCCGAGAGCGCCGATGGGTCGATACTCAGGATGCCGCCGACAGTTGCGACGATGGTGCGAAGATCGAGATCCCCGTCGCAGGCCCCGAGCACCGCCGCCAGGGCCGTGTCTGCTTGGAGGGCCCGACGGAAGCCTCGCTGCTGCCGCAGCACGATGGTGCTCGGATCCGCGGCGCCTGGCGAACCTCGGGTCTCTTCGACGACATCCTCCGCCAGCTGCCAGGCGTGGGCCAGCAGGTCCGTATCCGAGCTCCGGGCCAGATCAACGGCTCGGAATCCCTCCTCGACGACAGGGCCAATCGGCTGCTCGACCGAGTAGGGCCAGTCCTCGATGCGGATGTCCGGCTCCAGCCGGTCGTTGCGCTGCAGGATGATCCAGCCCATCCCCACGGCTTCAATACCGAGATCGTCGAAGTAGTGGAGCCAGTCTCGATAGCGGTGGATGTACTCCAGCGAGCCGGCGAGTCCCGCGTCGGCCAGCCACATTTCGACGTACTCGCTGGGGTCCAAGATCTCGCGCTGCACCACATGGGCGTCGCAGCCCGTGGCGGCGACCCAATTCCGAAGCCGCTCAGACCAGGCGCCGCCCGCCAGCCGAGCCCAGTTGGCCAGCACCGCTAACGTCCCGCCGCCGGCGAGGTGCTCCGCACCGCTCCGCACCACATGCTCGATCAGGCTGTCTGCCGGGCGGTTCCCCTCCCGATAGGTCAGCCGCTCCTGGCCTGGTGAGGCCGGCGACATCACGTACGGCGGATTCGTGACGATCAGGTCGAACTCCTCGTCGGTGACCGGCTCGAAGAGATCGCCCTCCCGCATGTCCACCTCGATGGAGTTGATCTTGGCGGTCAGCCCGGCCAGCTGGACGGCGCGCGGGTTCAGGTCGGAGGCGACCACGGTGCGGGCGTGCTGGGCCAGATGCAGGCTCTGCACGCCGCAGCCCGTACCAAGATCAAGCGCCCGATCCACCGGTCGGCGGATGGTCAACTGGGCCAGTGTGGTGGAGGCCGTGGACACCCCGAGCACGAAGTCGGGCCGCATCGGCGCGATCCTCGTGTCGAGATGCGGGGATAGGTCGGACACCACCCATCCGCTGGCGCCGTCGTCGCTGCCGTACGGGCGGATGTCTAGCCGCGCGACAACCTCGCCGGCCGATTCTTCGACGATGCCCGCGCCGATGAGTGGTTCCACCAGCCTGGGCAGCGCGCGATCGAGGGCGGGTCGGGGTACCGGCTGCTGGAGCAGCCAGAGCGCCGTCAGGGTGGCCAGCGGCTCCGTCCGGCCAGCCAACGCCCGTACGCCGGGCACGGTGCTGTTGCGACCGAGGGCCCGATGCGCCTCCTCTCCAAGGAGCTCGACGACCGCATCGACGGTGTACTCGCGCCCGGCGAACGCGGATGCGAGGTGGCGGCAATCGACATCACTCAGCACCCGGCCCATGCTGCCAGGAGCAAGAAGAAGTCGGTTTCTCACGCGACGCCGCCGACCAACGGCGCTCTGCGGCAATTGCGCAGCCAGGTACGATCCGCACATGTCCATGACCCCCCTGCTGGACAAGAGCCGTGCAGGCCTGGCCAAAGCAGTGCGCCACCGGATCGGGGGCTCGGACTTCGAGGCAATACATCAGAAGATTTGGTACACCTGCGGAGAGCGGTGGTTCTGCGAGAACGACCCGATTTGGCGCGTGCACGCGGACACGTCGATGTTCATCGGCGGGATCCGGGCGCTGCTGCTTCAATCGCTCCATCCCGTGGCCATGCTCGGCGTCAGTGAGCACTCCGGTTTCCGTTCCGACCCCTGGGGCCGACTGCAGCGAACAAGCAAGTTCCTGGCCACCACCACATACGGGACGATCGCTGACGCGGAGCGCAGCATTCGCATCGTGCGTGCTATTCACAAGCGCGTCATCGGCGAGACTGTCGACGGAGTGCCGTATCGCGCTGACGATCCCCATCTGCTGGCTTGGATTCATGCCGCGGAGGTGGACAGCTTTCTGAGCAGCTATCAGACCTTCGGCGAGAAGCAGCTGGATGGGCGGCAGGCTGACGACTATGTACGGCAGTCGGGCTTCGTGGCCGAGAAACTCGGTGTCATCGATCCGCCGCAGACCGTGGCGCAGCTCGAGGAGCTGATCGAGAGCTACCGCCAAGAGCTGAAGATCTCCCCGGCCGCCCAGGACGCGGCGAGCCTGCTGCTCAAGGATCCGCCGCTGCACGGCCCCAGCCGTTGGGGCTACGGCGTGCTAGCCGCGGGAGCCATCTCGATTCTGCCTGTATGGGCCCGGGCGGAGCTATTGCTTCCCTCACTTCCGGTGGTCGACCGGCTGGTGGCTCGCCCACTCGCCCGATCGGCGCTCACTACCCTGCGTTGGGCTTTCGCCGGCAACCCGGTCTGAGGTCGTACGGCCGGCGCACAGGCCGCGCACGACGGTGCTGGTGGTGTCTGGAACGCGCTTCGGCGGTTAGGGGCTCGGGGCCTGCCAACCTACAGCGGCGGCCTGAGGTGGTCCTCCGTAGAGTTGCGCCGGCGGACTCGGCAGGTAACGGCGCTGGATCCCCTTGCGCTTGGCCTGCCAGAGGATCAACGCCAGCGCGCTGCCGTGCACGATCAGCGCCAGAATGAAGACCGCAGGGCTCGCGGTGCTCGTCTGGGTGATGAAGGCCTGGTCCCAGCCACCGAACAAGATCACCATGGTCAACGCGGTGACGTTGTTGACGGTGTGCATGGCGATGCCGGCCTCCAACCCGCCAGTCCGCCAGGCCGCGACTCCCGACGCAACGGCCAGGCACGCCAGGCTGCCAATGATCCACGGGTCGGGGCTGAGATGGGCAGCGGCGAACACGGCGGTGGACACGATGATCGAGACCACCAGCCCGAGGATCGGTCGAGCGAACCACGAACCGACGTTCTGCAGGATCCAGCCGCGGAAGAAGTACTCCTCTGCCGCCGCCTGGAAGGGCGTGAGCAGGAAGACCATGAGCAACAACAGCATCCAGTCGTCCGGCCGCGGCCCTTGCGGAGAATCGACGACGGCGGAGATGCCGATGTAGACGAGCCAGATGGGCAGCGTGAGCAGCATGCAGCGCATCAGCCAACTCCAGCGGATGCCCCCGCCGACCGAGGAGAGGTATCTCGGGCGGATTTGATGCCCGATCCAGATGGACAGCCCGGCCGCGGGGATGAGTGCGATCAGGGACAGGTTGACGTACAGGAAGGCGACCGGGCCGATCCTGTTGACATCGGAGATCGAGGTGAAAGTCCATTCAACCGGATTGGCAACGTTCACGACGGCGCCGATGATCACCACGGGAAGCAATGCCGCGATCATGATCGGTATCGCGATGGCTACCAGGACCAGCAAGGAGAACAGCGGCGACCACCA
>DASQUD010000034.1:0-54005 GCA_035641455.1 Propionibacteriaceae bacterium | reverse complement strand
GCACCCAGCACCAGGTGATAGCTGGTCAGCGGCCGATCGAGGACAGCTCCGAGCCAAGCTGCGGCCGAGTGGCGAGGGTCGGACGCTGGCTTGCTCTCGCCCCATCTCGAGGGGGTCAGCGTGGCCACCCGGGCTACTCCTTCGCTTCGTCGGTCCGGCCTCCCGCACCGGATCGATAGATCAGATCCCGGACGGCGGCTGTGAAGGCTTCACCCCGGGCGGCGTAGTCACGGTACATGTCCTTGCTGGCGCAGCCGGGCGCCAACAGCACCACGTCACCGGCATGAACGAGCGACGCAGCAGCCTGCACGGCCTGTGCCATGGCTCTAGTGTCAGTGGACTCGATCCGAATCACCGGGACGTCAGGCGCGTGTCGGGTTAGCGCCTGGGCCACGATCTCGCGATCTATGCCCAGCAGCACGGCTCCTCGAAGCTTGCTGCCGTGGGTCTTGATCAACTCGTCGAAGCTGGTGCCCTTGGCTTGCCCGCCGGCGAGCCAGACGATTTGTGTGTCGAACGCCTGCAGTGCGGCGTCGGCCGCGTGCGGGTTTGTGGCCTTTGAGTCGTCGATCCAGCGGACGCCCTCGTGGTCAGCGATCGTCTCGATCTTGTGGGCTCCCACCCGCATTGTGCGTAGGCCATCGCGGACCGCCGTGGCCGGGACGCCGAACGACCTGGCCAGTGCGGCGGCGGCCAGCGCGTTGGCCACGTTGTGCGGGGCGGGCGGGGAGACGTCGGTGATCTTGGCCAGTTCGAGCGCCGAGTCTCGGCGTTGCGCCACGAAGGCGCGATCGACGAGCAGGTCATCCACGACGCCGAGCATCGACAGGTCGGGGATGCCGAGGGTGAAGCCGATCGCCCTAGCCCCTTCGACCACCTCCGCCTCCTCGACCAGCCGCTCGGTGGCCGGCTCCGCCGCGTTGTAGACGCAGCTGGCCTGCACGCCGGCGTAGATCTTGGCTTTCGCCTCCCGGTAGGCCTCGAAGCTGCCGTGCCATTCCAGGTGATCGGGCTGGAGATTCAGGACAGCCGCCGAGTGCAGGGCCAGGGAGTTGGACCAGTGCAGCTGGTGGCTGGACAGCTCGACCGCTAGGACGTCGTACGGCTCCGGGTCCAGGACGACCTCCATGATGGGCCGCCCGATGTTGCCCACCGCAG
Source organism: Propionibacteriaceae bacterium (assembly GCA_035641455.1). Classification (GTDB taxonomy): domain Bacteria; phylum Actinomycetota; class Actinomycetes; order Propionibacteriales; family Propionibacteriaceae; genus Microlunatus. Next base: position 52,847 of record DASQUD010000034.1, on the reverse strand, counting down.
CACTCCGCAAGCCGGCGGCCGCCAAGATCGAGTCGAGCATCTGCGTCGTCGTCGTCTTGCCGTTGGTCCCGGTAATGCCAAGCCAAGGCACCACTTTGTGAGGCCGGCTCAGCCGCCACGCGAGCTCTACCTCACTCCAGATAGGCACTCCGCGCTGGACGGCGGCGGCCAGCAGCGAGTGGTCAGGGTGCCACCCCGTGGTGATGACCAGGTCGGCATCGGGCGGCAGCACGTCCGCCACGCCGGCTCCCAACCGCACGGTTCCACCGAGCACCTCCAAGAGCGTCCCCTTGTCGGCGTTGGTGGCGTCGTCACGTTCGTCGAGAACCGTGACGGTGGCCCCGAATTGGAGCAGCCCGTTCGCAGCCGCAAAGCCGGAAACACCAACGCCTGCCACCACGACGTGTGCGTCCTGCCAATCGGACGCCCCGTCGGCTTCGGGCAGCCAGGACAATCGCGTCATATCCCCACCTCAGTCCGGTGGTCCGCTGCCCGGCCGTCGGCCGCGCTCATGCACCGGCCACCCATTCGGCATAGAAGATGCCCAGACCTCCGGCCACAAAGAGTCCGGCGATGATCCAGAATCTCATCACGATGGTGACCTGAGCCCAGTTCAGCAGTTCGAAGTGATGGTGGATGGGCGACATCTTGAACAGCCGGCGGCCCTTGGTGATCTTGAAGAAACCGACCTGCAGGATGACCGACATCACCTCGATGACCAGCAGGCCACCGAGGATGATCAACAGCAGTTCGGTACGAGTGAAGATCGCCATGCCCGCAAGGGCGCCGCCGAGCGACAGCGAGCCGGTGTCACCCATGAATATCTTGGCCGGCTCCGCGTTCCACCACAGGAAGCCGAAACACGCGCCGGCGAGCGCAACCGCAACCACCGCCAGGTCGTAGGGATCCCGCACCTCATAGCACTTTGGCCCGGCGGATGCCGTGTAGGCGCACGACTGGTTGTACTGCCAGATGTTGACCAACGTGTAGGCGCCGAAGATCATCACGCAGGCACCGGAGGCCAGGCCGTCAAGCCCGTCAGTCAAGTTCACCCCGTTGCTCGCGGCGGCGATCAACAGCAGCACCCAGGGCACGACCAAGATGATGGGCAATTGATCCAGCCATTCGATGTCTCGCAGAAAGGAGACGGCCGGGGAGGCGGGCGTGATCCCCCGCTCGTCGGGAAACTGCAACGACAGCACCGCGAACGCCACCGCTACCAGCGACTGGCCCGCGATCTTGGCCTTACTTCGCAGGCCGAGCGAGCGCTGCTTGCTGATCTTGATGAAGTCGTCGAGGAACCCGACAACGCCAAGCCCGGTGAACAAGAACAGGATCAGCAACGCCGAGGCCGAGGGTCCGGTCCACGTGATCAGGTGGCTCGCCAGGTACGCAAAAAGCACCGCTGAGATGATCACCAGACCGCCCATGGTAGGCGTGCCCCGCTTGGTGTGGTGAGAGGTAGGTCCGTCGTCGCGGATCAGTTGGCCATAGCCCTTTCTGACCAGCACGCGGATCGCTAGCCGGGTGCCCAGCAGCGTGCCGAGCAGGGCGATGCTCCCCGCCAGAACGATGGTTTTCAACGGCGGGACTCCGCCCCAGGGCTGGTGCCCGACGGATCCTGGCGCAGGATCTCCTCCGCCACGGTCTCCAAGGCTAGGCCACGGGACGCTTTGACCAGGACGACGTCAGCGGGCGCGATACCGTCAAGAACCCGCTGCGTGGCCTCGACCTTGCTGGTCGCCATCACCGCCCTCTCGGCCGGTAGACCTGCGTCGATGGCGGCTTCGACGACGACCTCTGCATGGCTGCCGACAGCGAGCAGCCAAGAAACGCCGTACCGGGCCACGAGCGCCCCCACAGCCGCATGCTCAGCCGAGGACGTGGCCCCGAGCTCGAGCATGTCACCCAGCACGGCCCAGGTTTGTCCGCCAGGGCGGACGCGCCCCAGCTCGGCAAGCGTCTCGAGCGCCGCCCGCATCGAGTCGGGATTGGCGTTGTACGCGTCGTTGATCACCAGCACGCCGTCCGGCCTGGTCTGCAGCTCCATCCGCCAACGTGATCGGGGCTTGGCCGCGTGCAGTGCCGCGGCCATCCCCTCCAGCGGCGCACCGACTGCCATCGCCGCAGCAGCAGCGGCGACAGCATTCGCCACCTGATGTCGTCCGGAGAGTGAAAGCTGGACGTGCATTTGACGGTAAGGCTCGTCCGGCAGGCAAGCGTGCAACGTAAAGCCAAAGTGGCCCAAGGCGTCGCTGACCAGGTCGGAAGCCCAGACACTGGAATCCCACTCGGGCTGCTTGTCGACGCCCACCGCCACCACCGCGCCCTTCGTACGAGAGCGCATGGCCCAGACCAGCGGGTCATCGGCGTTCAGCACGGCCACGCCGGAGTCGGTAACAGCTTCCACCAACTCGCCCTTGGCCTGCGCGATGGCTGGCCGGCCACCGAACTCACCGACGTGGGCCACACCCACGTTGAGCACGAGAGCGACATCGGGCGGTGCTATGCGGCACAAGTACGCAATATGGCCGATGCCGCGAGCGCCCATTTCGGCCACCAGAAAGCGGGTCGTCGGCCCAATCCGTGCCACCGTCAGTGGGACACCGAGCTCATTGTTCAGATTCCCGACCGGCGACACCGTGGGTCCGGTGGTCTCCAGAAGCTGCGCGAGTACGTCCTTGGTGGAGGTTTTGCCCTGCGAACCCGTGATTGCCAGCACACGCAGATCCCGTGCGTGACCGGCATCCACCTGGTCGCGCGCCAGCGCGCCGAGGGCCGCCAATGGATCCGGTACCACCAAGCACAATCCACTATCGACTGGCCGGGAAACCAGCGCCGCCACCGCACCGTCGGCGCGAGCGCGGGCCACGAAGTCATGGCCGTCGGCTCGCTCACCTTGCAAGGCCACGAACAAAGCGCCTGACGTAACAGCCCTCGAGTCTGCGACGAGAGACGTGATGGGCACGCTCTTGTCTCCAGTGCCGACTGGAGCGACACCGAGCACCTGCGCGGCATGCTGCACCGAAACCGGGATCATCGGATTCCCCGAGCGCGGCGGTCTGCCCACTCCTCCGCCACGACCTCCGCATCGTCGAATGGGAGCACCTGGCCTCTGATCTCCTGACCGGTTTCGTGGCCCTTACCCAGGAGCGCGATCGCGTCGCCTGGTTCTGCCAGTGCCAGGGCTTGCCGAATGGCGCCGCGCCGGTCGCCGCCGTCGATCACCTCGATGTCACGGTCGCCAGCCCGGCGAGCAGCCTCGGCCCCGGCCCTGACCTGTGCCCGGATCGCCGCTGGCTCTTCGTTGCGGGGGTTGTCGTCGGTGATGATCACCACGTCGGCGGCGCTCGCCGCCGCTGCACCCATCGGCCCGCGCTTGTCGGGATCCCGATCACCGCCGCAGCCGAGAACGGCGATCCGGCGCCTGGCCGGAAGGACGCCGAGGGCAGCCGCGACGGCCTGCGGCGTGTGGGCGAAATCGACATAGACCCGCGGTGCGTCGAGGCCGAGGTCGATCCGCTGCATCCTGCCGGGCACCGCAGCCTCAGCCAGGCTTGCGACGGCTCGGTCGAGGTCGACGCCAGCGGCTTGGAGCATGGCCACTGCTGTCAGCGCATTGCGCACGTTGAATTCCCCCGGCAGGCTCAACACGAAATCCACCTCGCGCGCCGCCAGCCGAGCGACCACCCGGAGGCGGCCGTCCGCGAGCTGCTCGACTTCGGTGACCAAGCAGTCCGCCGCCCGATCGTCGAAGCTGATCGTGGTCAGCCCCACTACGCCTGCGCGCCGGATGCGATCCGCGAGCTGGCGGCCGCGCGGGTCATCGACATTGACCACGGCATGCCGGCTCCGCTCCGGACTGAATAGCGACGCCTTGGCCTCGAAGTATGACTCCTCGTCATTATGGAAATCGAGATGGTCACGACCGAAGTTGGTGAAGGCTGCCACGTCGAAGCGGATGGCGTCGACCCGGCCGAGCACCAGCGCATGCGACGACACCTCCATTGCCACCGAGTCGGCGCCAGCTTCGCGCAGGTAGCCGAGTAAGGCCTGCAACTCCGGGGACTCCGGCGTCGTAACTGTGTTCCGGACGGCGGCGAGGGGGCGACCGTTCAACAAGAAACCGACAGTCCCGACCAGGCCGACCCGGTGGCCGGCGGCACGTAGCGCCGCATCCAGCAAGAATGTGGTCGTCGTCTTGCCGTTAGTGCCGGTCACCGCAAACGTTTTCAGTGCATCAGCAGGACAGCCGTAAATACGGGCGGCAAGGCCAGCCATCGCGCTCCTGGGGTCGGCCACGACCTGCACCGCCACGCCGACGCCGGCGCGGGTGATGAGCTCGCGGCCCGTCTCGTCAGTCAACACGGCCGCCGCACCGGAGGCCAGCGCGTCCGGCACGAATGAGGCACCGTGCCGAGCAGCGCCCGGAAGCGCGACGTAGAGATCCCCTGGCTGCACCAGCCGGGAGTCGGCCGTAATTCCACCAACGTCGACTGTCGAGGCAGTGTTGACCAGGTCGGCGAGCGGGACACGCGGCTGCGACCTAGGCCGCAGCGCTGCCAAGCCCTGCTTCGACGGCTGCTCTTCAGACACGACCCCGACGCTATCTGCTTACCACTCGGTAGGCCGCGGCTTGTGGTCCTTCGTATTCGGGGCGACCGAGTAGCGCGGCAGTGCGAACTCCATGATGTCGCGATAGGGCGGGGCCGCTACGCCGGAACCGGTGTCGCCTCTGCGTGGATTACTGACCACGACGTAGGTCAAGAGCTGAGGATCATGGAGCGGAGCGAATCCGAGGAATGACGTGACGTAGCCGCGGTAACACCGGCAGGCTGGGTCGGCCCGCTGCGCCGTACCCGTCTTGCCACCGCTCTGGTACGCATCCAGCTTGAGACTGCGCTGACCGTTCTCGCTGTCGATCACAGCCTCCATCAGGTCGCGCAAGGCAGCCGATGCGGACTCGGAAATGATTCGCCGCGGTTGGTGATCGCTGAGCGGCACGGGCTTGCCCGAACCAGTCGTCCCCCTCTTCAGAACGGTCGGCGGGTTGTAAATCCCCTGATTCACCAGCCCCGCGACGGCGGCAGCCTCCTGAATCCCGGTCACCGCCAGCGCCTGACCGAACGCTATCTGATCACGCTGCACGTCGGACATGTCGGCACCGGGCAGGATGCCTGCCGACTCGCCCGGCAGTTCGATTCCGGTCCGAGAGCCGAGGCCGAATCGGGTGAGGTAGTCAGAAAGAACACCCTTGTCGAGCTGCCGGGTGAGCAGCGCCGTCCCGATGTTGGACGAATCGGCGATCACTCCCCGCATCAGGTAGTGCAGCTCGCCGTGGCCGAAGTGGTCCCCGATCGTCAATGGTCCGGATCGAAGCCGCGACGGAATCGTCACTCGGGTGTCCGGAGTCGCGGTTCCCGAATCAAGCAGGGCGGCCGAAGTCAGCAACTTCTGCACGCTGCCCGGCTCGTAAGGAGCGGCGACGGCTCGGTTGCCGCGGTCGTCCCGCGCCGAGCCGCCCACGTTCGTCGGATCCACGATCGGCGCGTTGGCCATCGCCAAGACCTCACCTGTCTTGACGTTCATTGTGATGGCAAAACCCCAATCGGCTCGTTTCCGTCGCACCTGCGCGGCCAGCCGGCGCTCGGCCACCCATTGCAACTCGGAGTCGATGGTCAACTGGAGGTCTACGCCATCCTGAGCAGGGACGATCGTGCTGGTGCCGAGCGGGATTTTGCTGCCGTTCGGGGCGATCTCGTAGCTCTCCTTTCCTTCCACGCCGGCAAGTTCGCGATTCATGGAAAGCTCGACGCCCGCTTGCCCCTTGCCGTTGGCGCCGACGAAGCCGATGACCGATGTTCCGACACTTCCACCGGGGTAGGTGCGGATCGGATCAGGTTCACGAAAGACGCCGTAGACGCGCCTTTTGGAAAGCTCGGCGGCGATCTGGGTATAAGTCTGCGCCGGCACCTTCTTCTTGAGGTAGACGAAGTGAGTGTTGGGCTTGGTCAGCAGCCGGATCAGCTCCGCCTCCGCCATTCGCAGAGGGGCGGTCAGGATGCCGGCTATCTCGACTGCTCTGGGGCTGGTCAGCGTCGGGTCGGCGGTGACGGCCACGGCGGGTTGCGTGGCGGCCAGCACCACACCGTTGCGATCGGTGATCTGTCCGCGTGACGGCAGCAGGGGAAGCGTGGTGGTCAGCTGGTCGGCGGTCTGCGCGGCGTAGACGGACGAGTCGAACCCCTGCAGCTGTAGCAGTCGCCCGGCGCACATGGACAAGGAAATCGCCAGCACGAGAAGGACTGCGTGCAACCGCTTGGATGCGCTGGCCAGTGGGATGCGCAGGACTCGCTTTCGTTTCGACGGCCTCCGGATCGCCGCAGGCCGAGGAACAGACCTGGGGCGCACACCAGCTCCGGCCGGCGGAGGACCTTGCCGAGGACTTGCCATCTCAGCGAATTCCCTGATCGGCTGGATCCGGCTCCCCCGCCTCGCCCCGCGTGGCTCGCCGCTGTGCCTGTTCGGCCGCTGCCCGCTCGGCAGCTTCCATCGCCGCGGCCGATCTCTGTTCCTCGGCCGCCTTCGCCGCCGCAGCGGCTCGCTTCTTCGCCTCCGCAGCAGCTTGTCGTGCAGCCAGCTCGGCCGGTGTGCGCACGATCAGGTCCGGTGACTCATCCCCGCTGACCGGCTTTGCCTTGCCGACGACCTTGCCACCCGGTACGACCAAGAAGGCCGGACGGGGGTTCGGCCGCATGCCGAGCGCTGAAGCATGTCGGGCCAGTTCCGGTGGCGCACGGAGTTGATCAATCTGGACCTGCAGGGCCGCCTGGTCGTAAGCGAGCGCAGTGGCCTGCCGGTTGAGCGTACGGAATTGAAATGCCTGGTTCTGAAGAGTGGTGTTGAGCATCAGCAATCCCGCCATCCCGGCCCCGAAGAAGGCGATCAACACCAGCACGAACGGCAGGCGTGCCAGCCTGGTCGGCACCCGAGGTGCGACACGCAGCCATCGCCGGCCAGCCTGCACATCGGCGCCGCTACTGGTCCCCAGTGGCGCCCACAGCGCGCTCATCCGCCAGCTCCTCGCCGCTCGAGTTTCGCAATCCGTTCCGCCCCCCGCAAGCGCGCCGACGCCGCCCGGGGATTCGCCGCCACCTCCGTCGCACCAGGCCGGGTCGCTCCCTTCGTGAGCAGCCGCAGCTGCGGCCGAAGCTCGGCAGGCACGACCGGCAGGTCCCTCGGTGCCCGATCATGGGCGGCGGCGCTCAGCACCTGTTTCACCAGCCGGTCCTCCAAGGAGTGATAGGCCAGGACCGCGATCCGGCCGCCGAGCGAAAGTGCAGCTATCGCGTTCGGCAGCACCGATGAGAGGGACTCCAGTTCTTGGTTGACCTCAATCCGTAGCGCCTGGAATGTCCGCTTTGCAGGGTGACCGCCGCTCCGGCGGGCAGCCATCGGGATGGCAGCGTCGATAAGTTTCACCAATCGGGCTGACGTGTGGAACGGCGTGTCCGCACGCGCCGCGACGATGCGGTCGGCGATGCGGGTAGCGAAGCGTTCCTCTCCGTAGCGGCGTAGCACAGAGGCCAACTCGGCTGCGCTATAGGTGTTGAGGACATCCGCGGCGGTCTTGCCGGAACGCCCCATGCGCATGTCCAACGGCGCATCAACCGCATAGGCGAAGCCGCGCTGGCGGTCATCGATCTGGAGCGATGACAGCCCCAGGTCGAGGAGGACGCCCTGCACTGCCTGCAAGCCAAGCTCGTCGAGCACTTCCGGCAATTGGTCGTAGACCGCCTCGATCAGAGTGATCCGGTCGGCAAACGACGCCAGTCGGCGACCGGCAACGGCGAGCGCCTGAGGATCGCGATCAAGACCAATCAGCGACGCCTGTGGGCAGGCGCGCAACAGGGCCTCGGCATGACCGCCGAGGCCTAACGTGCAGTCGACCAACACGCATGGGCCGCCGGATTCGCTCGGCGCCTCGAGTGCGGGCGACAGGAGGGCAACCACTTCGGAAAGCAACACGGGGACATGGGTCGGCGGCGGGTTCATACCAGCCATCCCATAAGGGCCCAGAGGACACCGGTGACCAGCAGTGACCCGACGAGGGAGAGGGAGGCGGCGCAGATACTGTCTCGAGCTTGGTGGCGGATACGCCGTACCGTTGCCGAGCCGGAACGCGCCGGCGTCGGCGAGCGCGGCCCTTCCACCATCTCGACCCACCCACTTTCCATCCTCCCCGCTCGCGGCCGGGGTGACTCGTGTCCTGAGGTTTCAACCCGAGATCCGCGGGAGTCCTACCTGGCGCCGGGGAAGGTGCGTCAGGGAGTTCGAACCTGCGGGTTGAAGCCTCAGGACACGAGTCCTTTTACGGTGTGCTGCTTGCGGCCTTCCGGTCACATGATCGGAGCAGCCGTTTCATCCAGTTCGGCGAAGGCCGACTCTTTGGCCGCGGAGTAGTCCTCCCAGGCCCGCGCATCCCAGATCTCCACTCGGTCAAGCGCCCCCACGACGACACACTCCTTGTCGAGTCCGGCGTAGGTCCGCAGGTGAGGTGGGATCGTGATGCGACCCTGCTTGTCCGGGGTGTCGTCCGAGGCGCCCGATGCGAGCATGCGCTGGTAGTCACGGGACTTCTGGTCGGAGGGTGCGGCTCTTGCCGCCGAAGCCATCTCAACGAACGTGCGCAACGGCCAGATCGCCAGGCATCGCTCCTGGAATCGCGTGATCACCAGACCGTCCGCCAGTTCCTCTCGAAACTTCGCCGGAAGAAACAGTCGGCCTTTCTCGTCAAGCTTGGGAGTGTGGGTGCCGAGAAAGTACATCGGCCCCCCTCCTTGCTCTCCGATCAGCCCTTGCCTCCACTTTCCGCCACTGTACTCCACTTTGCACCACTCGCCACCAGTTCTGCCCTGAAAGCCGTCTGGCGGCGTGTTGGGAAGGCGCAGGAGCCGTCCGCTGGGTCGCGTAGGGTGAGAACGTCGCTTACACGGAGGTCTGGTGAGCCTGAGTTACGACAAGATCGAAACCCGCGCGGTCGAGGCGCGCCCATCGGCCTATTCCTTGGGTGATGTCGTTGCGGTGGTCGGAAGGGTCCGCCACGCGATCGAGAGCGTCATCGAGGGCAAACGCAGCTCCATCGACCTCGCACTGGTCGTCTTGCTTGCCGAGGGACACCTGTTGGTCGAGGACGTGCCTGGAGTCGGCAAGACCATGCTCGCCAAGGCCCTCGGTCGCTCCATTGCCTGCTCGGTCCGCCGGGTGCAGTTCACTCCGGACTTGTTGCCGTCGGATATCACGGGCGTGTCGGTGTTCAACCAGGAGACTCGGGACTTCGAGTTCAAGCCGGGCGGCATCTTCGCCAACATCGTGGTCGGCGACGAGATCAACCGCGCATCACCGAAGACTCAGTCGGCGCTGCTGGAGTCGATGGAGGAGCGCCAGGTCAGCGTGGACGGCACGACCTACGTCCTGGAGACGCCCTTCATGGTGGTCGCCACACAGAACCCCATCGAGATGGAAGGCACCTACCCGCTTCCAGAAGCGCAACGCGACCGTTTCATGGCGCGCATTCAGATGGGGTACCCAACGCCGAGTGCCGAGCTTGACATGCTGGAATCTCACGGGACGTCGGATCCGTTGGCGGACTTGCGACCGGTCACTGACGGGCAGACCATTCGCGGCCTGATCGACGCGGTGAAGACCGTCTATCTGAGTCCGGCGGTCAAGCACTACCTCGTGCAGGTTGTCAACGCGACCCGCAACTCGCGGGACCTGCGGCTGGGCGCCTCCCCCCGGGCCACCTTGCAGCTCCTTCGGGCTAGCCGCGCCTTCGCTGCTCTTTCCGGTCGTGATTACGTGAGCCCGGATGATGTCGCCTCACTTGCGGTATCCGTGCTGGCCCATCGGGTGCTGCCGTCGACCGACGCGCAGCTGGCCCGTCACACGGTGAACGACATCATCGCCCAAGCAGTCGCCTCGGTACACATTCCCGACCGGAGGTAGCCCAGCGATGCGAAGGACCTGGCGGCTGCTGACACCTCGTGGCCGTTTCTTCACTCTCGGCGGTCTGGCCGTCGTCATGGGGTCGATGGCCGCCGGCCAACGTGACGTGATGCGGATCGGATTGCTGCTGTTGGTCTTGCCTGTGATCGCCGCCATTCTGGTCGCGCGGGCCCGGCTTCGGATGTCGTGTGAGCGCTCGGTCGAGCCCGCGCAAGTGCCTCTCGGCTCACCGATGCGCGGCAAGATCAGCCTCGGTCAGGACGGCCGGTTGCCTGCCGGAATCTTGCTGCTGGAGGACATCGTGCCGCGCGAGCTCGGTAGTCGGCCGCGCTTTCTGGTGGACAAGGCGGATCTGAGTTGGCGTCGCATCGTGGAGTATCCGCTGCTCGGCCGGGTTCGGGGACGCTTCTCAACCGGCCCGCTGCGAGTGCGCACCACCGATCCGTTCGGGCTGGTCCAGTTGGACCGCCAGTTCTCGGCCACGACGCAGGTGATGGTGACGCCACGAGTCGTGCCATTACCTGCTCTTCGTACGGCCGGCGGGGCGGGCAGCACCGGTGAAGCCCGCCCGCACCGGGTCGGAGTCGTCGGGCAGGACGATGCCCTTGTCCGGGAGTACCGGCAGGGCGATGATGTCCGGCGAATCCACTGGCGTTCGACCGCACGGTGGGGGGAACTGATGGTGCGTCGGGAGGAGCAAGCCTGGGATCCCAGCGCCAGCATCGTGCTCGACTCGCGGATGTCGTCGCACGCCGGCCGCGGTATGAACAATTCGATCGAGTGGGCGATCTCTGCGGCCGCCTCCATCGCCCTGCACTTTCTCGACGATGGCTTCAGTGTCGAGATCTACGAGGCCGACGGCCCGCTGCGCATCACCGGGACCATGGGGCAGCACAGCTCCGCGTCGCCCGAGCTGGTGATCAGCCGCCTCACCGACCTCCAGGCACGTCAGACGGCCACGCTGCACTACGCCATGGAGTCAGCGGCGTCCGATCGGCCCGGGCAGCTGGTGATCGCCATCCTGGGCCGGATGAACGCCGAGGACGCCAATGCCCTGCTTCGCGGGCGACGAAGTCGGGCCCAGGGGCTGGCGTTGGTGCTCGATGTCGATAGCTTCGCCGATTATCCTGCCGGCGACCACGTCCGAGCGCAGCACGAGCTGGCGATGTCGATCCTGCGGGACAACCAGTGGCGGGTGGTTGAGGTGAGGCGTGGCATGGGCGTGGCCGAAGCGTGGTCGCTCCTCGACCAGTTGGGGGCGGCGGCCTGATGCGCGCCTCGGATCGGATGGGCATTGCCGTCATCTTCTCTGTGCTGCTGGCGACCTTTACCGTCACCCCTCTGACCACCGACAGCAGCTTCCTTGGTCTTAGCTGGCTGCTGATCGTGGTTCTGGGCGGTTCAACCATCGCGATGCGACGGGCCAGGCTAGCCAACAGCACCGTGCTCGGTGTTCAGCTCCTGATCTTGGTGGTCGCCACCTTCGCGCTGAGCGCCACGATGCCGGGGCGGGGCGAGCCCTGGTACACCCACGTCAGCATGCTCTGGCAAGCCGGCGTCGAGCACATGCGCACCCAGACTTCCCCGATGGATCCCAACGACGGAGTCAAGTTCATCTTCGTCACGGTGATCGGCGTGATCATGATCATGACTGACCTGTTGGTGTCCGGCATCGGACGTCCGGTCTGGGGAATTGCTCCGCCGGCCACCCTCTTCCTCGTGCCGGCGATCGGACTGCGTAGCGACTCCGGCGCGGGTAGCTTCTTATGCATCGCCCTGGGCTACTTGGCGATCTTGGTCGCCGAAGGGTTGAACTCGACCGCTCGCTGGACGCGGGGGCTGACTCGCGACTCGGCCGAGGGTTTCGGGATGGCGACCCCCGTGGTCTGGCGGGCGGCAGGTTACCTCGGAGTCTCGGCCCTGGTTGCCGCGCTGTTCCTTGGTGTCGCGCTGCCGACGCTCGCTCTACCCGGGTTCGGCAACGGTTACGGACCAGGTGGTAGCGGACCCCTTCAGCTCACCGATCCCACGCTCGATCTGCGCCGGAACCTCAACCAGCCGAACGATCGGGAGGTGATCGAGTACCAGTCCGATGCTCCTGGTGGGGTCTATCTTCGCCTGGCTTCACTACCGCAATTCAACGCGGCCGGATGGAGCAGTGTGCAGATCCGCCTGGACAGCGGCTCAGCCTTGCCGGCGATTCCCGGTGCCATCGGTGATCCCGGGACCGCCCGGAACACGACGATCCAGGTTCTCGATTTCCGATCGCAGTACCTGCCGATGCCATACGCGCCGCGCACATTCGATGCCGCTGGAGACTGGAGGTTCGACGCCAACTCATTGATCGTGGTGAATGGCAACGACCGCGCCGATGCGCTGCGTCATCTGACCTATTCAGTGCAGAGCGTCGACATCGCGCCCGATGTGGAGAAGCTGGACGAAGCGCCGACCGGGACGCCACCGGACGCTGCGATCACGGCAGCCGTGCCACGGGACCTGCCGAGATCACTCAGCACGCTGACCGATGAGGTGACCAAAGATGCTGAGACGCCCACCCAAAGGGCGGCGGCCATTCAGAGCTTCCTCCGAAGCAGCCGTTTCACCTACAGCACCGAGCCCCAGCCGGGCAGTGGTTACCAGGCACTGGAGAACTTCCTCCTGGAGGACCGGACAGGTTACTGCGAACAGTTCGCTGCCTCCATGGCCATGATGGCCCGCGTTGCGGGCATTCCTTCTCGGGTCTCAGTCGGGTTTTTGCCCGGACGCCAGAACGGCGACCGGTGGACGGTCTCGATCCGGGATATGCACGCCTGGCCGGAGCTGTACTTCGCCGGGTATGGCTGGGTGCGCTTCGAGCCAACCCCGGGCAGCGTTACGGGATCGGCGCCGGCCTGGACCGTACCCGACAGCACCGGTGGGGGCCAGGATCCGAGTACCGATCCCAGCAGCGAGGCCAGCAGCGCTGGGCCGAGCGAAGATCCGACGGTCTCTGCCGCACCCAGTCTTGACCCCACGACGACGGCTAGCTCGGAAGGGTTCTGGACTTTTGGCAAGTCCGCGCTGGCCGCCGGAATCGGTTTCGTCGTCTTGTTGATCTTGGCCGCCCCGGCAACGCTTAGAGTTCGGCGGCGCACTGCGCGACTATCGCCGGAGGCGCCCGCCGAGCAGCAGGTCGAGTCGGCATGGGCGGAGATCCGAGACACGGTGGTCGACTACGGCGGATCGTGGCCTGATGGCTCACCGAGGGCGATCGGGCGCGAGGTCGGCGCTCAACTTGATCAGCCGGAGTCGTCCGCGATGGCTTCGGTGGCTACCTTGGTCGAGCGCTCCCGCTACGGCCGGGTCTTCACCGACGCGCATGCGGCTCGTGATCTTCCGCGGGTGACCGAGGATATTCGCAAGGGCATCGCCGGACCCCAAAGTCTGCGCCGCAAGGCGCTCGCGAATCTCTTGCCGAAGTCGATCTTTCGCCGAACCCCGAAGGACTGAAGACTAGAAGCCTGACTCGTCGCGGCGGCGACGCCAGCGCTCCTCCATCTTGTCCATGAAACCCTGGCCGTCAGGGCGCGACCCCTGCGGGGTCTTGGCCCGGTCGCTGCCGCGACCTGGATCCGGACCGCTGCCCACATGCTGCCATGAGTAAATCGCGGTCACCGCGGCAATGACCATGATCACAAAACCAAGCACACTCAAGAAGAGTTGGGTGGAGATTCCCACGATGAGCAGGGCCAAGCCGGCGAAGAACCCAACCCCGGCGAGTGCGGCCCGCCGGCGGTGTACCCGGCGAGAACCGGTACCACGGAGCGTGTTGACGAGCTTTGGGTCTTCGGCGGCCAGCGCAGCTTCCATCTGCTCGAGAAGCCGCTGCTCCTCGTCCGAGAGGGCCATCGGCCACCTCCCCACGGGTTCTCGTCGTGCGCGTGTGGTCATGATACGCGCCTTCCACTTGTCGAGGGTTCGCGATCTAAGAAACGTTCGAACCCGAACAAGATGGATGGCGCTCACGCCGCTCGTGCTGGATGGGTGAAATCTGTTGCAAGTCTAGGTGGCGGAGCCACGTAGAGGAACCCGCGGCAACGATCGATGCCAAACTGCGTCAGTCGGTGGAGCGCTACGGGCGAAGGGAGCCGATCTGCCCGAAGGCCGCTGGCCCCCGTCGCGTCAATATCGCGCGTTGAACCGCAGCAGGCCCAAACTTCCCGACCGCGGCGTCGACTGCCTGCTCAGCCTCACGCCAGCCAAACTCAGGGTCGGTGAGTTGTGGCTGCCGATAGACCTGGGTTGCGGCGACTAAGCCCTCGACCCGAACGCCGACCCGGCGGATTCGGGCTCGGTCCAGCCGGAGCCTGTCGTAAAGGGTCAGCGCGTGGGCATAGATCTCGTCGGTCACGTCGGTCGGTGTCGTCGCCGTGATCGAGCGAGTGAGCTCGGAGAAGTTGGCGAAGCGCACCGAGATCGTCACGGTCCGGCCGAGCACGCGCTGCTTGCGCATCCGGGACGCCGTACGAGCGCACATTCGCAGCAGCTCCCGGCGAACGACAGCCGGGTCATCGGTGTCGCGGCCGAAGGTCTCCTGGGATCCGACGCTGCGCTCTGGCACTCGTGAGGTGACCCGCCGCCCGTCGCGGCCCCAGGCGAGTTCCTGCAGCATGCCGCCCCAGTGCGGTCCGAACCCTCGACGCAAAGCCGGTCGAGGCATTCGCGCAAGTTCGCCGACCCGGAAGATGCCGAGCCGGTGCAGCCTCTCGGTGGTGGCTGGCCCGACGCCCCACATTGCCTCGACCGGTAAGGGATGCAGGAAGTCGGCCACCCGATCAGGGGATACTTCGATCAAGCCATCAGGCTTCGCCTGCCGCGAACCCACCTTGGCGACGAACTTCGACGGTCCGATGCCGACCGAACAGGTGATCTGCTGCTCATCGGCCACTATCGCGCGAACATACTCACCGACCGCCGTCGCTGAGCCGAACATGCGGAGCGAGCCTGTGATGTCGAGGAAGGCCTCGTCGATGGACGCCGACTCGACCACCGAGGTCACCGAGCCGAACACCGCGGCGATGGCCTGGGAGACGGCGGTATAGCTGTCGAAGTCGGGATCCACGAAGGTCGCCTGGGGCGCGAGCTGACGAGCTCGGCCAGACGGCATGCCGGACCGTACGCCGGACGCCCTAGCCTCGTAGCTGGCCGACAGCACGACGCCTCGGGGAAAGCCACCGACGATGACTGCGGTACCCCGCAGTTCGGGGCGTCGGCGCAGCTCGACAGAAGCGTAGAAGGCGTCCATATCGACGTGCATGATCACCCGTCGCGCCATGGATCCCCTTACCGACGATCGAACCTATGTTCGATAGCGTATCGCCGATCATGCCTCAGAGCGAGTGGCGGTGGCAGCGAAGATGTGGACCTGAGGGGCTACGGCTCTAAAGGTCGGGTCCTGGCTAATGTCGGACTCCAATCCGGTCAGTTCGGTGTAGGCCGTGACGTCGCTGTCGAGAAGCGGCTCGGGCACATGATCGGCGATGGCACCGATCCCATGGCTGGCGAGAACGGTGAAGCCCGCGCCCTGCACCAGACCGATCACTTGATCATGATCGAATCGCCGCGGGTCGGCGAATGTTCGACGAGCCTGACTGATGTGGCCGGCGAGCGCCTGGGCCAGCACGGCCGCGTGGCGTTGGGAGACGAGCAAGCTCAATACGCCGCCCGGTCGCAACACTCGCGACATGGCGTCCAGTGCTTCAGGCGGTGAGTCGACGACCTCCAAAACCCGATGACAGACCACGACGTCGACAGCGTGGTCACCTACGAGGCGGACCAGATCACCGGCATCTCCTTGCACGCCATGGATGCGGCCGCTCAGGCCGGCGTCCGTCGTTCGTCGGTCGAGCGAAGCGAGAGCGTCGGGACTGGGGTCGATGACCGTGACGGCATGGCCGTGGCTCGCCAGCAAAGCCGCCAGGCCGCCCGTCCCGCCACCGAGGTCGACGATCTCCAGGGGGCGGAACTCCCCAGGAATGAGCTGGCCGATCTGCGACTCTAGGAGCTTCAACAGGAAGCTCTGCGACACCGGGCGACGGCGCCGCAGCTCAGTCATCGGTCCTCCTTCGTCGACTCAAGGCTGGTCGGGTCGAAGCCTAGTTCTGCCTGACCGCCACCCGCGAGGGCCGCCGAGTCGTTACCAAGGTGGAAGCCGGTGCGGCCGTACGCTCGACTGGGCCGCAAGCCCTCGCCGGATTATCACCGGATCTCGGATGGAATCACGACAATGACTGGGGTGGCGTGAGGGCACGAGGAATCGCTCAGGCGGCAGCGCTCGTCACAGGGCTGACCGCGGGATCGGCGATTCTCGGCTTCCTGCGCGATGTCGTGATTGCGGGCGTGTTCGGTGCAGGCGCCAGCTTGGACGCCTACCTCGTATCCCAGGGACTGATGAATCTCGTGCTGGCGCTGATTGCCGGCGCCATGGCAAAGGCGACCGTCCCGGTGCTCGCAGCGCAGACCGCCGGGGAAGCTGGCAGCTCGAGCAAGGCTGGCCACACGCTGTCCGTCGTTCTGACGGTCACGCTTCTCATCCTCGGGCTCGGGTCGCTGATCATGGCGCTGGCCGCCGATGTGGTGGTCGCCGTGCTGGCGCCGGGATTCGCCGGCTCGCAGGCGGAACTCGCTGCGTTCCTGGCCCGGATCGTGCTCATCGCAACGGTGTTGATCGCCGGCACCAACCTGCTCGCGGCTGCGGCCGAGGCACATCGCCGGTTCTTCTGGTCAGGGATCCAGGGGATCCCGTTCAACTTGATCATGATCGGTTCGGCGGTCTGGCTGGGTCCTCGGTACGGCGTCACCGCCCTGGCCGTCGGGTTCGTCGCCGGCTCCGCAGCCAGGCTGGCGTGCCAACTGGTGCCGCTTCGAGCTCTGCAATTGCGACTCCGGGCATCTCTGAACGTGCAAGACCCGGGCTTCCGGGCCATCGCGGCCCTGGTGCCCCCGCTTCTGCTGGGCAGCGCTCTTGGCAATGTCAACACCTTGGTCGACCGGGCTGTCGGATCGATGGTGGGCGAGGGAACCATCTCGTCGCTCGGGTACGCGTGGCGGATCATCGGGCTCGGTGAAACTCTGCTGGTCGCATCACTGCTGACCGCGCTCTATCCAGCGTTCGGCGCGGCCGCCGGCGCTCGCGACCTGGCCGAGATGCGGCGACTGGTCGGCCGAGGTCTCGCCACCGTGGCGACGGTGCTGCTCCCGGTGTGTGGCTTTCTGTTCGTCTGCGCCGGCCCCCTGGTGGCGCTGCTCTTCCAGCACGGCAGCTTCGGGCCCCGCGACACCCAGCGAACAGCGACAGCCGTGCTGTGGTATGCGCCTGCATTGGTGGCTCTCGGCTGGCGGGAATTGGTGGTGCGCGCCTCCTACGCCCTCGGCGACACGCGCAGACCGGTGCTGGTGGCGGTTGTCGCGATGGCCGTGAATGTCGTCGGGGATCTGAGCCTGGGGCTTGCCTTCGGCATCAAGGGGTTGGCGGCATCTACCTCTTTGTCGCTGGTCTGCGCTGCTCTGGTCAACACCTGGCTGTTGGGTACGCGCCACCGGGCCGTGGACCTCAAGCCGTTGTTCGGAATGGTAGGACGGACGGCCACGGCGGCTGCGGCCGGAACAGCGGCGGGAGCGCTGGTGCACCGACTGCTGGGTCCCGTGGTCGGTCAGGGGATGATGGCCGAGCTGTTGTTGCTGTCATCGGTCGCCTGCGCGGTACTCATGATCTTTGTGGCCGGGCTGTACGTCCTGCGTGCGCCAGAGCGGCGTCTGCTCGGTGACGCAATAGACATCGTCAGTCCCGGGCGGCGATGACCGATCCGGTCGGCGCCAGAAGAGCGAGTCAGGCGGGTCTCACGAGAACGAACGGTGTGCTCCTCAGCCGCTGGCCCATCGGATTGTCGCCGAGCACCGCGGCGAGCGTCGCGGCCGGAAGGGACCGTGGCGAGGTAGCACGGATCGAGCCGCCGTAGTCGTTGAGGTCGACGATGCTCACGCCGATGCCCAGCGCCCGCTCGAGATCGGCGCAGATCCATTGCGCCACTGCGGTCTTCAAGGGCGGGAAGAGCACCTTCTCGTAAGGGGGTCGGCCTCCGTCGATGTCCCGAGCGATCGAGCCGGCCAGCCGGTAGAACGTTCCGCGCAGACCTAGCGGTCGGGTGAGCGCGCAGCCCAAGGCCGCGGCTATCGCCCGTGTTCGGCCGATGGATCTGATCACGTATTCCATCTTTTCCGGCACCGAGAGCCCGCACGAATCCGTGCGAGGCCGGACGTGGCTGGCCAGCATGAGGGCCAGTCGTCCTGGATGTACGGTGCCGATGTCAACCACTCGGCCGGTGAGCAGAATGACCACCTTTTCGCTGACGGCGACAGTATCGCCGAGGCGGGCGTCGTGCAGGCTCTCCTTCAAGGACAAGATCAGCTCGTCGTCCTCGCGGAGCCAGCGGGTGTGCACCGCGTGGCGGAGGTAGTCCGCGCCAGCCACATGGACCCGACTCCATGCGTCAGCGTGGTCCTCGGCTTGGAGCGTTGCGGAGACGATGGTCATGTCAACTCCCGGGAGGTGTGCTTGGAGTGGTCGATGTGACGATAGAGACTGATGTGATCAGTGTGACGACTTCGCCAGCCAAGCGGAAGAGGCTAAGGCTGGTAATCGCCGGTGTGTCTCGTCACGATTCGGTGACGCACGGCCGCTGCGGCACCGTCACGATTCGGTCACGCAGCAGCCTCGGACCGTCACGTGCGGCGCTGAGGAGACCCGCTAGGCGGACGCCGCGCGGGAGCGCTCCACCATGGCCAGAAAGCACTGCGCGTCACGCAGCAGGTCGTCCGCTTCGCGGGCGCTGACGATCGTCGTGGCACCCGCCCGCACGGCTTCTCGTTTCGCCTGTGTAGCGGCAAAGAAGGCTGCCCATTCGGCGAACTCAGGGGCCACATCGGCCAGCATCCGCCAGACGTTCCGGGGCCGGCCGCCTCCACGCGCCAGCGCGGGATTGGCCCGCCAGGCAAGGAGCACCGCAGCGATCTGCAAGGCGGCCAGGTGTGCCGCGAGGTAACGATCGCTCGGCCGCTCGGCCAGCTCAGCCGCCACAATCGCGCTTCGGGCACGCCGCAGATCCAGTTGGGTGGGGTAATCGGGCATCGATCGAACCTCGGGTCGGTGCGGATAGCAAACTCGACCCGGGTTGGCGGCCTCGGTGTGGACGGGGGTCGAGAACCACCCACACCGAGGCAAGCCCAGGGCGCGTGCCGCGAACACTGCGCCGCTTCGGACAAGCGACCTTTGAGGCCCTTCCCCAAGTACCCCATATAGAACGCTTGTTCGAACTTTGCCAACGCTACACCACTGCTCGGACAATGCGTCAAGCGCAAGGGTGATTCTGGCGTGTCCAGGCGCCGCAACCCTGTCGGCGAGGGGTGGGAGCGCAGAGCACGGCCCACCGGCGACCGAGCTGCGTCAGCCGCCCCAGCCAGTGGGGAAGACCTCGAAGGCGGCGGCCATCGGTACGCCGAGCCGAGTGCCGGCGCTGCGTGCCACCCCTTCCAAGAACTCGGCAGGGTCGAAGTGCTCCCAGCCGAGGCCGGCGATATAAGCCTGGTGAGCAGCCAGCGAAGCCACCCCTCGCTCGAATGTGGCGCTGGTGTCGACGGCATGATCCGCTTGCGGCGAATTGGCAGCCCAGATTTCCTTCACACCGCGCCACGGCTCGAGCGCGCCTCTGGTCAGCTGTTCGGGAAAAATCCACCGGTTCGCGGCATCGCTCACCGCATCCACGGTTGCTCTACCCGTGGCAAGGTGATCGGCCTGGTTAAGGGAGCGCCCGCCCCAGGTCTCCCGGAAGTTGTTGGTGATCACGATCTCCGGGCGGTGCTTGCGAATGACCCCGCAGATCACCCGGCGCAGAGCCACGCCGTACTCGAGAATCCCGTCGGGCAGCCCCAGAAACTCGACGACCTCGACCCCAACGATCTTCGCTGACTCAACCTGCTCAGCCTCACGAACTCGGCGGCACTCATCGGGGGCCACACCATCGATACCGGCCTCACCGCTGGTGACCATCGCATAGCTCACCGACTTGCCGGCGTCGGTCCAGCGGGCCACCGCTGCGGCTGCGCCGAACTCAAGATCATCGGGATGAGCAACGACGCATAGTGCCGTACTCCATGACTCGTCGAGGGCTGCGAGATCGGACATGGCGTCAGACTAAGGGCCTTCGTCGAATGCCGCTCGATCAGCCGTGGCGATCACCGCCGAGGGGTCTGTCCGGGCAGTCTCCGACGCACGGTCGGTGTGCCCCAGGTCCCGTCCAGGTGCCACCCGGTCACGGACCACGCGTTTCAGCCGACCAAGATCGGGAAAGCCTCCGTCAAGCTCGCGATCCCACACCACCTCGTCGTCGACGGACACCCGGAAGACTCCGCCTACGCCGGGACGGAGCGCCAACTCTGTGATGTCGGTCGTGAACGTGGTCAGCAGCTCCGAAGCCAGCCAAGAGGCGCGCAGCAGCCATCGACATTGCGTGCAGTATGTGATCACGATCCTCGGCGAGCTGCCCGCACCACTCATGCCCAAAGCGTGACACTTCGTCCCTGGCCCCGCTCCCCTACTCTCATGGCATGGACCGACCGCCGATCGCTGTGGTCGGCGGAGGGCTCGCGGGTATGGCGGCGGCAGCTCGGCTGGCCAAGCTTGGCCATGCCGTCGATCTGTACGAACGAGCAGGCGTTCTCGGTGGCAGCTGGGCACCGTACGAGCTGGCCGCCGGGGTGCTGGTGGACGATGCTCCGGCGGTACTTGGATTCCCAGCGCCGTGGCGGGATCTGTTTCGCAAGAGTGGGCGCCCTTTGGAGGCTGAGCTCGCCCGCTCGGGGTACGCGCTGGTGCCGGCAGACTCGCCGCAGTTGATCTTCGTCGACGGTGCCACATTGGTGTTGCCAACCGATCGCGGTGCGCAGCATGCGACGTTGAGCCTGGCGTACAGCCGTGCGGTCGCCGGCCGCTGGGAAGCTCTGCTCGACCAGCTCGATGACGTGTGGCAGGCCTTGCGCCGGCTCGGTCTGGAATCCGAACTGCCAGCACGTGCCCATCTCGGCCGGCAACAGCGCCGGCGCTTGATGCGAGGTCAAACAGTGGCTGACCTCGCCGCGGAGGTCGCCCACCCGCACCTCTCCGCGCTGGTCCGGAGCATCGCCTACGGCTTCGGCGCCGTCCCAGAACACACCCCTGCGCTGGTGACAGTCGAGCTCGCGATCCGCCGCACCTTCGGCCGCTGGCAGATACAGCCCATGATGCGAGAAGCTGCCTCGGATGCGGGAAGATCCTCGGTTCTGGTCCAGGCCCTGGCAGGACGGCTCGAACAGCGGAAGGTCATGGTCCGGCTGAACACGCCGGTGACCGGAATCCGGGTCGAAGCCGGTCGGGTCACCGGCATTCGCACTCCGACCGGCGAGCAGCCATCAGCCGCCGTGGTCTGCACCGTCGATCCGTGGCACGCCGTGGGGGACCTGCTCGCCGCCCCATTGGCCAAGGGCACCCGACGTCACTTGGCTCGGCTCGATCCCGCCAAGGCGCCAACCATCCGGCACCTAGTCGTCGACCAGGCCATTCCTGCCGTACGTGAGACGCTTGCTCTCAGCGCGCAGGGGGTGCCCACGATCACTTACCAGCGGCCGGCCGGCGAACGATCGATCCGGACGGTGCACGACTTTGAAAACCTCACACCACGGCCCTCGTACGGGATCGCTTGGAACGGCTTCGGCACTTTTCATCGCCGGCCGGCCGTCACCACCGAGATCGCCGGTCTCCTCCTCGCTGGACCGTTTTCGCCAGCGGGAGCGTCACCATCGGCGGTCGTCTTGTCGGCCGCCTTGGCGGCGGACAGCTGTCAGAACTATCTATCCTCAGTAAGTGGCCACGCTGATTCAAGCCGCAACTAGGCGAATGGGCAGCTGACTAGACTTTCGCCCTCCCGTGCGGATGACGTACCCGGACATTCCCGGGCGGATTCCCGGCTACGTCAGGTTAGACGCCTCACGTTCGATGGCACCAGGACAGCGAATGCCGCCGCGATCGCCAACGGGCCTGACGCTCAGCTGATGGTGATGGAGAACTCTTTCTCGCTGAAAGCGTCCCGATCGTCGGTGACGCGGACGGTGAAGGTGAACGTCCCAGCCGTGGTGGGCGTTCCGGAGATGGTGTTTTCCCCCTTTGGCAACTCCAGGCCGGGAGGAAGCGCCCCGGCGACCACCGACCAGGGATGAGGCTGGACACCACCGCTGGCGAACAGATTGCCGCAGCAGTAGAACTCGCCGACCGTTCCGCTAGAGAGCGCCTCAGTGGTGATCGTCGGCGCCTCGGGCGGGAGGAAACGGTTAAGGTCACGGTTCCAAAGCCCAAGCCAGCTCCCACGAAGACGATTACCGTCACCGCCAGACCGGAGCGAAGACGACCCGATCGACCAGCCCAGACCTTGATCCGCGATTCGGCACCTGCACCGACGCAAAGGCGGCTGGCTACGGCAACTATCGAGAGGGAGAAGATCCCGAGTACGACTGGTACGACGACCGAGACGGGGACGGTGTTGTATGCGAGTGATCAACTCCGGCTGTTCAGAGCGAGCGCCTTTGACGGGGTGAGTGCAGGCCCTACGATGGATGATCGCATCGGGGAGGCGCTATTGCACGCATGTTTCACATCGGCTCGGTGTTTCAAGATCAAATTACCTCTGACTAGGTGTCTTCTTGTGAATCCGGTTAGTTATCTATACTCGGATGTTCGTCCCCTGAGTAAGGATCGTTCTTCTTGACTCAGCACCCCAGCACGATCGAGCGCGAGCTGGCCCAAGAACAGGCGCATGTCGATCTTGTCTATGCACGTCTCTCCGAGGCGACTCTCTCGGCGCAGCAGGTCGCGACGGCCGGGCGGGCGCTCTATCAATCCGATCGCGGTTCCTTCGTCCGCGAGGAAGACGGCACCGGCCTCTACGAGCGCGACGTGTTCGCGTTCCAGGCGGCCAAGAGGCTAGCCGTGCTCGACGCCGAACACGACGGATTGGTCTTCGGCCGGCTGGATCGGACAGATGGCGAAATCCGCTACGTCGGCAGGATCGGGATTCGCGACGCTGACTACGAACCCCTGGTGATCGACTGGCGTGCCCCGGCCGCCGAGCCGTTCTACCGGGCCACACCGGCCAATCCCATGCATGTCGTCCGTCGCCGAGTGTTGCGCTGCCGCGGCGACCGGGTCGTCGGCATTGAGGACGACTTGCTGGACGGCGACGCGGCCGACTCCGATCTGGTGGTGATTGGCGAAGGCGCTTTGCTGGCGGCCCTGAGCCGTGCCCGCGGGCACACCATGCGCGACATCGTTGCCACCATCCAGACCGAACAGGACGAGGCGATCCGGGCTCCCTGGCAGGGCTTCACCATGATCTCCGGCGGTCCCGGCACGGGGAAGACGGTGGTGGCGCTACACCGAGCGGCCTACCTGCTTTACTCCAACCGGCGGCGCTTCGAGTCGGGCGGTGTGCTCGTCGTTGGACCGAGCCGGATCTTCCTCAACTACATCGAGCGGGTGCTGCCCTCGCTTGGCGAGGAGTCGGTAACGCTGCGCTCCATCGGCGCAGTGGCGTCCGATGTCGCGCCGATCAAGGGTGACCGTAGCGACCCGGCCGCTGTGGCAGCGGTCAAGGGCAGTCTGCGGATGGTTCCCATCCTTCGTCGGCTCGTCCACGAGCCGCCCCAATCGGTTCCGCTCGAGTTGCGTGTCTCCTGGCACGGCCACGTCCTGGTCCTTCCGCCGGATGCGCTTGCCCGGTTGCGCGCCGATGTCTTAGCCCACCATCGCTACAACCAGGGTCGAGAGGCCGCAGTGCGAGCCTTGCTCGGCGCCTTGTGGCGCCTCCGACCGGCGGAGGAGGAGATCGATCGCGAAGAGTTCGACGAGCAGGTCGGCGGTACGGCCCCGTTTCAGATGTTCTGCAACGCGTGGTGGCCCGCCGTCAGTGCTGTGGATGCCCTGCGTCGGCTGGCCGATCCGGCGCTGCTGCGGCGGCTCTCGGGCTCGATGCTCTCCCCGACTGAGTCCACGTTGATCAGCGGGAGCTATCAGCCTGCGAACGGCGAGACGCTTGACTGGTCTGCAGCCGACGGTGCCCTACTCGACGAGCTCGCCAACCTGCTGGGACCGGTTCCGGAGCCTGAGGATCGCGAAGTTCCGATCTTCCTCGAAGGAGGCGCCGACGTGCCGGAGTTGATCACGACGATCGAGCGGCTCACCCCCACCCGAGAGGTAGACCCCTTCGCCACTCCGCATGACACGTACGCGCACATTCTGGTGGACGAGGCACAGGACGTCAGTCCGATGCAATGGCGGATGCTGCGCCGACGCGGGGGCAGCGCCAGTTGGACTATTGTCGGCGACCCCGCGCAAAGCTCCTGGACCGACGCCCAGGAGGCATCCGCTGCGCTTTCTGAGATCATCGGTGCGGCGCCGGTCCGTCGGTTCCGAATGAGCACTAACTACCGCAGTCCGGCGGAGGTGTTCGATCTGGCCAGCCGTGTCGTGGTCG
The DNA here is from genome assembly GCA_035641455.1 of Propionibacteriaceae bacterium. Classification (GTDB taxonomy): domain Bacteria; phylum Actinomycetota; class Actinomycetes; order Propionibacteriales; family Propionibacteriaceae; genus Microlunatus. The sequence continues at coordinate 28,245 of DASQUD010000034.1, read as the reverse complement.
CCGCGTTCCCGGAGGCGGATCTGCCCACCGCCGTACGATCGACCGGCATTGAGCCGGAGTTGCGGGTGGTTGCAGCCGGTGAACTCCTGAGCACCGTGTCGGAGACGGTGGCGGAGCTCCTCGAGTTGGTGGAGGGAACCGTGGGCGTCATCTGCCCACCGTCACACAAGTCGGCCGTCGACCGGCAGCTGAGGTGCGCCCAATCGGGTGATGATCGGATCGTGCTGGTCAGTCCGCTGGAAGCCAAGGGGTTGGAGTACGACGCGGTCCTGGTCATAGCACCGGATGAGGTCGTCGCGGAGTCGCCAGGTGGTATCCGGTCCCTCTACGTTGCCCTGACCCGGGCTACTCAGCGCCTGGTCACGCTGGATGTCGGATCCGCTGGAGATTGGCGTAGATCTCTCGAGTAGCCCGCGACCGGTTCTGGGTGTAGAAGTGCAATCCGGGCGCGCCTCCGTCAAGCAGCGCCTCGCAAAATTCGGTGGCGATCTCGATCCCCACCTTTCGTACCTGGTCGTCGTCGTCGGCCACTGCAGCTATCCGGTCGGTCACGGCGGTGGGCAGCGCCGCCCCAGAGAGCTCCGCGAACCGCCTTACCTGCTTGACGTTGGTGATCGGCATGATGCCCGGAAGGACAGGGATGTCGCAGCCCAGGGACCGCACCCTCTCGACCAGGCGGAAATAGTCCTCCGCGGTGAAGAACAGCTGCGTGATGGCAAAGCTGGCACCAGCTCGGGCCTTCTCGGCCAGCAGTCGGGCGTCTAGGGCAGCATCGCCGCGCTCGGGATGCGGCTCGGGGAACGCAGCCACGCCGACACAGAAGTCACCAAGCTCGCGCACCATTGCCACCAGTTCGGTGGCGTTGCTCAGGCCGTCGGGATGCCGCACCCAGGGCACTCGTGGGCCACCCGGCATGTCGCCACGGATCGCCAGGATGTGACGGATCCCGGCGGCCGCGTAGGAACCGATAACCCGCCTGATTTGCTCGCGCGACTGGCTCGCGCAGGTGAGGTGGGCAACCGCTCGCAGCGTCGTGTGCTGCGCGATGGCTTCGGTTGCCCGAATGGTCCGGTCCCGAGTAGAGCCGCTGGCGCCGTAGGTCACGGAGACGAAATCCGGGCCCAGCGATTCCAGCTCACGGATGGCCTGCCACAACTGGCGTTGCTGAACTTCGTCCTTCGGCGGGAAGAATTCGAAGGAGTAGAGCGGGCGGCCGCCAAAGTGGAGCAGATCCGCGATGGACGGGTTCTGTGGCCGGCTGGGGTACAGTGTCCGGCCCGCCATGTGAACACCCTAGGACAGGAGATAGCCAGGTCCTCCGTAGGCTCAGCATGTGGCGAGCGACGTCCTTACTTCGAACGCACCGCTGTCACAAGGGTTCCGGGAAGCCGTGTCAGCGGCAATCGTGGGGTTCTTGGACGAGCAGGCCGGCGTGCTGGATTCGATGGGTCCAGAACTCACGCCCGTCCACCTGATGGCATCCCAGCTGCTCTGCGGGGGTAAGCGCATCCGGGCCGGCTTCTGCACCTGGAGCTACGTCGCCGCGGCCGGCATGCCTGAGACGGAGGAACTTGAGTCCATTCTGACCGCAGCCAGCAGTCTGGAAGTGCTGCACGCCAGCGCGCTGATACACGACGACGTCATGGACGCCTCCGACGTGCGCCGCGGCAAGCCGGCCGCCCACCGCCAGTTTGAGGCCCTGCACGCAAACGCCGGCTGGTTGGGCGACTCTGCCGCTTTCGGCCGGGCCGGCGCAATCCTGCTCGGCGACCTGCTGGTGATGTGGTCGGTCCAGATGCTGCAGGGCGCCGGGCTCGCTGACTCGGCGCTCCAGCGGGCGTTGCCCATCGTCGAGGCGATGCGCACCGAGGTGACCTGTGGGCAATACCTCGACATGGTGGCTCAAGCGCATCCCCTGCGGCAGACGCCTCCTGCGCTCGGCTCGACTACGCCTCCGATCGACGTTGCCGTAGACGACGCCAGCCGAGTGGTGGAATACAAAGCCGCCCGCTACACCGTGCAACGGCCCTGCCAGATGGGCGCCGCACTCGGTGGCGGCGATGATCAGCTGTACTTCACCCTCGGCGCGTACGGGTCGCCGCTGGGTCGGGCGTTCCAGTTCCGGGACGATCTGCTCGGAGTTTTCGGCGACAGCACCATCACGGGGAAGCCGACCGGTGATGACCTACGCGAGGGAAAGCGGACGGTGCTGGTGGCGCACGCCTTCGCCCATGCCGACGATGCCGGGCGGGAACTGCTGCTGCGCCGGCTGGGCGATCAGACCTTGGACGCTGACGGCGTTGCCGAACTTCAGCAAGTGCTCGAGGAATCCGGCGCGCGCAAGTCGGTTGAAGCCATGATCGACGAGGGCTATGAGCGCGCCATGCTCGCCCTCAACGAGGCCGAGATCACCGACGAGGGAAGGACGGCACTCGTCGCGTTGGCCGACGCCGCCATTCGCCGGGATTACTGACGGTTTACAGCCGTGGACTACTGATCCGCCGGTGGCTCGGGACTGCTCCACCGGGCGGCGGGCGGACTGGTGCTGGCTGCGGCTTGGAAGCTGTAGCGTTCCATGGCTGGGTCGTTTCGCCACGCCGCCTGGAGCTTGTTCCGAAGCTCGCGTGCCGCTAGCTGGGGATCCGACGCGTGACTGATGGCCCGTACAACGCAGATCCGGCGCGCCCCCGCCTCGATCACGTCGTCAAGATTACTCACGTTGATGCCGCCGGTCGCGAACCAAGGCTTGGCGTCCATCGTCGCGACGGGTGCCTGCCGTGCGGCGTAGCGGACCAAGGACAGGCCGACCGGCTCGTCGTCCGGCTTCGTTGGAGTAGCGAAGATAGGACCGACGCTGAAGTAGTCCACATCCGGATCCGCGATCGCGTGGTCCGCCTGTCGGGTCGAGTGGGTGGACCGGCCAATCAAGGCCCAACGATGCAATGGACGGCGAGCCGCCGACGCCTCACCGTCGTTCTGTCCCAGGTGCAGCATGTCGGCCGAGAAGCGGCCCGCCAGCTCGGCGGAATCGTTCACGCAGACGATGGCCTGATACGGCGCTGCTGCGTGGCGCGCCACCTCCAAGGCGGCCAGCTCGGCTTTACGCTTCATCCCTTTCTGGCGGATCTGCACGATGTCGACGCCGCCGGCAAAGGCCGCGCTGAGAAAGTCCTCCAGGTCGCCCTGTCGTTCACGGGTGTCCGTGCACAGGTACAGCCGGGCCAGCCGAAGCCTGGCATCGAGCCCCATCAGCGCAGTCACAGAGAAACACGATAGACCGGTGCCTGTGGACTGCAACCACCGCGAGTGTGCCCATCGAAGGCTGGAACGCCTCGCGACATGGCCGAATGCGGTGACGGTCGTGCGTACGGCGACCAGCGTCATCCTTTCTGTCCTCGGCATCCTCAGCTCCTCGCTGACGCTCTTGCTGGCCGGGCTCGCGGTCTACTGGATCGGAGACATCGCCGACGGTGGGCTGGCCCGGGCAATGCGGCGCGAGACGCGGATCGGCGCCACCCTCGACATCGTGTCCGATCGCGCCTGCGCCGTGGTGTTCTATCTCGGGCTGGTGTCCATCCGTCCGGACGTGCTGCTTCCGGTGGTGGTCTACCTGTTCAGCTTCGGGGTCGTCGATCTGATCCTGTCATTGGGGTTCTGGCGATGGCCGCTCTCCAGCCCGAACTACTTCTACCTCGCTGATCGGCGGATCTGGGCGTGGAACTGGTCCAAACCCGCCAAGGCCGCGAATTCGGCGGTGTTCGTCCTTGCCCTGATTTGGCTGCCTCTCCCCTGGCTCAATCTGACGGTTGCCCTGCTGCTCCTCGCCGTCAAGATCATCAGCCTGGTTCGGCTGGCTGGACTCCCGTCATCGCCGGGCCAGGACTGCGCGTACCACCTTCGGCCGATCAGCCCGGTTGCATAGCGAGCCGCTCGCGGACCATCGGCGCGACCTCGCTGCCGAAGAGCTCGATCGAGCGCATGGATTTGGCGTGATCGACATGGGACACGTGCAACTCGAAACGATCAATCCTCAGCAGCTGATGCAGGGAAATGATCTTGTCAGCGACGGTCTCCGGACGGCCGAAGAACAAGGCGCCGCTGGGTGCAACCAGTGCCTCCACGGCGGCGTCGGACATGGGCGGCCAACCCCGCTCGCGGCCGATCTTGGCGAAGGTCTGCCGATAGGCCGGCAGAAACTCGGTACGAGCGGCCTGCTCGTCGTCGAAGACGTAGCCGTGACTGTGCACCGCCAGCGGAGTGGCCGGGTCATGCCCGCCATACTCGAGCGCCCGCCGGTAGAGGTCGACGTGTGGCCCAAAGGCAGCCAGCTGGCCACCGATGATGGCCAGCGCCATCGGCAGCCCGAGGGTACCGGCCCGCACCACGGAGTTCGGGGTGCCGCCGACAGCGATCCAGATGGGCAGTGGGCGTCCCTCCGGACGCGGATAAATCGTGGTCTCGTCCAAAGGCGCGCGGAATCTCCCCGACCAGGTCACCGGCTCACTCCGATTGAGGGCAAGCAGCAGATCGAGCTTCTCAGCGAAGAGTTCGTCGTAGTCGTTCAGGGAGTAGCCGAAGAGTGGGAAGGACTCGGTGAACGAGCCCCGGCCGGCCATCAGCTCCGCCCGGCCCCCGGAGAGCAGGTCGAGCGTGACGAAGTTCTGGTACACACGTACCGGGTCTGCCGAGCTCAGTACGGTCACGGCGCTGCTCAGCTTGATCTGCTGCGTGACGCCGGCGATGGTGGCGAGCACGATCTCGGGCGCCGAGGCCGCCATATCAGGGCGGTGGTGCTCGCCGATCCCGTAGACATCCAGGCCGAGCTCGTCGGCCAGCTTGGCTTCCTGAACCACCTGGCGGAGCCGTTCTCCCGCCGTCACGCTCGAGTCGTTGATCTCCGCGAAGGTGGTCAGTCCGAGTTCCATCTCCGTCACGTTACCGAGCGGCTTGGTCTGCGATCATTCCGGGCAAATTTCGGGTTTGCCCCCACGCTGAGGCATCCTCGAAGCGTGGGGGATGAATCGCCGGCTTCCGGCGCGCCGTGGCCGGGGCCGTACGAAGACACCCCTAGACTCGCGGACACGGTCACCTTCCCCGCCGTGTTTGGAGCTGGCATGGCCACCACAAGCATTGCCGACCCGCTGGTCGGTCATGTGCTTGACGGGCGCTACCAGATCACCTCTCGCCTGGCCCGGGGTGGCATGGCCACGGTCTACCAGGGGGTCGACACCCGGCTCAACCGGACCGTAGCGATCAAGCTCATGCACGTCGGACTGGGCGACGACGCCGAATTCGCCCGCAAGCTGGACCGCGAGGCACGCGCCGCCGCCCGTTTGTCCCACCCCTGCGTCGTCTCGGTCTTCGACCAGGGTCGCGACGACTCCAATCCAGGAGGTGGCCGACCCTACATCGTGATGGAGTTCGTCGACGGGCACACGCTTCGGGACGTGATCAATCGCGATGCTCCGCTCTCCCCGTTGCGCTGCGTCGAACTGATGGACCCGGTCCTGGCAGCGTTGGCCGCCGCTCACGATGCCGGACTGGTGCACCGCGACGTCAAGCCGGAGAACGTGCTGATCAGCGACCGGGGCCAGATCAAGGTGGGTGACTTCGGGCTGGCCAAGGCCGTCAGTTCACAGACGTCCACGGCGACGCAAGGTCTGCTGATCGGCACGGTCTCCTATCTGCCGCCAGAGCTCGTCATGTCCGGGAAGGCCGATGCGCGGTCTGACGTCTATAGCGCCGGCGTCGTCCTTTTCGAGCTGCTCACCGGCCGTAAGCCGCACACCGGCGAAACGCCTATCCAGGTCGCGTACGCTCACGTGAACTCCGACGTGCCGCCGCCCTCAACCTTCCGAAGCGCCGGCGGCATCCCTCCTTACCTCGACGCGTTGGTCACCCGGGCCACATCCCGGAATCGCGACGCGCGACCGCCCAACGGTCGGGTCTTTCTGAGCGAGCTCCGCCGGGTTCGTGCAGCCCTCAGCGAAGGATTAGCCGACGATCCTGCGCTCACCCGCGAGCTCAGCCAAGTACTGCCGCTGGCGCCTACTCGCAAGCGCGATCGCGCCGATTATGAAGTCACCCAGCTGGTAAGCGACATCGCCGCGGTTTCGGGCCAGCCCATGCCTGGGACCCCGCCGTCAGCTGTCGCGGGGCAGTACACGCCGCGGACGATCCTCGATGCGCCTCCGCCGGCGGTACCCCAGCGGCTCTATCAGCTGTCCGCCGCCCGGCAGGCCGCCCACCAGGAGCGCCAGGCTCGTAGCCGGCGGCGCGGCTGGCTGGCCATGATCCTGGTCCTGATGCTTGCGACCTCCGCGGCGCTCGCCGGCTGGTACTGGACGGAGGGTCGATTCACCACTGCTCCGGCGCTGACCCTGCTGACCAAGGCCGATGCCGCTCGCGTCGCGAAGCAGGCTGGGCTGCGGATCGACTTCGACGAAGGCTTCAGCGAGACGATCGCCAAGGGCAAGGTGATCTCCACCGACCCGGCGGCCGGCGCCCGGATCCTCGACGGCGGCCAGATGCAGGCGACTGTTTCCAAAGGCCCCGAGCGCTATGCCATGCCTGTCGTCGGTGGCCTGAGCCGTGCGGATGCGATAGCCGCCCTGAAACGTGCCCGGCTTGACGTCGGAAAGGTGAGCGAGGAGTACAGCCGCTCGGTCTTGGACGGCACGGTGCTTCGCGCATCCGAACGCGCTGGGACGCTCCTGCGTCGGGGGACCGACATCGATCTCGTGGTGTCCATCGGGCCGCAGCCCTTGACCATCGTCAATCATGAGGGATCCGACGCCGACACCGCGATCCAGAAGCTGAGGCAGCTTGGGTTCGCGGTGGCCGTTTCCACCGAGCGCTCCGACACGGTCGCGCGCGGGCTGGTCATTCGCCAATCGCCTCGCGGCGGCACCGGCATTCGAGGCGACACGATCAACATCACCCGGTCCCTCGGGCCGAATCTGGTCACTGTGCCGAATGTCAGGTCCATGGAGGTGCGGGCAGCCGAGCAGGTGATGAAGAAGGCGGGTTTCAAGACCGAAGTCAAGGCAAGCCCGCTGAGGGATGTAGGCACGGGTTACGTCGTCTACACCAACCCTCGGGCCCGCAGCCAGGTACCGAAGGGCACCACCATCACGTTGTTCGTGATCTAAGCCCAGCCCTGGCGCCACCCTAAGCTGGCCCGATGCCGTCAGCCGCAGCCGGTACCTCGCGGTGGGCTTTCGTCGCTCTGCTCACCATGACGGCGGTTTGGGGGTCGACCTTCTTCCTGATCAAGGACATCGTCACCCGGATCCCGGCGCCCGACTTGTTAGCCGTCCGGTTCGCTATCGCCACGATCGCGCTCGCGACGATGGCGGTCGGGCGCCTGAAGATGTCCTACCCGATCGTGGCCCGTGGCCTCGCACTAGGCCTCCTCTACGGCACCGCCCAGTTACTCCAAACCGTCGGGCTGGCCCACACCACCGCCAGTGTCTCCGGCTTTCTCACCGGCCTATACGTCGTGGCGACGCCAATGCTGGCCGCCTCAATCTTGCGAACCACGATCAGCAGCAACGCTTGGCTGGCCAGCGGCCTGGCCACCGTCGGTCTGGCGGTGCTCTCCCTTCGTGGGTTCTCGGTGGGTTACGGGGAGCTGATGACGTGCGTCGCCGCGGTGATTTACGCCGGCCATATCGTCGCGCTGGGTCGGCTAAGTCAACCGGGTGAAGCTCTCAGCTTGAGTGTGGTCCAGCTGTCGGTGATCACCGCCGTCTGCGCTGTGGGAGCCATCGCTTCGGGTGATTCCGGTCCGTTGGTTCAGCAGCCAGCGACGGGACAGGACTGGTTGATCGTGGGATATCTCGCGGTGGTCGCAGGCGCGGTCACCATGGTGCTGCAGACCTGGGCGCAAGCGCGGGTCGAGCCGTCTCGCGCTGCGGTGATCATGGCCATGGAGCCCGTGTGGGCGGCCGCGTTCGCTGTCGCGCTGGGCGGAGAGATGATCACCGTACGGATGATCATCGGTGGCCTGGCAATCGTAGTGGCGATGTATCTGGTGGAGCGGTCGCCCCGACGAGGTCGGATACGGAGCCGAGACCACGGCCTGGATGCACGTCGATCCTGACCTCACCTCACGCTGTTCCGTCGGAGTCAGAACTCGTGGGTGGCGCCGCCCCTCAGATCGATCAGCCGAGTGGTGGTCAATTCGTCTATCCGCGACATCACCAAGTCGTGACCACGGTCGTTCAGCAACTCGCCGTGGATAGGGAAGCCCTCCAACGCACCAACCGCCCGAACGAAGTCGATCGTCTCCTTCATCGCCGCCCACGGCCCGTACGCCGGCATGGCCAAGACGTCGATCCCCTGCGGCGCCGTGTCGTACGCATCCCCGGGATGAAAGAAGGTGGGTTGACCGGCTGAGCGAAGCACATACCCGACGTTGCCGATACGCGGGATATCGCGGTGGATGACGGCGTGCTGACCGCCCACGCCGGTGATCAACACGTCGCCGACCACAGCCTGCTCATCGGGCCGGAACGCCGTCGCGTTCGGCAATTCGGGAAACTTCGCTTCGGCGATCTGCTGAACGATGGACGGCTCTACCAGCACTGTTGCGGCCGTGTTCGCCGTCAGCAACGCACCGATGTGGTCGGGGTCGAGATGATCAGGGTGCTGGTGTGTCACCAGAACGGCGTCGAGATCGGTCAGTTGGTGCCATGCAGCGGAGAGGTTCCCCGGATCGATCAGGATCCGTGCATCGTCGGTTTCCACGAGCACTGCAGCGTGTCCAAGGTGGGTGATCCGCATGGACCAAAGCTATGGCACTGGCCGCATCAGGTCGCCTACGATTTCCCCGGCGCGTGCGCAGTCAGCGACAGTGACGTCGAGATGGGTCACCGCGCGTAGCACGCTGGTTCCGAGAGCGGAGACCAGCACGCCGCGCTCGGCGGCGGCGGCCGCAATGGGGCCCGCCGGAGTGAAGCGGCTATTCAGCACCACGATGTTCGTCTCGACGCTGTCACGATCGATCGCCTGGGGCGCCCGCTCCGCGACGGCCTCGGCGAACGTGCGGGCCGCCACATGATCATCGGCGAGGCGTTCGACATGATGATCAAGGGCGTAGATGGCTGCTGCCGCCAGCATGCCGGCCTGTCGCCAGCCACCACCCAACCGCTTACGCAAAATGCGCGCTTTGGCGATGTTGTCAGCGGTGCTGACCAGCACCGAGCCGATCGGAGCACCGAGCCCCTTGGAGAACGCGACGGTGACAGTATCGAAGAGGCGGCCATAGCTTGAGAGGTCAACCCCGGTCGCCACGTGAGCGTTCCACAACCGAGCGCCGTCCAAGTGGCAGCGAACACCGTGGTCATGGCACAGCTCCGACACACCGGTCAGCTCGTCCAGCGACTGTACGGTCCCGCCACCGAAATTGTGCGTGTTCTCCACTGCGACGGCGGAAGTGGCGACGAGGAACGGATTTGCCACCGGTGAGATGAGTGCCGCCACCTGTTCGCTGCCTAGCCGGCCGTTCGGCGAGGAAAAGGTGCGCATGGTCACGCCAGCAACGGCTCCATGAGCGCCCATTTCGGCCCTGGCAATGTGCGCCGCTGCATCACAGATGACCTCTTGACCCGGCTCCACCAGCAGCCGCACCGCGAGAAGGTTGGCGAGCGACCCGCTGACGCAGAAAAGGGCTGCCTCGTGCCCCAGCAGCCCCGCCACCCGCCGTTCCAGTTCGATCACTGTCGGGTCCTCGCCGTAAACGTCGTCGCCGAGCGGAGCCGCGATCATCGCCTCCCGCATCGCTGAGGTTGGCTTGGTGACCGTGTCGGAGCGCAGGTCGATCACAGGAGCCGTGCCCAAGATCACGATCAGAACGACACAGGCACGTATGACTGCACCGGATTGGCCCGCTTGATCCGCCCCGTCGTTAGCCGCTCAGCCACGAGAAACGCCAACTCCAACGACTGGTTTCGATTCAGTCGGGGGTCACACAATGTCTCGTATCGACTCGCCAAGTCGGCCTCGACAAGATCATCACTGCCACCGACGCATTCGGTGACGTCATCTCCGGTCAGCTCCACATGGACGCCTCCGGGCCAGGTGCCCAGCTCTTCATGCACGTCAAAAAAGCCGTTCAACTCCTCGATCACGTCGGAGAAGGCTCGCGTCTTGTAGCCGTTCCGAGCCTCGAACGTGTTGCCGTGCATCGGATCGCAGACCCAGGCCACCTGGCGGCCGCTCGCCGTGACCTTGGCCACGATGTCGGGCAGCACATCGCGCACCTTCGCCGCACCCATCCGGGTTATGAATGTGATCCGACCTGATTCGTGATCAGGATCCAGTCGATCGGCGAGCTCCAAGGCGGTGTCGGCCGTCGTCGTGGGCCCCAACTTGACTCCAAGCGGATTGCGGACATGACGCATCAGCTCGACGTGCGCGTTGTCGAGCTGACGGGTACGCTCGCCGATCCACAAGAAGTGGCCGGAGGTGTCGTACGGCAACCCAGTACGCGAGTCGATCCGGGTCAACGCGTGCTCGTACTCCAGCAGTAGCGCCTCATGCGAGGAATAGAAGTCAACTGTCCGGAAGACGTCGTCGTTGATCCCGCAGGCCACCATGAAAGCAAGGGCACGATCGATCTCGTTGGCGAGATTCTGGTACTGCACGCCGGCCGCTGAGTTCTTGACGAAGTCGGCGTTCCAGCTGTGCACGCTGCGCAGGTGTGCGAAGCCACCGGTGACAAACGCCCGGGTCAGGTTGAGCGTGGCTGAAGACGCGTGGTAGGTGCCAAGTAGCCGCTGCGGATCAGGCTCGCGCGCCTCTGCGGTGAAGTCGGCCCCGTTCACCGCATCGCCGCGGTACGCCGGCAAGGAGACGCCCTCACGGCTCTCCATGGCTGCGCTGCGCGGTTTGGCGTACTGGCCGGCCAGCCGCCCGAGCTTGACGATAGGCACCTGCGCGGCGTATGTCAGGACGACGGCCATAGACAGCAAGGTGCGGAGCTTGCCCTGGATGTTGGCGGCCGTGACGCCCTCGAAGGTTTCGGCGCAGTCGCCACCTTGCAGCAGAAAAGCCTCCCCAGCGGCGACGCTGCCCATCTTGGCCCGAAGCTCGTCACATTCTCCCGCGAAGACCAGCGGCGGCAGCTTACGGAGCCGGGCGATCACTTCTTCGACTTCGATCTGATCGGCATAGGTCGGCTGATGGAGCGGCTTCAGCGCGCGTAGCGCGTCCAGCGAGGGGAACCCGTGCGGATCTGGCACGCAGACACTGTAGACGGCTGCCGTCAGCCCGACCGATGGTTTTCCAGGCGATGGACCCGGCCCGACGATGCGAAAATCGCGGAATGCAGCGGACGTATGTGCTCATTCCGGGGGCAGGTGGCACGGCCCAATACTGGTATCGCGTCGCGCCCATATTGACCGACGCCGGACATCGCGTGGCGCCGCTCGACCTGCCCAACTGGCCCGGGGCGACCCTGGCCGACCAGGCGGAGGCCATCGTTGCGGCCGGTGCCGGAGCGGATGCCGTTGTCCTGGTCGCCCAATCAATGGGTGGATTCAGCGCCCCGCTGGCCTGTGACCGTCTTCCGACCTCCCACCTGTTCCTCGTGAACGCGATGATCCCCGTGCCAGGCGAAACTCCCGGCCAGTGGTGGGATAACACCGGACAAAGTGAAGCCATGCGCAGCCACGACGTCACCGAGGGTCGTGACCCCGACGCCGGCTTCGACTTGTACACCTACTTCCTGCACGATCTGCCGCCCGACGTCATCGAAAAGATCACGTCCGGAGGCGATCAGGAGCCGGCCGACTCACTGTTTTCGTCCGTGTACGACCTGTCCCGATGGCCCGGCGTGCCGACCACCGTGCTCGCTGCCCGGGACGATCGCTTCTTCCCGTACGAGTTCCAGCACCGCGTCGCGAGGGAACGCCTGGGTCTCATCGCCGAACAGGTTGCTGGCGGGCACTTGTGCGCCCTCAGCCAGCCCGAAGAACTGGCGCAACGGCTGCTTCGGTAGCAGCCTTGCCCGCACTCGGTGGTCAGCTCGCCACGTTCCTGACCATGCCGGCCGCGGACTATTCGGTCGATCCACGCTCTTCGGCAGTTCAGGTTTGCGGCGACACCTCATCGGCTTCCCGGGCCGCCGCCTCACGAGCTGCGGCCGCCTTCGCGGTCGGCGCGTAGACGTCGACATACTCCTGGCCGGACAGCTCCATGATCGCGTACATGATCTCGTCGGTGATCGAGCGCAGAATGAAGCGGTCCTCACTCATGCCTTGATAACGGGAGAAGTCCAGCGGCGTTCCGAAGCGCACGGTCGGGCTGACGATCTTGGTGACGATCTTGCCCGGCGGCGCGATGAGATCCGTTCCGATAATGGCCGAGGGAATGACCGGCACCTTGGCCAGCAGCGCGAGCCGGGCCACACCGGTTCGCCCCTTGTACAAACGGCCGTCATGACTGCGAGTGCCCTCGGGATAGATGCCGAAAAGCTCCCCCCGCTGCAGCACCTTGAGCCCGGCGCGCAGCGCGCTTTCCGATGCCCGCCCCCCGGTGCGATCGATGGGGACTTGCCCCGTCCCGGCAAAGAAACGCTTCTGAGCCCAGCCCTTGAGGCCGGCTCCCGTGAAGTAATCCGACTTGGCCACGAAGGTGACCCGCCGGTCCAGGGCAAGAGGCATGAAGAGCCAGTCGGCGAACGAAAGATGATTGCTGGCCAGGATGGCTGGCCCCCGCAAAGGGACGTTCTCGATGCCTTCCTCAACCGGCTGGAAGATTTTTCCAATGGCTGGTCCGAGAACAACATTCTTCAGCACCCAGTAGATGCCTCGACCACCAGCACGACCAGAATCGACCTCACCCTCGGGGGCGGGGTCGACGGAGAGAGGCCGATCGCTCACGTCGGTACGGTCCTGCCCGCTTCCCCGGCTGGCGGCGGCTGAGCAGGTGGCGCAGGCTCTCGGGGCAAACTAGGCGCGCTCCGCCCTTTCCCGGGGCGACTGGCGACCTTGGCGTCGAACGCCTTGCCCTCCTTGATGGCCGCCTTGACCGAGGACCCGTACGCATCGACGTAAACCTGACCGGACAACTCCATCACGGCGTTCATCAGCTCGTCGGTGATCCAGCGGAGCACCTGGCGGTCGTTGCCGGCGCCTGTGTAGGCCCGGAAGTCCATTGGCTTGCCGATCCGGATGCCCGGGCGCCAGATGGTGGGAATGCCCAAGACCGTTGATCGCCTCAGCTGCGTATTGATCATGGCCACCGGGATCACCGGCACACCGGCCTGCAGGACCAGCCGGGCAACACCGGTCTTTCCCTTGTAGAGGCGGCCATCGGGAGAGCGAGTGCCCTCGGGGTAGATGCCGAGCAATCCCCCAGCCCTGAGGACGCCGAGCACGCCTTCCATGCTGCCCGCACTGGCGCGTCCGCCGGAGCGATCCATTGGCAGCTGACCAACATTGCGAAGAAACCAGCTGACGATCCGGCCGCCGACCCCTCGTCCCTGAAACAGCTCCACCTTGGCGGGAAAGGTCAACCGGCGCTTGATCATGGCGGGCAGGATGAAGGTGTCACCGGCAGCAATGTGGTTACTGACGAGAATGGCTGGTCCAACATCTGGCAGGTTCTCCTCGCCCTCGACCCAGGGCCGGAAGAGGAGCCGCACGAGTGGGGTGAACATCACCCACTTGAAGACCCAGTACAGCAACGGCGACCCTCCGCGTCTCGCATATCCGCAGCGTCGCACTGCGTCGTCCGGAGCCAAGCCGGACAGCCGAGAGCCTATCGGTCCTACGATGCACGAGTGAGAGTCGCGCCGCAGCGAGCCTTCGGCCCGCTTGCCCGCCCCTGGCAGCGTGACCGGCGGCCGCCGGACATGGCGACCGTTCGGCCCCACGCGGAGCCCTTCTACTCGGGCGACGGGCGGCTGGGCGTGCTCGTCTTGCATGGCTTCACGGGCTCGCCACGCTCGGTGCGCCCTTGGGGCGAGCACCTCGCCGGTGAAGGTTTCCGCGTCGCCGTTCCCCGGCTGCCCGGGCACGGAACGACCTGGCAGGATCTGGATACGACGACCTGGGCCGACTGGTACGACACTGCCGAGCAGGAGTTCACCACCCTGACCGCCGCATGTGATCAGGTTTTCATCGCGGCACTCTCAGTAGGTTCGTCGCTCGCACTCCGGTTGGCTGAACAGTATGGCGAGCAGGTCGCCGGCTTGAGCCTGGTGAACCCCATCGTCACTCAGCGAGACATCCGACTGCGGCTTCTGCCCTGGTTGCGCCGGGTGCTGCCGTCGTTTCCAGGAGTGATCAACGACATCGCCAAACCGGGCCAGGATGAAGGCGGATACGTTCGGCTGCCGCTCAACGCCTTGTACTCGCTGGTGCTGGCTGGGCCGCAGTTGCGAGCCGACCTGCCCAAAGTCACATCTCCACTGCTGATCTTCAAGTCGAACGTTGACCACGTCGTCGACACGTCGTCACTGCCGTTGATCACGAGCAACGTGGGCTCGACGGACGTGACCGTCGTGAAGCTGGAACGCAGCTACCACGTCGCCACCATGGACTATGACGCCGACCAGATCTTCTCCAGGAGCAGCACGTTTTTCCACTGGCTGGCAAAGCACTGAGATGGCACCCGCGGACGATGGGCCGGTGCAGAACGGAATGTCTGACGACGACCGTGAAGCGATCGACCAGGCCTTCGCAGACCTTGTGGCGGGCTATCACCTCACCGCCGACCGATCCGATCCGCCATCGGCCCAGCACGGCGCCGAACAGCGGCCTCCGGTCAGCGCCTCACCGGAGACGTGGACTGAGCCGGCGCCGGAGCTCGTGCTGTCCCCACTGCCTGAGCCCATCGAGACCGCACCTCCCGCCGAGCCGGACGAACGCTTCATTCGCCCGCCGATCGAACCGTTGCCCCGGCCGAAGGCAACCGCCCTTCTAGGGTGGATGGGCTTCGGCTACGCCGTCGTCTTCGTGTTGCTCACCGCAGTCGGCATCCGGTTGCCAGCGCTGGCGGGTTGGCTCGCGATCGGTGGCTTCGTGAGCTCGTTCGCGATATTGGTCAGCCAACTCCCCCGATCCCGGCCTCCCGGCGACGGCGCAGTGCTCTGAGCTGCCGCTGTTTATCTCCCGAAAAGAGGGGCCGCGCGCGCCGCCCGACGCTCCTTGAGCCGCCGCCGTACCTTGCGCTTCTTACGCCGCGGCCAGAACCCGAAGCGGGCGGATTCGGGCGGCTCCACGATGGCGCGCCGAGCCAGATCAGCGGCACCGATCAAGCCAGCGTCGTTGCCGAATTGCGCGAGCACTAGTCGAGCTTCGGGACGAAATCCGCGACCGGTCAGCGTCCGAGAGAAGGCCTGCCGGGCCGGCACGAGCAGCAGATCGCCGGCCGCGCTGACTCCACCGCCGATGACCACCACTTCCGGATCCAGCGCGGCGGCCAGGTCGGCGATCCCTCGACCGAGCCAGGTACCGACGTCCGCCAGGAGCTCGATGGCGTTCGGCTCGCCGGCGACCGCGGCCGCGGTGACGTCCGGCCCAGTGATCTTGTCGGGATCCCCGCCGGCCATCTCCAGCAACCGGAAAGCCCGGGGCGAATGAGTCTGCGCCAGCGCGCGAGCCTCGCGAACCAGAGCGTTGCCTGACGCGTATTGCTCCCAGCAGCCACGATTTCCGCACTCGCACCAGTGCCCGTCCGGAACGGTGATCATGTGACCCCACTCGCCCGCCATGCCGTACGTCCCCCGGAACAGCTGGCCGCCGATCACCAACCCGCCTCCGATGCCGGTGCCCAAGGTGATGCAGACCAGAACCGGTGACCCCCGCCCGGCACCGAACCGGTATTCCGCCCAGGCAGCTGCATTGGCGTCGTTGTCGACGATCAGCGGCAGGTCGATCCGCTCTGAAAGGCGGGCCTTCAATGGCTCGGCGCGCCACGCCAGATGGGGCGAAAAGGCCACCACGGCCTGGCCGTTGTCCACCCAGCCGGCCGCTCCGATGCCCACCGCCTCCACCCGGTGATGGGCCCGCAATCGTTGAACGGCGGACAAGATCGCTTCCTCGACCGCACGCGGGCTGTGCGAGGGTGTCGACTCCTGCAGCCGCTCTAGGATGACGCCGTATTCGTCCACTGCTCCGGCCGCCACCTTGGTGCCACCGATGTCGACTCCAATGCTGACGGCCGGCGGTAAGGCTGGCCGCTGTGCGCCGCGAGGCGCCGCGACCGGGGAGCTGGTCAGCTTTCGACCCTTCTCTTCAGTCCCTGAAGTGCGCCATCGATGATCGTCTTCTCGGCCTTGCGCCTGAACATGCCAATCATGGGCAAGTTCACATCCACCGTCAGCGTGTACGTGACGGTAGTGCCGCCGCCCTTCTCCTGGAGTACGTACGAGCCATCCATGGCCTTCAACAAGGTGCCTTCGACCAGATGCCAGCTGACGGTGTTCGGTTGCCACTGGTAGGCCAGCACGTAGTCATCCTTGACCAGTGGATGATCGAGCACCATCCGAACTGTCTCCGCCGTGCCCCCTGATGAGGTGAGCACTTCCGCGCTTTCCATGGAGTCCACCCACTCGGGGTAGTGCTCAAAGTCGGCGATCACGGCCATGACCTGGGCGGGGGAGGCGTCGACGTCGATGCTGGCACTCGTCTGATCTGCCACAGGCCTCAGCGTAGCTGCGGCGGTCACAGCAGGAGGGCACACCGCAGGGTGGCTCGGGCCCGTCTGCTGCTGAACGTCTCTTCGACCAAGCACCGGCCAGCCGCGCCCATGGTGCGGGCCAGTTCTCGATCCGTCAGCAGAGTGGTGATCCTCTCCGCCAGCTTCACCGAATCGTGCGGATCGACCAGGAAGCCGCTCTTTCCATGCCGGACGGTCTCTGGCGCTCCCCCGGAGTCTCCGATGATCACCGGCAACCCGCAGGCCGCCGCCTCGAGCGCAGCCAGCCCTAGCCCCTCGGGGTTGAGCCCCACCAGCCGGGTGCGCACCGGCAGCACGAAGAGATCCGCCTGCTGCAAGGCAGTGATCACCCCAGCCCGCGGTATCGCCCCAGCCATGCGTACGGTCCCCGCCAGACCAAGACGAGTGATCATGGACGTCAGTCGTGGTCGGTCTGGCCCGTCACCGACCAAGATCAACTCAGGGGCGGCTGCTGGCGAATGATCATCGAGGACGAGCCGCCAGGCACGAAGCAGCGTGGCGAAGCCTTTCTGCGGAACGAATCTGCCCACGGCGATGGATCGAGCCGGGTGATCGACTCCCGGTGCAGGTACGAAGCGGGTGGTGTCCACCGGCGGCGGAAGGCGCAGCAGTCGGGCACGGGCCGAGGCGCTGAGCGCCATCCCGACGCGGGCGGACGTATAGTCCGAAATCACCGTCAGGTGGTCACAGCCATCGCCGATCCGGCGCAGGAGATGGCGGGTCCCAGGAATGGTCGCCCACCAGGTCTCGTGGCCATGCGTCAAGCCAATGATCCGTTGTGCACCGGCGCGCCGCAGGCTCGGCGCCAGTAGGGCAAGCGGAGCGGCGGCACCGAAGATCACCCGCGTGGCGCCATAGCGCCGCAGCACTTCCGCTGTCCGGTCGGCCAGCCGTCTGGTCGGCAGCAGGAGCGAGCCGTCGCGGATGACCGGATAGGGGCGGTCAGCGTCGCCAGACTCGGGGCCGGCGGGTCCCGACGCGTAGACCACAACGTCGAAATCCAGCAGCTCGCAAATGTCGGCGACGAACGACTCGATACCCCCGATTCGGGGCGGGAAGTCGTTCGTGATGATCAGTGTGGGTGCCATCTCCTCAGCTGCCCAGAGACGACAGATAGCGGCGCCAGCCCTCGACGAACTCCTCCGTCGAGACATTCAGAACCGACCGGACCGCCTGATCGAGGGTCCTCCCTCGATCGAGTTGCCGGTAGAGCTGGTTCAGCTGCCGGGAAGAATATTTCTCGGCGACGTAGTCGCAGGCCAACCACGCCTCGGCGTAGGCGAGATCGATGTGCTTCTGGGAAGCGCGAAACCGCTCGTCCTCTGGGAGCGCCCGCGGAACCCGACCCGTGCGGACCTGGGCCTCCAGCGGGGCTGACGCCGCTTGCCGGGCGTCGGGATAGGCGGTGTAGGCAACATGATCGGCGAGCCCCTCGATCGCCCACGCGGGCGCCGGCGAATCCACCGAGTGGGTCGCCGCGTGCGTCGCCTCGTGAGCCAGCAGAACGCTCACCCCAACCTCGGTCAGCTTGCCGCTCGCTACCGGGTTGACGACGATGCGAATTGGCGCAGTTGCCGGATTCCGACCATCAGCGCGGGTCACAGCAGCGATGTGGTCGACAGATCCGCCTGGAGCGCCGAGTACCTGCTCGAAGGCTTCCGGCGAGCCCGGAACCTGCACCACGAGGCGCCCTGACCAGCCTCGAGCTACCCCCGCAATTGCGGGGCGGATCTTAGTCACCACGGCGTTCGCGGATTTGCCCCAGCGGTTCCCGGGGAGCGCCTCGCTGACCAAGGCCATTGCCTTCGGTGTGCGTTCTACGCGTATTGGCTCCAGCCACCACAGCGGAAGTGGTTCCGGCTGGACGCGGCTGTCGGGGATGTCGGTCGTGGCAGCGAGCCGGGTTTCGTGCCCTTCAGTCACCATGGTCAACCAGACGGTGTGCTCCGCCGGTACCGGATCGGCCGGCAGCTGCCAGCTGAGCGCTACCTCCTGTACCCAGCCGACCCGGCCGAGTTCACGTTGGCGGCCGGCCGGCAGGATTCCGAAGCGGGGCCGAGCGGTCAGCCGGAGGGTGGTCAGCGGCAGAACCGTCAGATTGTCGAAGATCATCTCGGCGCGCGAACCGAAAGCATGATCTCGGTTACTGACCAGCGACCTGAAGGCGGTGCGGTCTCGCGCGCCGATCGCGCGGATGACCTCGTCGAGAACGGTCTGCGTAAGCCGGGTGCGTGTGGCGGCATCCGCGGACGCCAGGGCTTCGGCCGTCGGCGGCTCGGGCGGTGTGCTGGCGCCCGAGCGGCATCCCGTCAGCGCGAGGCACATCGCGACGGAGACCGCCGCAACACGGACCAGCTGCAGCAGGGCGGCGGCGGCTGAGCCGGATCGAGGGATATCGCTCCTGGTCAGCCCGGTCGGCGCGCGCCCGCGTAGGGCATGTACGACATCTTGATGTACTCCACCGAGGACCCCGGGTGCGGCGCGTGAATGAGCATCCCGTTTCCTGCGTACAGGCCGACGTGGCTAAGCCCGCTGTAGAAGAAAACGAGGTCACCGGGCGCGAGCTCGGACTTCGACACCGCACGTCCGACTCCGAATTGCGCCTGCGAGGTCCGCGGCAAGGTCACCCCCGCGGCTTTCCAGGACGCAGAGGTCAGACCGGAGCAGTCATAGGAATCCGGACCGGCGGACGCGAACTGGTACGGCTTCCCGAGCTGGGCCTTGGCAAAGGCGAGCGCGGTCGCTCCTCGGCCACTGCCACTCGACACGGTTGTCGACTCTTCTGTGTTGCTCCGCGCGCTTGTGTTGCTACGCGAGCTGGACTGCGACCGGGTGGAGGTGCTCTGGTCAGTGGCCTTTTCGGCCTCTTCGCGGGCCTCAGCGGCCGCCTTCCGCTTTTCTTCAGCAATCCTCCGGCGCTCTTCGGCGCTCAGTCGCGCCAGCACCGCCTTCGATTCGCTGATCTTCTTCTCCGACGCGGCCCGGAGTGTCTTCAGCTCCTTTTCCTGCTCCTCCAGAGCGGCAAGATCGGCCTCGGTGGACTCCTCGAGCTCCGCTAAGTCGGCCTGCTGCTGCAGGTAGTCCTGAAGGACCGAGTTCTGATTCTCGCTGACCTTCTCGACGGTCGAAATTTGGCTGAGGAAGCCGTCGGCATCGGTGGTGAAGAACAGCTGAGCTGCGGCGTCGAGATTACGGTTCTGGAACCGGGCAAGCGCGACCTGGCCGACCTGTCGCTTCATTCGGCTGACTTTGGCGACCTGCGTGTCGACGTCAGCCTTCTTCAGCTTGAGCTTTTTGCGGCCCTGGTCCAACTCCTCCTTGACACCGATGTACTCCTGATCCATCGCCTCTGCCTCGGTCTGCAAGGCGGCGATCTGTTCCTTTGCCTCCTCAACAGTCAGCGGCGGGTCGCCGGCGGCGGGTGCACCAGAGGAGACCAGCAGACTCGCGGTCAGGGCGGCAGATGCCAGGCCGACAATCGCGGTGCGGAGGGTAACGAGGCGTTTCGAGGCGCCCGAGGCGCTTCCAATGCGTGCTAGCAAGCGGCCAATCCCTTTCCTCGTCACCCGACCGTCAGTTCTGGGGCATGGTCGAGCGCGCGAAACTTCCCCCGAACCAGCCGACTTAAACAGCGTGCCCCAGGCTAGGTCACGAAATGGTCACCGAGCAAACCGCCAGCCCAAAATCTGATCGCCATATGATCCGTCGGGTGACCTAGGCGTAATCCTGTCGACCCGGCAGCGGCGAAACCGAGCGCGCCGGACGAACGCCGGGAATGAGGCGCAGCGGCGGTACGAGGCCCTGCTGCGCCAACGCGGACAGCGTCGCCTGCTCCTCGGAATCGAGATCCACCACTCCATGCGGGGGGCCCAGGAGCACTGTGATCACACAATCCGCGCAAGCGGGACCACGCGCCATGCATCGATCGCAGTCGACATGCAAAACATCCATCCCGGTTTCCCTCTCGTCCGTGCCCCGCTGCCCTTCCCCACCGCTGCAGGCAACTGTGCCCGAGGGGTCCGACAATTTAATGCACGATTAAGCCTGGTGCCGGCATCGGGGTAGATTGAGGCCCCAGATGGGGGCTCATCATTACTCAGGGGAGATCTGTGGCTAAGGCACGACGAGCAAAACAAAGCGCAGCAAGGGTCCTCGTACCCGTCGTAGCTGGTTTGGTTCTGCTCGGTGGCGGTGGTGTGGCGGCCTGGCAGCTGTGGCCGGATGGATCCACAACGTCCGCCCAGCCGCAAACTTTGACGACGGCCTCGACAGCCCAGAGCACGTCCCCGTCAGCGGCCAGCGCTACACCGAGCCAGACGCCCACGACCAAACCCAGCAAGACTGTCGACCCGAACACGGTCAAGGCAGAGCAGGCCCTGAAAGCCTGCCAGGCGAAGGTGTCCGCCGGCGACAAGGTCATCACGGAAGCCAAAACCGGGGTCGGGCACTGGGCCTCTCACGTCGAGTCGCAACGCCTCGCCGACGAGGGCGAGATCGGCATCGATGAGATGAAGGCACGATTCAAGGAGACCCGCGTGCTAGGTCCCGGGGATCAGAAGCGCTATCGAGATGCGGTGAATGCGTATCAGGATGAGGACGGTTCCTGCTCAGAAATTGACCAGGCGCCCAAGGCCATCGCTGCCTCACTAGAGAAGTGCGCCAGCCGGAATGCGGACCAGGAACCGGTCATGTCCGCGGGAGCCAAAGGCATGAAGGACTGGGCCTCACACCTAGCCGCGATGCAGCGCAACAAAGACGGCCATGTCAGCGATCCTCAGGGAGAGTGGATCAGGGCTTACCGGGCTGCTCCGAAGAACATCAATGGCTTCGAGAAGGCGCTCGACAACTACGATCCACCGAACTGTTAGCTCGCTGTCGAGGCGAAGCCTCGGTTGATCTAACCGGAGGCCAAGCCTCGCCTGATCCGACCCGAGCGAAGCCTCGCCTGATCCCACCGGAGGCGAAGCCTTGCTCGATCCGACTGAGTGTCGGAGGTCGTCTCTACCGTCTTCGGCATGGCAGGGTCGCGCGCGGCGGATCGCGGTGCCGGGGATTCGGGTCTCCAGGGATCATTCGATGATCTTGGTACGCACCTGTCCCAGGTGACGTTCTGCGTTGTCGATCTGGAAACCACCGGAGGTGCGGAGACCGATTCGATCACCGAGTTCGGCGCGGTCAAGGTGCGCGGTGGCGAGGTGCAGGGCGAGTTCCAAACGCTGGTCAATCCCCGAATCCATATCCCGCCGCTGATTGCGGTGCTGACCGGCATCAC
The DNA here is from genome assembly GCA_035641455.1 of Propionibacteriaceae bacterium. Taxonomy (GTDB): domain Bacteria; phylum Actinomycetota; class Actinomycetes; order Propionibacteriales; family Propionibacteriaceae; genus Microlunatus. The sequence goes on along the minus strand of DASQUD010000034.1, from coordinate 6,281 downwards.
CAATTCCATGGTGGCCAACTCGCCCGTCCTGGCGAATGTGCTGCCAACCTTTTTGTCGTTCGCCGAGAACACGGTGATCGTTGCCCACAACGCGCCCTTCGACGTGGGCTTCCTCCGACGATCCTGCGACCAGCTGGGCTATCCCCCGCCGCGCTGGCCCGTGATCGACACAGCCGCGCTGGCCCGTCAGATATTGCTGCGGGACGAGGTTCCCAATTGCCGGTTGGCGACGCTGGCCCGGCACTTCCGGGCAGCCGTGACGCCAAATCACCGGGCCCTAGTCGACGCGCGGGCCACCGTGGATGTGCTCCACGGTCTGATCGAGCGGGTGGGAAATCTCGGCGTCCACACCATCGAGGACCTGCAGGAGTTCGCTCGCCGGGTCTCTCCGCAGCGCCGCGCCAAGCGCACCTGGGCAGCGGATCTGCCCGAGGAGCCAGGCGTCTATCTCTTCGTGGCCGAGCACGAGGAGACCCGGCACGTGCTCTACGTCGGGAAGTCGAAGAACATCCGCAAGCGGGTGCGGAGCTACTTCACCGCCGCCGAGAAACGCTCCCGGATCGATGAGATGGTGCGGCTGTCCACCGGAGTAGAGGCGGTGCCCTGCCGAACCGGGCTGCAAGCTGACGTGGTGGAGCTCCGACTGATCGCGAGCCACGCGCCGCGCTACAACAAGAGGTCGAAGTTTCCGGAACGCATCTGTTGGATCAAGATCACCGATGAGGCCTTTCCCCGGCTGTCCATCGTGCGCTCGGTGCGCGACGACGGCGCCAGCTACTTCGGCCCGTTCTCGCACCGACAGGGATGTGAAGACGTCGTCTTCGCCATCTACGACGGATTCCCGATCCGACAGTGCACTCCACGGCTCAGTGCGTCGGCCCCGATCTCGGCATGCGCGCTAGCCGGCATGGGCCGCTGCTGCGCACCCTGCGACGGGACGATCTCGAAGGATGGCTACGCCGACGTCGTCGAGAACGTTCGATCCGCGCTGTCGACCGACGTGCGACCCGCGGTCAGCGGCCTGCAATCCCGGTTGTCCAGGCTCATCGATCAGCAGCGTTTCGAGGAGGCGGCCACCATCCGGCGGCGGCTCGAGACGCTGACCCGTACCGGCTACAGATTTCACCGGGTCCGCAGCCTGGCCGGTTGCTCGGAGATCGTCGCCGCCCGCAAAAACGGCCCGGATTGGGAGATTCACGTCATCCGCCATGGACGGCTGGCGGGCACGGGGATCGCCACACCTACCGATGTGCCTCAAGCGGTGGCCCGAACCGTACGGGCAACCGCCGAGACCGTGACCCGACCTCCCGATCCCCTTCCGGCAGCTGGCATCGAAGAAACTGAGCGCATTGCCGACTGGCTGGAGCAGCCCGGCGTTCGAATCATCGAGATCGTAGGCGACTGGGCCTGGCCGCTGCATGGTGTGCTGAGCCAGGAGAACTTCATTCACCACGCACTGGGGCCACGTGCCGTCGCCCTGGCCGAGCAGTCGAAGTCCCTAGGATGAGCACGTGATCACCGCCATCGTGTTCATACGAGCTGACGTTTCCCGAATACCGGAGGTCGCTGAAGAGATCGCCGACCTTCCGGCAGTCAGTGAGGTGTACTCGGTGACCGGAGCAATTGACCTGATCGCCATGGTCCGGGTCGCCGACCACGAGCAGATTGCCGAAGTTGTGGCCGACCGCCTCAACAAGGTCCCGGGTGTGGTGAGCACTGAGACCCACATCGCCTTCCGGGCATACTCGGCTCACGATCTGGAAGCGGCCTTCTCCCTCGGCACTTAGGAGCTTGGCTCCCGGCCCAGGAAGTGTCGACGACAGGCACACCGGACGCTAGAACCCCCCGCGCCAGACTTGGGTCTCGAGCGGGTATCCCGCCCGTCTCTGGATTCAGAGGATGGCGATCTTGGCCACCACGGCGACCAGGCAGACGAGCATGACGCCGAGCAAGCCGACGATCTGAATGACACTCTGGTTCCGGCGCGGGGCGTACGCCAGGATGTAACCCACCAGGGCACCCACGGCGATCCCGCCGATCAAGCTCAGCCACCCCATGCTCGAGAAACCAATCAGCAGGCTATAGAGCAGGAGCAGGACGAGCAGCCCGATATCGGCACGAATGTCCTCCCGGGTCTTGAGCTTGCCGATCGCATTCGCAGCGAGAAGGCCGACCACCGCGGCGCCAGATGTCACCACGACGCCCCCTGCCGGTCCGAGTAGGAAGAACACCGTCGTCCCGCCGAGCCCAGCCGCAAGGTAAAGCGCGGCGAAGCGCCAGCCGCCCAACTCAGATTCAATGGCCCGACCGGCGATCCACAAGACCAGCAGATTCATCAGCAGTCCGATCAAAGTGCCGGACAACAGAGCGCTGGTCAACAGTCGCCAGAACTGGCCCATGGCAACGAAGTCGTTGGCCATGACAAGCAGCCCGAAGATCAGTCCGCGAGTGACCAGGTCGAGGACGTAGACGACCGCAAGCACCACCATGATGATCTTGGTCATGCTGCCGCCACCCGGCCGCAGGGCGGCGCCGAATGCGGTTCTCGGCTGCCGGGCCCGAGCGCCGGTCACACACTTCGGACACTGGAAACCAACCGAGGCGGGTTGCATGCATTCGCCGCAGATCGGACGCCCACAGCGTTGGCACTTGATGCCGGTCATCCGCTCAGGGTGCCGGTAGCAGCCCACGAATCCAGGGGCGGCGAAATCCGGTCCGACCGGAGGCGGAGCACTCACTCGGTTACGTCGACCGACTCGATGACCACCGCGTCGCGCGGGCGGTCCCCGCGCCCGGTCCGTACCCGCGCAATCTGGTCGACGACTTCCCGGCTGACGGGGTCCGCAACCTCACCGAAGATGGTGTGCCGCCGATTGAGATGAGGGGTCGGACCGAGAGTGATGAAGAACTGGGAGCCGTTCGTTCCCGGTCCGGCGTTCGCCATAGCGAGCAGATAGGGCCGGTTGAAGGTCAGCTCGGGATGAAACTCATCGCCGAACGTGTAACCGGGACCGCCGGTCCCCGTTCCGAGTGGGCATCCACCCTGGATCATGAAGCCATCGATCACCCGATGGAACGTGAGTCCGTCGTAGAAACTTCCCGTCGTTTTGGCGCCGGTCTGCGGGTCCGTGTACTCCTTGGTTCCGCTCGCCAATCCCACGAAGTTGGCAACCGTTTGTGGCGCATGGTTCTCGAAGAGGTTGAGCACGATGTCGCCATGACTGGTGTGCAAGGTGGCCGTTCTGGGCACGTCGGTGGTCGCCTTCCTCTAATTGCGATCTTGAGCGGTCCGCCTGCCCATCCTGTCACGAGCGATCAACCAAAGTCTGATCAGCGAGATCGACACATAGCCCTCCGCGCCCCCGACCCCTGGCGGTACGGTTAACCCGGACGCGGATCACTCGCGTGCCACAAGCCGGTGTCGCCTACGGAGGAAACGTGACGCGCAGATCTGAACGGAAGAAGGCCGCCAAGGCGGCAAAGGCCGCCCCCCCGCCGGACTTCGTGCATACGACAGCGGGCCGGATCGGGCCGCTGGTCCACGGCGCTGCGGATCGAATGGACCCCATGGCACACTCTGCCGCTGACCGGGTCGGTCCGCTCGCCCAAGCCGCGGCAGATTGGTTGGCGGCTGCCGCTGTCCTTGCTCAGTCGGCGGCAAACCGTGCCGGTCCGCTCGCCCAGTCCGCTGCCGACAGGGTCGGCCCCTTCACCCACGCCGCCGGCGACCGGGTCAGTCCGCTGGCAATGACGGCCGCCGATCGGATTGCTCCGCTCGCTACATCGGCCGCCACCCGAGTCGGCCCATACGCCCAGCACGCCCGCGAGCGCGTTTCGCCTTATGCCGTTGCTGCGATGGGTCGCGTCTCGCCGTACGCTCAGCTGGCGACGGAGAAAGTCGGCCCGCTGGCCGCCAGTGCCAAGAAGCGGAGCGCCCAGGTGGCATCCGGCGCACTGGACAAGATCGGGCCCCGGCTGGATGACGCCCTGGATGCCGGCAGGCACAAGTTGTCAGACGACCTGTTCCCGAAGCTGGCGGGCGCGCTGAGCGCCGCCGCCGGCTCCCCAGTCGTTGCTGAGGCCACCCGCCGTGGACAGGCCACGTTGGCCGCGGCCAAGGGTGAACTCGTCCTGCCGCCTCCCAAGAAAAAGCGGAGGTGGTTGAAGAGACTGGCGATTCTCGCCGCTCTGGCCGGCGTCGCGGTCGTCGCGGCCCGCAAGTTCCTGGGGAGTGCCGACGCCGACTGGCAGGCCGCCCGTCCCAGCACTCCTTACCCGCCGCCAGAACCGGCTAGAGCAGCGGAGCCCGGCGCTGAGGGGGCGACATCGTCGGTCGATGAAGCTGCCACAACCACCGAGGCGAGCGCTGGCGGCGCGGCCGCCGCCGCTGATGACCTCACGGCCCCAACGGACGAATCGGGTCCCAGTTCGGCTGATTCGATTCCTGCTGCCGGCGATTCCGTCGCTGACTTGGGCGAGCCGCCCGTCGCCGACGGCGACGTCCAAGGCTCTGACATACCCCCGGCCGACGCCGACGAAAGTGCGTCGCTCGTCTATTCCACCGAGACCGACGGGGTTGGAGACGGCGGCCAGCCGATGGAAAGTCAATCGAACGAGGGTTCCTCGGTCGACACTGAGCTGCCCATCGCCCAGTCGGCCGAACCCACGTCGGGCCCGTTAGGCGAACGACCGCGCTACCAGGGTGAGGGCATCTACATCGGTCTTGAACCACCCGAGGGATACACCATCAAGGGCAACGAGCGCTCGAAGAAGTACCACGTGCCCGACTCGGCCGGGTACGGACGGACAACGGCAGAGGTCTGGTTCAACAGCGAGGAGGCTGCCGCGCGCGCGGGCTTCATCCGCGCTCAGCGCTGACATCGCCGCCTATGCTGCGTGCGTGATCTCCCGGGACCTTGCTACCCAACTGGCACCGTATCTCGCGTGGACGCCCGCCAACGGCGACCAGTTTTTCATCCCAAAGCCGGAGATCGCGGACTCGGTGTTCCTGGTCAGTGACATGGTCGTGGAGCTGGTGGTCAGGGGCGGGCAGTCCCGCTTCCACTTCAATGGGACGGTCGAGTGGGCTCTGGACTCAGTCGCGTCTGACGACGTCGTTTGGCTGCCCCGGGAGGATCAGCTGCGGGAGCTGTTGGCCGGATACTTCCTCTCCCTCGATGCTTCCCCGGGCGGCTTCGTCGTCACAGTCAGCGGTCCGGGCCGCGCCCATCACACGGAGCCGGAGCAGACAGCGGCCGATGCCTATGCCCTGGCGCTGCTCTACGTGTACAGCCATGACACGGCCAGGGCGAGGTAGGCGCCGGCCAGCATCGAGGGAGCGTACGGGAATGGTCCTTTGCGGCTCCGAGCGAGTCTGACCAGACCGTGGACTCCTCCCACGGCCGTGCCCAGGAAGAGCGCCCAGAGCAGAAGCCGCCACGAGTCTGCCCCTGCCGCCGCCCCCAGCAGCGGCGCGAAGCGAACGTCCCCGTAGCCGAATCCGCCGCGAGTTAACACCCAGCCCGCGAAGTAGAGGGCGCCGGCCACTCCGGCGCCAACTCCGCTACGGACGAGCAGCGGCCAACCACCGCCCAGCACCCCCGCCGCAACTGCCCCCAAGATCATCAGCAGCCAAGCAATCTGCGTCAGCCGCAGCGGCAGCCACGTGGTCCGAGCGTCGATAACGGCCAGCAGCACCCCGGCGGTGGAAAGCACTGTCCACAGGGGCATGGCGGCGAGCGGCACACGGTACCAAGTGATGGCAGCCGCCACCGCCGCCAAGCCCCCGCACAACACAACGAATCCTGGCGAGAGAAGTGAGCGGTAGCTGATCTTGTATGTCACGCCCGCGGGTTCGGGCAAGGCGCGCAGCACGGGGCCGACGGCGGCCGCCGTCACCAGACCGGTCATCACCGTAGCCAGGACCACTGTTCCCGTGCTGCTCACCCGCGCGATCCTAAGGAACATTCTGGAACGAGTGCGGCACGCCGACCCTGCTCACGCGACGTCGCGGCCGATGGCCACCCTCAGGTCCTGCGAACCGGCGGCCCCGACAGTCAGCACGGCCGCGGCAGCTCGCACAGCGACCAGCGCAGTGCACGTCGTCGCTCTCCCCTCCAGCAATCCAGCAAGCGACGGGCGATCGACGCCGAGAGTTGCGGCCACGCGCGCCTCCGACCAGCCAGAACTCCGCAGCAACCGGGCGCGCCCTGTGACAGCTTGTGCGCCCACGATGCGGCACCGCAGCGCCCGAACGTCGCTGCTGTGCACCTGCAGCAAGC
>DASQUD010000033.1:0-3423 GCA_035641455.1 Propionibacteriaceae bacterium | reverse complement strand
AGCCCGCCGCAGATTCGCCTGTTCACTCTCCCGCCCAACCATCGGCGTCAGTGTCGACGGCATGAGACCCCGCCGCTGGAGCGAGGTGTCCTGGCCCAGCGACACCTCGAACAACCGCCAACGCTCGTCGAACCCCTTGAGCCAGAACAGTCCCGAGTCGAGGAACTGCCACTCCGCTATCGACTCGGCCTGCTGCCGAACCGCATCGGACACGAGGATTTGACCGCCGGCCGCCTCGGCCGTGATGCGGGCGGCCACGTGCACCGCCTGTCCGTAGAGCACACCCCCGCGCTCGCTCACCTCCCCGACGTGGATGCCGATGCGGACCCGAACCTGGCGTTGCGCGTCCGAAGCGTTGTGCTCCATATGCGCACGCTGGATGCCGACGGCGCACCGGACTGCGGCCACCGGTGAGGGGAACGACAGAAGGAACCCGTCACCGAGGAACTGGCGCTCTTGGCCACCGCACGCGCCGACATGATCCCGCACGATCGCACCGTGTAATCCCAAAATTTCGTTGACGAGCCGGTCCCCGCGGGTCCGCCGGAGGGCGGTGGAACCCTCCACGTCGGTCATCATGATCGTGAGCGTCTGAGCCGAGGGACCTGTATCGGACACGGGTCCGCCTCTCCGCTGACCTGCAGTCAAGACTGGGCTGTTCTGTCGATCTTGCCACGCGGCTGCTGTAAACCGTCTACCTCCTTGATCGTCCACCTCATGGAGTGCGGGGCTGGCGATTAGAGCAGCCGCGGGTGACTGCTAGTCGGAGGCGGCAACCAACAAGTGGCGCAAAATCGATGTCACTGGAGAGATCGACAAGGGTGCCGCGGCTGATCGGCGGCCAGCCACTTTTCTGGGTCTGGTGGTTGAGCTGCCGCTGGCGCCTAAGTCGGTCGACACCAGGTCGGGATACTCATGCAGGCTGCGCGCCGACTCCTTGTGGCCGTCGACGCAGCGTTCGGAAGGTCAAGGAGTACCGGTCAGCGGCTACTTGGGGAATGCTGTGCTGCCAGCGGTTCCGGGCCGGTCCCGACAAGACGTACGCAGAGCGTGGGTCCAGGCGTTGCCGGAACACACGTCGTCCTTCGCCCTGGCCGTGCTGAAATCGCATCTCGCATGCCGACCCCAGTGAGACGCCCACCACGTCTCCAAAGACCGGAGCGTCCCGGTGCCACCCGATAGTGGCACCCGGCGGATAGTAGGTAACCAGCGCCTCGGCCAGAGCTGCCGGCGACACATCGAGGAGCTGAGCGGCGCGCTCACGCACGGCCGTCAGCCAGGCCGGAATCGGTGGACCAGGAGTAATGGCCGCCGACTCAAACGCATACTGCACACCGAAATGGCGGACCACCCGACGGGCTATTTGCCCGTGCATGCGCACCTCATCAAACTGCAGATCTTGCACATGCTCAAGGAGCTCCGGTTCCTCATCCTCGGTGAGCAGCGATGGAATGTAACGGAAGCCGATCGGCTCCTCCATGACGCCGCGCATCCGGCCCATTTGACGACCCTAATCGTCGGTCTTACCGCGCTGAAAGTTCCGGATGCAACAAGCCTTGGCGCTGCCTGTGCTGTCACTTTTGCAAGCAGGGGTTACGGGTGAGTCCCGTAGGTTCCACCCTTAGTCATGCGCTTGGCGCTTGCCCGCCAGCTCATGCAGGCCGACACTTCACGCCGCCTTCCGGACGTCGGCCTGGGCTCTGAACATCGTCCGACGTGGAAGGCTGTGGCTGTGCGAGCGACACCGTACGTCCGGGTCGACCCGGAGACCCTTCGTTCCAATATTGCGGCAATGCAACACTTCTGCGACTCGAGGGGCCTGGCGCTGAGGCCACACATCAAGACACACAAGAGCATAGAGATCGCTCGTCTTCAGCTGTCGGAGGGAGCGGTCGGGTTGTCCGTGGCCACGGTCGGTGAGGCGGAGGTATTCGCTGACACGGTGGCCGAGCGCGGAGCCGATGTGTTGATCGCGTACCCGGTTGCAGCCTCCGCTGTGCGGCTCGGCCGCCTCGGCGCCCGGGTACGGACGATTGTCGGAATCGATTCCCGAGAAGGGATTAGGCGTGCCGCTGACGCGGGCGTCGCAGTGTCGATCGAAGTCGACTCCGGCCTTGGTCGTACGGGGGTGCGGGCCGAGGATGCGCGCTCGCTGGCGGAGTACGCCAAATCGCTCGGCGTGACCGTGACCGGTGTGTTTACCTTTCCCGGGCACGGCTACGGAATGCGATCAGCGCGGCGGGATGCCGCGTCGGCTGAGGCGGCCGCGCTGCGCCGGGCGTGCGACGGGTTGCGTGCCGCCGGGATCAAAGACCCGGTGGCCAGTGGCGGGTCCACCCCGACGTCGGCGTTCGTAGACGCTGATGTCGTGACGGAGCTGCGTCCCGGCGTTTACGTCTTCATGGATGCCGGGCAGCTCGCGCTGGGAGCAGCAACGCCCGAACAGGTCGCGTTAACCGTGCGCACGACGGTCATTAGTAACGCAGTGCCGAACCAGGTTGTGCTCGACGCCGGGGCGAAGGTGCTCGGGATGGACCGGCCTGGATTCGTCGCCACTCACGGGATCCTGCCTGCCTATCCCGGCACCCGACTTGCCCGATTATGGGAACATCACGCCGTGGTCGAGACACCCGACGGTGTGGACCGGCCCGTGCTCGGTGAACAGGTCGATGTGGTGCCGAACCATGTTTGCGCCACAGTCAACCTGGTCGACGAGTTGATTGTCGGCAATGAGGTGTGGCAGGTAGCAGCCCGTGGCCACAACGCTTGACCGCTGACCCAGGTGATCCCGACCGGTCGTACGTCAGGCCCCGCTGCCGCCATACGGGCGGGTGATGATCTCCAGCCAGTGGCCGTCCGGGCCTTGCCAGTAGAGGCCGCGGCCGCCATCCTCATGGTTGATCTGCCCGGGCTGCCGCTTATGCGGATCGGCCCACCACTGGCGCCCCTGCTCCTTGAGGCGGTCCCAGATGGCGTCGAAGTCGTCCTCGCCGACCAGGAACGCGTAGTGCTGGGCTTTGATCTCGCCGGTGTCCTCGATGAAGTCGAGGGTGGTGCCGTTGTCGAACTGGAGCACCGCGAACGGGCCGTACGACGAGGGCTCGGCCAGACCGAGCAAACCACCGACCTCGCGTGCGGCCGCCCAGGTGTCCTTTGCGTGGACCAGGGTGTGGTTGAACTCGATGCTCACCGGTGACCTCCCGTCGACTTGCTCGGATTTCCACGCTACTGCCGATCGGTGGCGAGGTCCGTAACGCGGCGGACGCCGGGCGAGGGAGGCGCTGTCGGCTCGGTGCTCCCACACCGTCCAGACGCGTTCGGTGTCGTTGGGCTGAACTCGCCGGTGTCGCGGTCAGCGACCTGCAGCGCGCCGTCAGGCACACCGACCGGAGGGCGCAAGGTTTGCGCCCGAACTGCGTCTGT
>DASQUD010000032.1:0-14333 GCA_035641455.1 Propionibacteriaceae bacterium | reverse complement strand
GACACCCACATCCTCGAAGCGGACAACGGCCTGCGGCTGCAGGCAGACAAGATCATCTTGTGCGGAGGCGGCACGAACCGTCTGCTACCGCTGCCGGGTGCCGAGTTGCTCGGCTCGCACCACGACGCGTGGTCACTGACGTCGGTGCCGGAGTCACTCCTCGTCATCGGCGCAGGGGCGACTGGGGCACAGGTCGCGTCGGTCTTCAACGAACTCGGCTCGCGCGTGATGCTGTACGAGGCCGCGCCACGGATTTTGATGGCCGAGGATGAAGACGTCTCCCGGGTGATGGCGGAGTCGTTCCGCGCCGCTGGCATCGACGTCCGCGAAGGCTTCGGCCGCATCCTTGAGTTCCGATCCACTGACGCCGGGGTACAGATGATCTTTGCCGGCGAGACAGCCACCGAGTCAGTCGAAGCCAGCGTCGCTGTCGGCGCCATCGGTTGGCAGGCCGACACCGTCGGACTGAACCTGCCGGCAGCCGGGGTTGAAACCACTCCCCGGGGCTACATAGCCGTCGACTCTCGACTTCGCACCAACGTGCCGCACATCTACGCCGCGGGCGACATTACCGGCCGGCTCATGTTGGTCCCCCAAGCTGTGCAGGACGGGTTCCACGCCGCCACCAACGCCGTCCAAGACGGCCAATTGACCCTCACGCCGCCGGTCAGCCCCATCGGCAGCTTCACCGACCCCGAATACGCCCAAGCCGGACTCAGCGAAGCGAAGGCCCAGCAAGATCACGACATCGTGGTCGCTATCACGCCCTTTGCGATAGCCTCCCGTCCCATCATCGACGGCCATACGACTGGTTTCTGCAAGCTCATCGTCGACCGCACCGACCACCACATCATCGGCTGTCATGTCGTCGGTGAGCGCGCCGTCGAACTGGTCCAAGTGGCAGCCGTCGCTATCGCGTCCGGAATGACCGTTGAACAGTTCTCCCGCATTCCCATCTCCTTCCCTACCTATACCAACGTCCTCGGCCGCGCCGCCCTCGACGCCGCCCGGCAACTTGGCGTCGATGATTTCTGGGACCACGGCCAGCCAGTAACGCAGAACCCGTGACAGTCGGATCTTGCTGATCGCTATACCTAGAAGTACTATGCATTGCAGTCTCAGGGTTAGGCAATCGGATGCGTATCACGAAAGACCTCGTCGCGGCGTCGGCGATGCCGCTGGTGCTGGGGATTCTCACCGAAGGTGAGAGCTACGGCTACGCGATTCTCAAGCAAGTCAACGATCTGTCGGGCGGGCAGCTGGAGTGGACCGACGGCCTGCTTTACCCGCTGCTGCACCGCTTGGAGCGGCTTGGCCACGTTGAGTCGGCCTGGGAGACCCCGCCCACGGGACGCCGCCGCAAGTACTACCGCATCACCGATCAGGGCCGCGCCGAGCTCGCCGAGCAGCGCCGCCAATGGGCGACGGTCGTCGACGCCCTGCAGGGGGTCTGGAGTACGTCACAGTCGATCAAGCTGATCAAGGCACCGGCATGGGAGTCGGCGGGATGACGGTCGACAGCAACCACGACCTTGATAGCCAGATTGCCGAGTGGCGGGCCTACGTGCAACGCCGCCGGGAGCTGCACTACACCGATGTCGAGGAGTTGGAAGACCATCTTCGGAGCCGGATCAACGAGCTGACCGAGGTGGGCCTGCGAGTTGACGAGGCGTTCCTCATTGCTGTCAAACGCATGGGTAGCCTCGATGAGCTGTCACGGGAGTTCGCTCGCGAGCATTCCGAGCGGCTGTGGAAGCAGCTCATGCTGCCCCGGGAGCCGGACGTGCCCGCCGCCCGTTCCCGTCGCGAGCTGCCTGTCATGGTGATCTGTGCGGCCGTCGCCGCCCTCGCGATCAAGGTGCCCAGCTTGTTCGGGCTGAACTTGGATGACGATGGCGGGTTCTATCTGAGCAACCTGAGCTTCTTCGCGCTGCCCCCGCTGGCCGCTTACTTCGCGTGGCAACGACGGCTCAGTCCACGCGTGATCGGGGCTCTCGCGGGACTGTTCATCCTCGGTGCAGTCGCCGCTAACGCGTACCCGCTAGCCGATGACTCACAGAGTCTTGTACTCACTGCCATCCACCTGCCGATCGCGCTTTGGCTAGTTGTCGGCGTCGCCTATGTGGGCGGCGAATGGCGCTCACAGCGACGACGGATGGATTTCATCCGTTTCACCGGGGAATGGCTGATCTACTTCGTGCTCATCGCACTGGGTGGCGGCGTGCTCACGGCCTTCACGGTTGGCACCTTCCGTGCCATCGGGGTTGACGTCGAAACGTTCATCGAATCGTGGCTGCTGCCGTGCGGCGCCATGGCCGCGGTCGTGGTGGCGGCCTGGTTGGTGGAGGCGAAGCAGAGCGTCATCGAGAACATGGCGCCGGTGCTGACCCGCGTCTTCACGCCGCTCTTCGCGGTCACCCTCCTGGCGTTCCTGGTCGGCATCATCTGGACCAACAACGACATCGACGTCGAGCGCGATGCGCTCATCCTGTTCAACCTGCTGCTCGTCATGGTGCTGGGCCTGCTGTTGTACGCCATTTCCGCCCGCGACCTTGCTGCCCCGCCCGCTCTCTTTGACCGCTTGCAGCTCGTTCTGGTCGTCATCGCGTTGATCATCGACGTCTTCGTGCTGGTGGCGATCACCGGCCGGATCACCCAATGGGGCTTCAGCCCCAACAAGACCGCGGCATTGGGGGAGAACGTCATCCTGCTCACCAACTTGGCGTGGTCGTCGTGGTTGTTTTTCGGCTTCGTACGCAACCGCATGCCCTTCGCCCGCCTGGAGCACTGGCAGACCCGTTACATCGTCGTGTATTTCGTCTGGGCTTGGACGGTCGTCCTCGCCTTCCCGCTCGTGTTCGGCTTCGCCTGAGCCTGAGCCTGCGCGGCGCTTCGGTGATGACCCTTGCCTGCAGGGGGGCGCTTAGAGAGTTCAGCCCGTTAGGTTGGTTAGAGCTGCGCCCAGGCGTCGGTGAGGACGGAGCGCATGGCGGATTCGATCTGGTCGAACTCAGCCTGCCCGCAGATCAGCGGGGGAGCGAATTGCACGACGGCCTGGCCGCGATCATCGGCGCGGCAGTAGACGCCGGCCTCCCACATACCGGGGGCGACCACGCCTCGAAGGATCCGTTCACAGTCGGCCCTGCTGAACGGCTCCTTGGTCGGCTGGTCCTTGACTAGCTCGACGGACCAAAAGTAGCCACTGCCGCGAACGTTGCCGACTATGGGCAGGTCGAGAAGCTTCTCAAGGGTCGTGCGGAAGGCGTCTTCATTGCGTAGCACGTTGCCCAGTAGGTCCTCTCTCTCGAACAGCTCGAGGTTGGCTAGCGCGGCGGCGCATGCGACTGGGTGCCCGCCGAAGGTGTAGCCGTGCGGGAAGGAGGTGGTGCCCTTGCTGAACGGTTCGAAGATCCGATCGGAAATGATGGCTGCCCCGAGCGCGGCGTACCCGGAAGTCAGGCCTTTGGCGCTGGTGATGATGTCGGGCTGGTAGCCGAATTTGTCAGAGCCGAACATGGTGCCCAGGCGGCCATAGGCGCAGATCACCTCATCAGAGACCAGCAGCACGTCGTATCTGTCGCAGATTTCGCGGAGACGCTCAAAGTAGCCGGTTGGCGGCGGAATGGAGCCACCGGCGTTCTGCACCGGTTCGATGAACACTGCCGCGATGGAGTCCGGGCCCTCGGCGACGATGGCTTCCTCGACGCGGTCAGCGGCCCATAGCCCGAAGGCCTTCTCGTTATCAGCCAGGTGATCGGGAGCATGGTAGAAGTCGGTGTTGGGCACCTTGATAGTGCCCGGGACCAGCGGCTCGAAGGCATGCTTGAAATTCGGCACTCCGGTGATGGCGAGGGCGCCCTGGGTGGTGCCGTGGTAGGCGACGGTGCGGCTGATCACCTTTGTCTTGGTGGGCCTGCCGGTGAGCTTGAAGTACTGCTTGGCGACCTTCCAGGCCGTCTCGACCGATTCACCGCCGCCCGAGGAGAAGAACACCTTGTTCAAGTCGCCGGGAGCCAGCGCGGCGAGCCGGTCCGCGAGTTCGATGGCCGGCGGGGTGGCGAACGACCAGATCGGGAAATACGCCAGCTTACGGGTCTGCTTGTCGGCGGCGTCGGCGATTTCGTCGCGGCCGTACCCGGCCTGCACGACGAACAGGCCAGACAGGGCATCAAGGTAGCGGCGGCCGTTGCTGGCATACACATAGGCGCCCTCGCCGCGCTCGACGATCGGCACCGGGTTGGTGGCGAAGCTGCCCATCCGAGTGAAGTGCATCCATAGATGGTCTGCAGCGTGGGTGGGACCGCCCGGGACGGGGGCGTCGGCAATGGTGGTCATTCTCGAACTAAAGCACCTGGTTGGAAACAGGTTTGCGCCCCCGGTAGGACTCGAACCTACGACCGACAGATTAGAAGGCTGCTGCTCTATCCTCTGAGCTACGGGGGCCGGCGTCCGCGCAGTTCCGACTCGCCGGGAATCCTACGCTCGAACGCTTCCTCGGCGACGCCTTCGACATGAGTTTCGGGCCATTCTCGTCGCTGTATAAGTTCGACGGATGGCCCCCAGCCACGACCCGCACACCTCCGGTGTGGTGCCGTGGCGACGGCTGCTCGTGCCGGTGTACGGGCCAACGGTCCTGATCTCGATCGGCGAGGGTGCGGTGCTGCCCATCGTTGCCCTGTCGGCCCGATCGCTGGGGGCATCAGTCGGTGTCGCTGCCCTGCTGGTCGCGCTCATCGGCATCGGTCAGCTGCTCGGCGATCTGCCCGCCGGCGCCGTCGCCGCCCGGATCGGCGAGAAGCGCGCGCTGATTCTGGCGTGTGCTCTGGACGGCTGCGCTCTACTCGGTGCCTTCCTGGCGTCGTCGCTGGTCCTGCTGGCCGTCGCCATGTTTGCTACAGGGCTGGCCTACGCGATGTTCAGTCTCGCTCGACAGGCCTATCTCACCGAGGCGATTCCCTTGGCCATGCGCGCCCGGGCACTGTCTACGCTGGGCGGCACCTTCCGGATGGGCCTGTTCATCGGTCCTTTCGTGACTGCGGCCATCCTCACGTTCGCCAGCATTGGGGCGGCGTACGCCTTCGGCGCTCTGATGAGCGTGGCGACGGCCATCTTGACCGCGTTCCTGCCCGACGTGACGCTCGAGCACCGGCGAGCGCACGCTGCCGCGGGCGAGCCGCACCGGTCCGTGGCATCGGTCTTATACGAGCACCGCCGGGTCCTGCTCACCCTCGGCACCGGCATATTGATCATCTCGGCGGCGCGGGCCACCCGTTCGGCGCTGGTGCCCCTTTGGGCCGACAGCCAGGGAGTCGACGCCGCCACCACAAGCGTGATCTTCGGCATCTCAGCCGGCCTGGACTTACTGCTCTTCTATCCCGGGGGCGCGATCATGGACCGCTTCGGGCGAGTTTACGTTGCCGCGCCGACCTTGATCATTCTCGGTGCAGGCTTTCTGCTGTTGCCGCTCACGTCGTCCCCCATGGCCATCGGCGCCGTGGCAGCGCTGATGGGTTTAGGCAACGGCCTCTCGGCCGGCATCGTAATGACCCTTGGGGCGGACGCATCGCCGAGGGTGGGGCGGGCCCAGTTCCTTGGCGGCTGGCGGCTGTGCAGTGATCTTGGCAATGCCGGCGGGCCGCTGATCATCAGCGCGGTGTCTGCCGTGGCAACGCTTGCCGTTGCGGCCTACGTGATGGGTCTGATCGCCCTGGCCGGATCTGGTTGGCTGATCAAGTGGGTACCAGTGTTAGCAGCAGCGCCTCAGCGTCGGCCGATGCAAGCAGCCGCGCAAGAGGCCAATCGACCATGATCATTCGTGAGATCAGGAACCATAGAGTATGGCTGTGAGCGAACTGCTGGTCTGGGTCGACTGCGAGATGACCGGACTGGATCTGACGGCCGATGCGCTCGTCGAAGTCGCCGTGCTTGTTACCGATCCCCAATTGCAGGTCCTCGGCCACGGGGTCGACGTTGTGATCAAGCCCAGTGCCCAGGCGGTCGACCAAATGGGCGACTTCGTCCGCACCATGCATTCGACGTCCGGACTGCTCACTGCTCTTGCCGACGGACTGTCGATGCGAGATGCCGAGCAGCGCGTGCTGGATTATGTTCGCGAGTTCGTTCCCGAGCCCCGGAAGGCACCGCTCGCGGGCAACACGGTGCACACCGACCGCGCCTTCTTGGCACGGGATATGGCGGAGTTCGAGAGCTACGTGCATTACCGCAACGTCGACGTCTCCAGCATCAAGGAACTTGTTCGGCGCTGGTATCCGCGGGTCTATTACCAGTCGCCCGCGAAATCTGGCAACCACCGGGCGCTGGCGGATATCCAGGAGTCCATCGAGGAGTTGAGGTACTACCGAGAGACCGTCTTCGTGGAGCTGCCCGGTCCCGACAGCGCCACGGCCAAGGAGATCGCTGCCCGCCATCAGGGCGCCGTGACTCAGCGGGTGCAGGACTGAGCCGGTACACTTCACGCTGCGCAAGCCGTACGGCCGCATCGCGCATGGTGGGTGTAGCTCAGCTGGTAGAGCCCCTGGTTGTGGTCCAGGATGTCGCGGGTTCGAGTCCCGTCACTCACCCCAGTCTGCCCGCCCATGGCCAACGATGAAGCGAACGCCGCTGGTTAGGGAACAATGGCGTCATGTCGATGTCGTCTCGGGAGTCCGCCGACGGCACCGTCGTATTGCATGAGCCGCGACGTCCGCTGCGGTCAAGGGCGCGGATGCGGCTGTCCGTCGCGACGGCGGCGGGACGGATGGCGGCGGTGGCTTCCCGCCTCACCGGGCGGGGCTCGGGTGCATCGATCCGAGGCCAGGTCATGCTGTGGCTCGATCCGGATTCGCTGCGCAAGTTGCTTGCCCACAAGCGAATCGCGATGGTGTCCGGCACCAACGGCAAGACCACGACCACCCACTTCCTCGCGGCCGCCATTCGTGCCTCGCTTGGCCGTTCCGGTGATCGACTCGTCCACAACGCCGACGGGGCGAACCTCCATGCCGGCATCGCCTCCGCCCTGTCCGTACGCCCAGACGCCGACATCGCCATCCTGGAAACCGACGAGCGCGTGGTGGCGGACCTCATCAGGCTAGGCCGCCCAGAGGTCCTTGTGTTGCTCAACTTCAGCCGAGACCAGCTGGACCGCCATCACGAGATCAAGGCCCTCGGCCGCAGTTGGCGCAACGCGCTCGCCGAGGCGGGCCGCGATGGTCCGGTGGTGGTGGCCAACGCTGACGAGCCACTGATCGTCTGGGCGGTGCAGACGGCACGACAGGTGGTCTGGGTCGACACAGCGACCACCTGGACGCAAGACGCGTCCCTGTGCCCCCAATGCGGTGCGCCTCTCGCCCGTGAGCAACCGAAGCACGCTCCCTTCGCCGAACGGTGGCCGAGCGCCTCACGCACCGGCTGGTACTGCACCGGTTGCGATCTTGCGCAGCCAAAGGGCGATTACGTGGTGGAGGACGGCAAGATCATCGACCAGAACGCCCGGCTGTGGGAGCCTCACCTCAACGTTCCCGGGGCATTCAACATCAGCAACGCCGCCTGCGCGTTGGCCGCGGCGGAGTTGATGGGCGTCGACGCTGGCACGGCGTTCGTCGGCATGCGTCGGGTGACGTCCCCCGCCGGTCGTTTCGCGACCGCCACGATCAGCGGCAGCACGGCCCGGCTTTTGCTGGCGAAGAACCCTGCCGGCTGGGCGGAAGCGCTCCCGTTGGCTCGGACTCCCACGGTGATCTTGGCCATCGATTCGGCTGCTGCCGACGGCCGTGACGTGTCCTGGCTCTGGGACGTGGAGTACGAGCAGCTGGCCCACCGCGTTGTGGTTGCGACAGGACCACGCGCCCAAGATCTCGCCGTCCGACTGTCCTACGCCGGAGTCGAGCATCGCTGCATTCCTGATCTTGCGAGTGCCCTGGCCGGGCATCCTGAGCCGGTCGACGTGATAGCCACCTACACCCCCTTCCAGCGGCTCCGCAAGATGGGCGGCGTCTGAGGATGGTCATTCGGGGCTTGGGTGAGCGCGTCGAGATCGTGCTCGTCTTTCAATCGCTTCTGGGCATCTATGGAGATCGTGGTAATGCTCAAGTGCTGCTCAAGCGACTGAGCTGGCGAGGTTTCGATCCGGTGCTCACCATTGTTGAGCCGGGTGATCCCCTGCCCGACACCGGCAAGGTCTATCTGCTCGGTGGCGGCGAGGACGCGGCCCAGGTGTCAGCCGTACGGGCGTTGCAGGGCGACGGCGGGCTGCAACGTGCGGTCAACCGGGGGGCGGCTGTTTTCGCCGTCTGCGCCGGCTACCAGATCATCGGGAGATCATTCACCGTTGGTGCGGACGACGACGTGATCGAGGGCCTGGGCCTGCTCGACGTGACCACGACTCGAGGGCCGGTCCGGGCCGTCGGTGAAATCCTCAGCCGCTGGGAAGACCGCGACGGTGACGAACAGTGGCTGACCGGATTCGAGAATCACGGCGGATACACCCGCCTCGGCCAGCAAGCTCGCCCGCTGGCACGCGTCGAGATCGGTATCGGCAACTGCGACGACGGCACGGAGGGAGCCGTCACGGGAACTGTGATCGGCACCTATCCGCATGGCCCGGTGCTGGCTCGCAACCCCGCCCTTGCCGACCATGTACTGGAGTTGGCGCTTGATCGCAAGCTCGTACCGCTCATCCGTCCCGAGATCGATGAGCTCCGCCGGCAGCGGCTCCATGCCGTACGCAAGCTCGCCCGCTGATCCCGCGGAGCGCCGTACCCCTGACCGTCGCAGCGGCGGGCGGCCGATGCTCGTCGGCAAGACGAGGGCAAGATCAAGGTGATCGGGATCTCGAACGCGAACGTCGAGGAGATCGAGGTGGCGATCCAGGTCCTCGGCGAGGGCGGCCTGACGAGCGTGCAGAACGAGTTCTCGCGGCGTTTTCGGAGCAGCCAGCAAGAGCTTGAGTTCTGCGGAGAGCGCGGCATCGCCTTTCTGCCCTGGAGTCCGCTCGGTGGCACGGGCGGCGCGGGACGGGAGGTGGGCGAGCGCTTCGCGGTGTTCAGCGAGATCGCCCGAGGGCACGGCGTCAGCCCGCAACAAGTGGTGCTCGCCTGGGAGCTGTCACTTGGATCCCACGTTATCCCCATCCCCGGAGCTCGCCGTCCCGAGTCGATCATGGACTGCGCCAAAGCCGCGAGTCTGGTTCTGTCCGATGCTGAGCTTGCGCGCTGCAGCGCCACCGGCGGGAGCGAATGACCGACGACGCGGATGTGATCATCGTTGGCGGCGGCCACAACGGGTTGGTGGCCGCGGCCTACTTGGCCCGAGCGGGCCGCAGGGTTGTCGTAATGGAGGCACGCTATCGGCTCGGCGGTGCGGTTTCGGGCGAGCAGAACTTCTCCGGCATGGCGGCCCAGCTTTCCCGATTCTCGTACCTGGTGTCGTTGCTCCCGGACTCGATCATCAATGATCTTGATCTTGACTTGGACTTGCGGTCACGCAGGATCGCGTCCTATACCCCGATCGGCGCCAGCGGACTGCTGGTGGAACGCGACGCAGGCCCGCTGACCCGCGCCTCGTTCGCTCGGCTAACCGGAAGCGACGACGAGTATGCCCGGTGGGAGAAGCTGGTGTCGCGACTGCAGAGCGTGGCGTCGGTCGTGGCGGCGACCTTGACTGGCCCGCTTCCGCGAGCGGCCGACATCCGGAATCAGCTGGGTGCGGAGCTGTGGACAGCGCTGGTCGAGCGGCCAATAGGCGAACTGCTGGAGGAGGCCTTGACCGACGACACCGTACGAGGCGTAGTCGCCACCGACGCTCTGATCGGCACCTTCGCTTCGCTGGCCGACCCGACTCGACGGCAGAACCGATGCTTCCTCTATCACGTCATCGGCAACGGCACGGGTGAGTGGAAGGTCCCGGTTGGCGGCATGGGACGTGTCGTGTCCGAGCTGATCGACGCCGCGCAACGTGCGGGAGCCACCCTCAGCACGCACACCCGGGTGACTCGAATCGAACCGGACGCATGCGGCGGAGGGACTGTCATGCTCGCGGACGGCAGCCGGTACCGGGCACCGTTCATCCTGGCCAATTGCGCGGCTACCGTCCTGCAATCGCTGCTGGGCCATCAGCCCTCGACGCCCGAGGGCTCGCAGATCAAGATCAATCTGCTTGTCCGGCGGCTGCCCCGGTTCCGCTCCGGTATCGATCCCAGCATCGGGTTCGGCGGCACGCTGCACTTGGGTCAGGGCTACCGGCGACTGGAGCAAGCATTCGAGGAGGCGGCTTCTAGCCGGATGCCCGACCCGCTGCCCTGCGAGGTCTACTGCCATACCCTGACGGACCCGTCGATCATGAGTGCCGAACTGCGGAGCGCCGGCTACCACACGCTGACGTTGTTCGGTCTGCACACCCCCACGCGGCTTTTTGTGACCGACCCGTCGGGAGCGCGCGCACAAGCCGAGCGAGCGGCACTACGTGCACTGCAAGCTGTTTTGGCTGAGCCGTTGGAGGACTGCCTGGCCGTTGATGCGCGGGGGCGTCCTTGTGTGGAGGTGATGTCACCGCTCGACATCGAGGCTGAGCTGGGCATGCCTGGCGGACATATCTTCCACGGTGACCTGAGTTGGCCCTGGCTCGCCGACGACGCGATAGCGACAAGCGCCGGGGAGCGCTGGGGCGTGGCCACCGATCATCCGAGAATTTTGCTCTGCGGTTCAGGAGCCGTCCGGGGCGGTGCGGTCAGCGGTCTGGGTGGCCACAATGCTGCCCAAGCGGTCATCGAGGCCGCTTAGCCACCCCTCATCCGGCGTCCGGACGTTTCACCCCCAGATGTTGGCCCTGCTAATGTTGCTCGTCGCGCGCCGCTAGCTCAATTGGCAGAGCAGCTGACTCTTAATCAGCGGGTTGGGGGTTCGATTCCCTCGCGGCGCACTAAATGGCCTAGCCAGGCCGGCAATGGCGAACCGCCCAGGGCCGGTTCACAGCCCGAGGCGGTTACCTTGCGGTTACCATCCGCTTCCGAAGTCACTCGGTCAGGCCTTCCAAGGCCGACGCCGCGGCGCGATTGACGGCCTTTCGACCCATGGAGACATCCTGGGTCATCGAGATGCGCGAGTGCCCCAGCTGGTCGGCCACGATGCGCGCGCTGAGCCCTTCGTCGTCCGGGAACGTCGCCACAGTCTTGCGGTAGGTGTGCGGGACCACCCAGGCACCGCGTCGACTGGCGGCTCGCGCGGCTTGCGATACGCCCTCACCCAAGCACCGCGGACCGGCTTGCACCGATCCGACTCATCATCGATGGAGGTCTCTGGTCTTTCGAGAGCCCGGTACAACGTCGTCGTTGATGAGCAGGTCGACGATGTACGACTTGGTGGATTCAGGCAGTTCGATCAAGGCATAGCCGGCCGCGTCGACTGGGTGGACCGGAACAGCCTGGGCGGCTCCGTCAATGGTCACTCTCAGCGCCGTGACGTCGGGGTGGACGGCATAGATCCAGATCATGGCGTCCCCGACCTGCGCTCCGCTTGAGAACGAGACTGCCGGGTCGGCGAGCGCCTGAGTGGTGTCATAGCCGCAGACGCGCACCTCAAGTCCGTTACGGGCCACCTCGATCGGCTCGCCGTAGCTATACCCGGTAGTGCTCCACTCTTGGCCGATGATGTTGCGCTCCTCGACAACGAGCTCCACGCCGGGCATGAGTTGCCCACAGGAGTCCCGGTGGAAGGACTCGACCATCCAGTACCGCTCACCGTCGAGGATGCCCGTGGTGATCACGTTGCCGGGTGGCAGCTCGTCCACGTACTCAGGTCCGAGGCCGAATAACCCTCCGGCGGCCAAAGGTGCCGCCACAGCGATGGCACCGAGGCCCAACAGGATGCGTCTCCCGCGGCGATGAGGAGCAGCAGAGGTAGCCGTCGACGGCGGCTCAGCGATGGTAGCGGCCACGGCGTGAAGGGTTCGCCTGAGATGTTGGTGGAGTTCGGCGTCAGTGATGAACTGCTTGCTGGTCATGTCAGGGCCTTTCGGAGCCGGTCCAGGGCGCGGCGCAGATCCGATCGCACTGTGCTGGCCGGTCGGTTAAGCAGGTGAGCGACCTCAACGAGCGGAAGGTCTTCGTAGTAATGCAGGACGACCACGGCTCGCTGTATCGGTGGCAGGCGGCGTATCGCCGTCCATGTTTCGTCAAGCTCAGGTAGGAGCGTGACCGACTGTGGCGTGGTGGATGGGGCGAGCCGAAGGTGCCGGAAATAGCGGCGCTGGTGATCCTTTGCTTGGTTGACGATCGCCTGCCGCAGATATGCAAGGTGGTTGTCGATCTCGCTCCAGCGTGGATGGGCGGCGGCGAAGGCGTTCTGCACCAGGTCCTCGCTGAGGTCACGGGAGCCGCACATCAGGTAGGCAAGCCGAACCAGCGCGAGCCGATGCTCCCGGAACGCCGCCTCGAATCCAGGAGGCGCCGTCTCCGTCTCATTCACAACAAGTACGTCGTCTATGCGACTGAGAACGTTGCACCGCCGAAGAGCCTGACCATGACCCCGCGATCGCAGCCGAATCCACTCGTGGGTCGTAGCCAGGAGGCTCTCATAAGGCAAGGT
The DNA here is from genome assembly GCA_035641455.1 of Propionibacteriaceae bacterium. Classification (GTDB taxonomy): domain Bacteria; phylum Actinomycetota; class Actinomycetes; order Propionibacteriales; family Propionibacteriaceae; genus Microlunatus. The sequence goes on along the minus strand of DASQUD010000032.1, from coordinate 1,755 downwards.
TGCCCTGGCCTCAGTTGTGGTCTCACTCGCCTTCGTCCTCGACCGTTCGCGGCCATACCTCCGCAAGAGGTGCTAAGCGTGACGGACCAGGCGGAGCAACGGGCAAGCATTGTTCCGACGACCTGCTAAGCCGGTGCCCCAAAGGGGTAAGCGCAGTCGACACGGCCGGCTGCCTGGTTGTCGTTCTGCTTGACAATGGTCCTGCCCTGCCGCGGATCACACCGGACGTCCCTGGACGGCCCAGACGCGTCGGCGGCGGCTGTGCGACCGCAACAACTTCTCCTGATAAGGCAGCAGTCGCGACTCGTACCCGTATCTAGCTCAGTTGAGGTAGCGGTACCTACACGCAAGCGTGACACCGGACTCGCAGGGCGGGTCTTGGTCGTTGCGAAGAGCGTCGCGGCCTATCGCGTCAGCCTTCAAGTTGAGAACGAGCACGCACAGGACCAACACTGCAGGATCAAGAGCGTGCCAACACGGGAGACATCTTGAGACTAGCGCCAGACCGAGAGGAAACCAGCCAGCGCGGGTACGTTGCGGTTACCATCGCCGACGGCAAGCCAGCAGGGATGGCAACCGTCAACGCTCGACAAGACCTCGAATCGTCCAGCCTGGCCCGGACGGAGGAAATCAGCGGGTTGGGGGTTCGATTCCCTCGCGGCGCACCAAAACGCCCTAGCCAGAGCAATAACGGCGAACCGCAGCCGGCAACCAATGGCCCCAAGGCGGTTACGACGACACGGTTAGCATCCGCTTCGCGTCAACGTTTCAGACCCCCAACGATGGGGCGGTGCGCGACCGGGGGAGTTGGCCACTCTCCCAGATGGGCCAAGGCATCGGACGCCGCATAGTGAACGGATCGGAGGTCGGGCTGACGATTAGTCCTACCCGCCTCGGCGGACGCGCTGCGGTTCAGAGCCAGCCGCGCTCACGGGCCAGCCGGGCCGCGGCAGTGCGGTTGGGTGCACCCAGCTTGCGCATGGCCTCGGACAGGTAGTTGCGCACGGTTCCCTCGGACAGGTGCAAACTGGCCGAGATATCGGCGTTGCCCAGCCCGTCCCCAGCCAGGCGCAGCACCTGACGCTCCCGCTCGGTGAGCGGGTCGGGCTCGCCCCATGCGTCGGCGGCGAGGGCAGGGTCGACCGCGCGCCCCCCGCTGTGCACAGTGCGGATGGCGGCGGCCAGGGTCGCTGAAGGGGCGTCCTTGAGCAGGTAGCCGCCAACTCCGGCGTCCAAGGCGCGACGCAGGTAGCCAGAGCGTGCGAACGTGGTGAGGATAACAACCCGGGTCGGTAGGCCTCGGCGCCGAATCTCGGCTGCCAAGTCCAGACCCGTGCGACCGGGCATCTCGATGTCGGTGACCAGGACGTCCGGGCGAAGTGATCCAACAAGCCGCAGCGCGTCGTCACCGTCGACGGCAGTGCCGACGACGTCGAGGTCCGGCTCGAGACCGAGCAGTGTGCCCAACGCGCCGAGGACCATGCGCTGGTCCTCGGCGAGCAGGACCGAGATGCTCACTGCCCGGCTGTGGCGGTCGGCACCGCCGGGTCGAGGGCCGTGCGGGGCAGCCGCACGAGGACGCGGGTGCCGGGTCTGGCGCTGCCGGCCGGTCCTGTCTGCAGGTCGACGTGGCCGCCCAGGGCCGTGACCCGTTCCCGCATGCCCGACAGGCCGGCCCCGTCGCGTCCGCTCGCGCCGCGCCCGTCATCGATGACTTCGAGCTCGACGTCGTCGACGGTGGCACGGGCACGGATG
>DASQUD010000031.1:0-6792 GCA_035641455.1 Propionibacteriaceae bacterium | reverse complement strand
ACCTGCCCTCCGGCCAGCTCCAAGCCCGCTTGATCGAGTCGGGCGATAGTGCCGCGGGCCCGGTCTTGGGCAGCACCGTAGGAGGGGTCGCCGGTGATATGGGCGATCCTGGACCGACCACAAGCTAGAAGGTGGTCAGTGGCAAGTTCGCCGCCACCACGCTGGTCAGCGACCAGCGAGAGATCGTTCGGGTCCTCTGAGGCGGCATAGGCGTATACAACGGGTACGCCGAGGCCCTGTCCGAGCGATGATCTCACGTCGGGTCGAGCGCCAACGACAATGAGGCCGTCCACGCGGCGCGAGAGGAGCGACCTCAGGTGGTGCTGCTCGCGGATGTTGTCGCCGCGAGCGTCGCACAAGAAGACCGAGGTTGTGTCAGAACCGAACGCGTCCTCCGCTCCCATCAGGATCGGGATGGAGAAGCGCCCCTCGAGGTCGGATGTGATCAGGCCGACGGTTCCGCTGCGTTGAGCGATCAGGCCCCGGGCGAGCGCGTTGGGTGAGAAGGCTAGCCGCTCGGCTGCTTGCAGCACGCGCCCCCGAGTCGCTTCGCCCACATCGTTGCGGCCGTTGAGCGCCTTAGAGGCCGTCGAAACTGAGACTCCGGCGAGCCGGGCGACGTCCTTCAGTGTCGCGTTCCGCGAGACCGCTTTGATCACTTGGGTTGTCATCCTCACTCACGCTGTGGCCGGGTCGTTCAAATGGCCACAGTACAGTCGCCGCCCTTGACGGGCGAGCCAGATCCACATACGCTCCGAAAAGCTTTTCGCTCATTGAAATCGCAGGTTTCCACGGGTGAGGACCATGCCCACGGCAGGGCGCGGCTCAACAACTTTCGAAATCGTTTTTGGCACTTACTTCAGCCCGGGATAGGCATCAAACCCAATGGGGGCGCACGAGGTGCTCCCAGAACTGAGGAGATCTCAATGAAGAGTTGGAGCGGGGCTCGCGGGTTTCGCCGAGCAGTGATCGCCCTTACGGCTGTCTCACTGTTCGGCGCTGCCGCCTGTGGCGGCGGGGGCGGCGATGGTCAGGGCCCAGCCGCTGGTGGAGACGCCGGTGCGACGGCTTCCGTCGAAGGCGTCGATGACGGCACCAAGCTGACGCTTTGGACCCGAGCGCCACTGGAGGCTCAGGCAAAGGCGCTGGTCCAGGCATACAACTCGACCCACAAAAACCAGGTCGAGCTGACCATCACGCCCAACGACGACTATGTCGCCCGAGTGGGGGCGGCGGCCGGTAGCGGGAACCTTCCTGACCTGTTCGCCGCCGACATCGTCTACGTCCCGAACTGGACGGAAGCCGGCCTCTTTGCGGACATCTCAAGCCGGATAGACGCTTTACCGCATGCGGCCGAGATCAACAAGGGTCACCTCGAGGCAGGAACCCGTGAAGGTGTGAAGTACGTGCTGCCGTTCGTGCTCGACCTCTCGGTGGTGTTCTACAACAAGGAGCTCTACAAGGAGGCGGGCTTGGACCCGGAGAAGGGCCCGACCACGCTCCAGGAGTTCAAGGATCACGCCCTCGCCGTTCAGAAGCTGGACAAGAAAGGCGTGTACGGCACCTACTTCGGTGGCAACTGTGGCGGCTGTGGTGTCTTCACGTGGTTCCCGATGATCTGGGCCAGCGGTGAACAGCCGATGAATGCCGAAGGCACGGCGTCCAACCTCAACGGAGCCGCGGCCAAGGAGGTCTACACCATGTGGCGCGAGCTTCAGCAGGCCGGTGCCGTTGCGCCCGGTTCCAAGGAGGAAACCGGGGCTACCTGGGTCGGCGACTTCCAACAGGGCAAGATCGGTGTGATGCCGTATCCGGCGACCCTGCTAGAGACCGCGGACAAGACGGTCGAGGTCGGCGTCACCCCGATTCCCGGCGTCAACGGTGGTGCGTCAACGTTCGTGGGGGGCGACGGCATCGGCATCTCGAAGGACTCGAAGGTCACCGATCAGGCCTGGAATTTCCTGGCCTGGTTGATGTCGGACGCAGCGCAGGTTGAGGTTCTCGCCAAGACGAACAACGCCGTCTCCCGCAGCGACTTGACCGACAACAAGTACGCGACCGATCCCCGCGTGAAGCTCATCAATGAGATTGCAGGGGCCCCCGACAGCCACACGCCGGTGGCAAGGAATTTCCAGCAGGCGTACAACGCGCCCGGCAGCCCTTGGGTGACTCTCTTCCGCAATGCGATCTTTGGTGACGGATCGTCGGTCGACGCGGACAACGAGGCCATCACCGAAGTACTCGGACAGTAAGGAGTTCAGCTCATGACCGCCCCAGTGGAGGACGGCCGGACCGCGGTCCAGCCGTCCATCCGCGGTCCCGCCGCGTCCGACCCCGCCGCCAAGCGGCGGCGGGCGCCGAGGCGGCGAATCTCTCACCGAAACCAGGGCTGGATCTATGCTGCACCAACCGCCCTTTTCGTCACCGTGTTCTTCATCGTCCCGGTACTGCTCGTACTCCAGATGTCGCTGTCGGACTGGAGCCTCTTCGCAGGCAACCGCGGCTTCAACGCTCCCGAGAACTACGTCGACGCCGTCGGCACCCGGCTCTTCTGGCCGGCGGTCGGCTTCACCGTGAAGTACACAGTGATCACGACCGTGATCCTGATCGCGGTGGCGCTCGGCATGGCCTTGTTGGTTCAGGAGGCTTCTCGCTGGAACTCCTTGCTTCGCACCGCGTTCCTCGTACCCAGCGCCCTGGGTCTGGCCGCTGCATCGCTGCTGTTCTATGCGCTCTACGCACCGAGCGGACCCTTCGCAGGTCTGCTCGCACTCGTGGGGTTCGGCAACGGTTCGGTGTCACTGCTCGGCACCCCGAACAGCGCCTTGTGGTCCACGGTGGCCGTGATCGTGTGGCGATTCGCCGGCTTCTACATGCTGCTGCTCCTGGTTGGCCTACAGGGAATTCCTGCTGACGTATACGAGGCGGCACGGGTCGACGGGGCGGGCAGGTGGCAAACCTTCCGGCACGTCACCCTGCCACTCCTCAAGTCGTCGCTGGCGCTGTGCACCATCCTCTGCATCACCGGTTCGTTGCTGGCTTTCGAACAGTTCTACATCTTGACCAGAGGTGGCCCTGACAACACCACGGTCACCATCGTGCAGCTCATCTATAACGTGGCCTTTCAGGGACGCAACGACCTGGGTGTCGCTGCGGCGTTATCCCTGGTCGTCCTTCTGGGCCTGATCATCATCAACGCGTCCCAACTCACCGCACTTCGAGACAAGGAGCGCTGAGCCGTGCTCGCTTGGTGGCGCAGCTTCGCCGTACCCACGCAACGCGTTCTCACCGGCGGGCTTGCGCTGATCTTCCTCGTCCCCCTCGTCTGGGCTGCTGTGGCCTCGGTCGCACCACAGCCGGGTACCGCCCAGGCGGTGGGCTGGGGGCTGGATAACTACGCGCGGCTGGCCGGCTACCAGGCCGGCCTCATCCGGTACATCCTGAACTCTTTGCTGATTTCCGGGATGACAGTCGTCTTCACCCTTGTCGTGTCCCTGTTCGGGGGTTACGCGTTCGCGATGTTCAGCTTTCGCGGAAAGAACCTGCTGTTCTTGACCACGCTGGCGATTCTGATGGTTCCGTACGCGACCCTGCTGATACCGCTGTACGTGCTGCTCAATGGCCTCGGCCTTCAGGATTCACTAATAGGGCTGGCACTGGTGCTCACCATGTTCCAGCTCCCCTTCGCCACGTTCATGATGCGGATCTCGTTCGAGGCCGTGCCACGCGAGCTCGCGGAGTCTGCGTACGTCGATGGCTGCGGCACTTTCCAGGCCCTGATGCGGGTTCTGGTACCGGCCGTCAAACCCGGACTCATCACGGTCGGACTCTTCGCCTTCCTCGCTGCCTGGAACGACTTCATCGCCCCCCTGATTCTGATCAACGACCCGGACAAAGTGCCGCTGCCGCTGGCCGTGGCCAATATCCGGGGCCAAGTGATGGGCGTCGTCGACTATGGCGCAACCGAAGCTGGGGTCGTCGTTCTCGCCGTGCCCTGCATCATCCTCTTTCTCATCCTCCAACGTCACTACGTCCGAGGCTTCATGTCCGGCGCACTGAAAGGCTGACCATGACTCGCTCCGAGCCGGCCGGCGCCACTGGAAGCCTTGACACGGCCATACCGCCAGCCCACGGGGTCGCCGACGGTCCCAACGGCCGACCGGCAGACCCGTCACAGGGCACGCTACGTCCACTCGGACTGGGTGAGGTCGTCATCACCGGCGGTTTCCTCGGGCATCTCCAGCAGCGCAACGGCGACGCCTCCCTGGCTCACATCGAGTACTGGCTGGAGCGGGAGGGTTGGCTGGGCAACTTCGACGCCGCCGTAGAGGGGCGGCTGCCGCAGGCCCGCCGCGGGCGCGAATTCGCCGACACAGAGGTCTACAAGTTGCTCGAGGGACTCGCCTGGGAGTTCGGGCGTACGCACGATCCGCGGATCAACGACAAATTCAAGCGGATCGCCGTACGCGTCGTGGCAGCTCAGGAGGCCGACGGCTACCTCAACACCAACTTCGGCCGACCCGGACAGGCGCGGCGCTACAGCGACCTCGAGTGGGGCCACGAGCTGTACTCATTCGGACACCTCATCCAGGCCGGTGTCGCGCGTGCCCGAACGGTCGGTGAGGACGACGACTTCGTCCGCGCCGTTCGCCGCGCCGCCGATCATGTCTGCGACGTCTTCGGGCCGGAGGGGATCCAGTCTGTCTGCGGTCATCCAGAGATCGAGCCGGCGCTGGTCGAGCTCTATCGCGTCACCGGTGAACGACGCTACCTCGACCAGGCCCGACTGTTCGTCGAACGGCGCGGCCACCAGGTCCTGGACGACATCGAGTACGGACGCTCCTACTACCAAGACGACGTCCCGGTCCGCGATGCCAACGTGCTCCGCGGTCACGCGGTGCGCGCCACCTATCTGTCCGCCGGCGCAGTCGACGTTGCCGTCGAGACTCAGGACGAGGGTTTGCTCCGGGCCCTCCGCCGCCAGTGGGACAACACCGTCGCTGCCCGTACCTATATCACCGGAGGCATGGGGTCTCGCCACCAGGACGAGGCCTTCGGCGAGGATTTCGTGCTGCCGGCCGACCGCGCGTATTCCGAGACCTGCGCCGGGGTGGGCTCGCTGATGTTCAGCTGGCGTCTGCTGCTTGCCGACGGCGACTCAAGCTACGCAGACCTCATCGAAAGAACTCTCTACAACGTCATTGCCGCCTCACCGTCTAACGACGGCAGGAGTTTCTTCTACACGAACACCCTGCACCAGCGAGAACTGGGCACGGTGCCCGATCTCCAGCAGGCTGTCGGCCGTGCGGCTTCAAGCTTGCGCGCCCCCTGGTTCGGCGTTTCTTGCTGCCCCACGAACCTGGCACGCACCTTTGCCAGCCTCGCCGGCTACGTCGCCACCACTGACGCGACCGGTGTTCAGCTCCATCAATACGCGCCGGCCATCGTACGGACGACGCTCCCTGACGGCCGTGCCGTGGCACTGGAAACCCGCACCGCGTATCCCCGGAACGGGCGAATCGAGGTGCGGATTCTTGGCGACAGCGTCGGCACCTGGACGTTGTCGGTGCGAATTCCACAGTGGGCCGAGGGCGCCGAGGTCATCGTCAACGGCGACGCCCAACCTGTCCAGCCCGCCGGATATGCTCGCGTCGCCCGCGACTTCAAGCCCGGGGAAACCGTTGAGATCCTCCTCCCGATGAATCCGCGATTCACCACGGCAGATCCCCGCGTGGACGCAGCCCGGGGCTGCGTCGCAGTCGAACGCGGCCCGGAGGTCATGTGCCTGGAGTCGGTCGATACCCCCGACCGGATGCACGTGGACCTCCTTCGCCTTGACGAGGCGGCAGGGCCACGGGAAGTCGACGGCTCCGTCCTCGTGACCATGCAGACGATGACGCCGCCCGAGACGCCTGGAGCCTGGCGCTACATCCGTCATTCACCCGTGACGACGAGGAAGGTCCCGAAAGCTGAAGGGCCGCATCCGGCGGCCGACGAGCCAGCCGCATCACAGCCCGCCCACGATGTCGTCCTACGGCCGTACCACACGTGGGGTAACCGCGGCCCGGCCACTATGCGAGTCTGGCTGCCTGTCACGGCTGCGTAGCTGCGGTCCCGGCCGGGCTTCATAGACGAGGTTGAAGGTGATCTCGGCCGCTCGGCGGAACCGGCTAAAGCCGGCGGCGGTGACCACCCGACTGATCGCGGTCTCGCCCGCTTGCGCCCCGAGGGTGTAACCGCCGTCTTGCGATTTGGCGTTCGCACACAGACGAACGCGAAAGCCCTTGGCGCGAGAGAGGGCTCGCATGTACGAGCCCTCTTCGCGTTCTTGCAGTGACCTCGATTAGGGATCTCGGAAGATCCAGAGCCCGGAGTCGCGATCGCTGGCGAGGATGATCGTCTCACCGTCACGGACGAAGGTCTCGACTCCCCAGAAGTTGTTGCCCTCCGGATCGAGGTATCCGCCCACCTCGACCAGCTCGCAGGTCGACGTGTCGGCCGGATTTGTGCACTGGATCTGCACCGCCCGAAGGCCGCCGCTGTAGTAGGACAGGTAGGCCAGGCTCGGATCCTGTGGATCTGTCGCTACCTCGTGCACCGACAGGTCGCCGAAGCCGGATGCGAAGTCCGGATCCATGGCCTCCGGGATGGCGAAGGTGTCGACCTCGGTCAGACTGAGATCCTCGCCGACCGCGAACAGATGCACATAGCCCCATCCGTCGAAGGTGGCGTCCACGTCGGTGACTACGTCACCGACCGTACCCACCGGGATGGGTGCGGTAGCCGTGCCAT
>DASQUD010000030.1:0-2305 GCA_035641455.1 Propionibacteriaceae bacterium | reverse complement strand
AAAGGGCTCCACCGCAACCGATTCGCGTTGGCCGGTCGGGTTGGGTACCCTTCCGGGCGGTGGCGTGTCTGAGCGGCCTAAAGAGCACGCCTCGAAAGCGTGTAAGGCGAAAGCCTTCGAGGGTTCAAATCCCTCCGCCACCGCCAGTTGATCTGACGCATGCCCTGTGCCAAGGTACGTGGGCAACGTGGTGTCGGTCGAGCGAGGAACCAGGTTCTGATCAGGGGCGATGGCAATTACCGTCCCCCCGAGGCGGGACGGTAATTGCTGCGGAGTGCCGCTCCTACTTTGACGTCAGCCAGCCACCGGGTGGAGGGTGAACGGCTCGCCCGGCGCTAGCTGGACGATCCGGTCCGGGTTGTCGACCCGGCCCGCCAGGGAAGCGGGGTCGCCGTTGAAGGGTGGGAAGTCGGGTGCGTCGACGCAGCCCCAGTGATGGAGCAGCAGCGGCGTCCGCGGGTAGGCGTTCGCCATCGCGACCGCGCCGTCGAGGCCGAAGTGCCACTCGCTGTCGGAGAAGTCGAACAGCATCGCGTCGGGCGTCGGCATGCCAAGGTGGTGGTCCGGAATGAGCCGTGAGTCCCCGGGCGCCCAGATCGTGCCGTCGGGGGTTTCGATCCAGAAGCCGCAGCAGTCCTCCATCTGGAAGACCCGGTCGCTGGCCCCGGGTGAGTCGTTCTGCCAGGCATGGTCGGCGGGGGTGACGGTCACCTGAACCTGCTCGACGGTGAAGCGGTCGCCGATGTCGTGACCGGTGGACGGGAACCCCTCGGCGCCCATCAGGGTGTTCACGTACCGGGTGGAGTGGAACGCGGCGGTGACCGGAGCCAGCTGGCGGCAGGTGGGAACGCTGTAGTGGTCGTTGTCGCTGTGCGTGACCAGCACCGCATCCAGCCGCGTCACCGCTTCTGCCGCGATCGGGAAGTCGATCATCACCGGCATATCGAACCCGCCCAGCAGGGGGTCAATCATCAGCGTCGTTCCCCGGGAGTTGATCAGGAATCCGGCCATCCCGAGCCAGCGCAGTACCGTCGCCTCCAGCGGGTCGAAAGCCTCGGCGCCGAACGGTTGGGTCTGTGGTGCACGCGCCTGCTGCATAGCCCGGACCCTACCGAACGGGATACTGCGATTGCTGACCCGTGAGGTGTCCTGTCAGGGACTCCCAGCGCTGAGCTTGCGGCTCTTATCGTCGGCTGGTGACGAGTGATGCTTCACCGGCCGTCAGCCCGGTTTCGCCGTTCGCACCATTTCGGCATCGGGCGTTCTTCTGGCTGTGGCTCGGTGTGGTCGTCGCCAGTATCGGGACCTGGGGTCAGATGGTCGGGGCGCAGTGGCTGTTCATCAACGACCCGAATGCGGCGACGATTGTCCCGTTGGTGCAGACCGCCAGCACGCTGCCGATGATGCTGTTGGCGCTGCCGGCCGGGGTGTTGGCCGATGCCTTCGACCGGCGCTGGCTGATGGTCGTGATCCAGGGCTACGCCATCGTCGTGTCGGCGCTGCTGGCGGTGCTGACGGCGGTGGGGATGATGCCGCCGGCGTTGCTGCTGGCGTTCACGTTCGCGGTGGGTGCGGGGATGGCGATGCTGTCGCCGACCTGGCAGTCCCTGATCACCGAGCTGGTGCCGCGGGAGGAGTTTGCGGCGGCGACCCGGCTCGACATGGTGAGTGTCAACGTGTCCCGGGCAGCCGGCCCGGCCATCGCCGGGTTCGTCATCGCCACCTGGGGTGTGCCACCCGTCTTCGCCTTGACGGCCGCCACCGGAGTGGTGTTGCTGGTCATCCTGTTGGCCTGGCGACGTCCGACGGTCCGTGTTCCGCAGCGGGAGCGCTTCCTGCCCGCGTTGCGGTCCGGGAGCCGCTATGTGCGGCACGAGCCGGTGATCCGGACCATCCTGCTGCGGTTCGCGTCGTTCATCTTCCCGGCCAGTGCCGTCTGGGCGCTGCTGCCGCTGATCGCCAGCCGCCAGCTCGGACTAGCCGCCAACGGCTACGGGATCCTGTTCTCCGCCCTCGGCGTCGGCGCTGTCGCGGCCGCGCTCGGTCTCGGGCGGGTGAAGCAGCACCTGTCGTCGAACCAGGTCCTCGCGGTGGCCGGGGCGGGCTTCGCCGTGGCGTTCGCCGGTGTTGCGGTGACCTCGTCGATGTGGGTCGCGCTGCCGCTGTTGGTGGTGTGTGGTTTCGGCTGGACCGCCACCGTGGCGACGGTGATCTCGGAGCTGCAGCTGTTCCTGCCCGGCTGGGTCCGGGCCCGGGCGATCGCGATCTACCTGATGGTGTTCCTGGGCACCCAGGCGGTCGCCGC
>DASQUD010000029.1:0-6822 GCA_035641455.1 Propionibacteriaceae bacterium | reverse complement strand
ATGGGCGCAGAAGACCAAGCCGGAGTCGTACGGGACGTTGAGCCATTTGTGCGCATCCGTTGCCCAGGAGTCGGCGCGCTCGACGCCGGCGAGCAGGGGTTTCAGGGCGGGCGTTGCCGCCGCCCACAAGCCGAACGCGCCATCCACGTGCACCCAGGCGGAGTGACGGTGGGCGACGTCGATGATCTCGGCGAGCGGGTCGATGCTGCCACCGTTCACGCAGCCGGCTTGGGCGCAGACGATCGTCGGTCCCTCGCGCTCGGCCAGCTCTCGCACAAGATCGCCGACCAGCATCCGGCCGGTGTCGTCGGACTCGACGGTGACCAGGCAGTCCGTACCGAGGCCGAGGAAGCGGATTGCCCGGTCGATAGTGTCATGGTGGTCTTGGCCGGCCAGCACCCGGATGTGTGGCGCCCGCGCCAAGCCGGCCGTCTCGACATTCCAGCCGGCGTGGGCGAGGACGGCGTGGCGGGCGGCGGCGAGGGCGGTGAAGTTGGCCATCATGGCGCCGGTGACAAAGCCGACGGAGGCGTTATCGGGAAGCCCGAGCAGCTCGATGAGCCACTGACCGGCGACCTCTTCGACCACGGCTGCGGCCGGCGTCAAGAGGGACAAGCCGGCGTTCTGGTCCCAAGCCGAGGTCAGCCAGTCCGCCGCGATGCCCGCTGGCGTAGAGCCACCAATGACGAATCCGAAGAAGCGGCCGCTCTGGGTTGTGACGAGTCCCGGTTCGGCAGCCCGGACCAAAGTCTCGATCACCTCCGCGGCATCGCTTCCTTCCTCCGGCAGCTCGCCGCCCAGGCTGGTCAGCAGATCCGACCGGGGGACGCTGGCGCCCACCGGACGGACCGGCAGGCCGTGAAGGAAATCCATCGCGGCGCGGGAGGCTGCTTCGAGCGGCTTATCCCAGTCGGGTGTTTCCACGAGCGCCCTCTTTTCCGTCCGAGGTAATCGTAGGGTGTGAGCTGTGTCGTCGTCCCAGCGAGAACGCAGCTATGTCCCGGTCGCGAACCCGGCTGATCGTCCGCGCAAGAGACGGTCGACTGTGCGGGTGATCCTCGTTGATGGCGATCGGACGTTGCTGTTCGAGGACAGCGATCCGGGTGTGCCCGACGCCCGTTGGTGGGTGACACCAGGCGGCGGCGTCGACGACGGTGAGACTGAGCTTCAGGCGGGAATTCGAGAAGTGGCGGAAGAGACGGGCTGCGTTCTGACCGAGCAAGATCTGCTGGGGCCGATTGCGGTCCGACACGTGGTACACGGCTACTCCGATCAAGTGCTCGAACAAGACGAGTCCTTCTACCTTGCGATGGTGTCCCCGTTCGACGTCGACATCTCCGCGCACACCGAGGACGAGCGGATCACGATCAAGCAATACCGCTGGTGGTCGCACGACGATCTGCGGCACACGGGCGAGTGGATCTGGCCCCAAGAACTGGTGGAGCTGTGGTCATTAGCGGGTCAGCCTGAGTCCTGGCCGATCGTCCTTGGCACCCAGGAGGAGTCGACCGTCCTCGACGTCCACTGACCGGCCGAAGTCGATCACTCGGCGGAGAGGGCGTCCTCGGCGTCGAGAATGCGGTAGGCGTAGCCCTGCTCGGCGAGGAAGCGCTGGCGATGAGCAGCGAAGTCAGTGTCGACGGTGTCCCGGGCGACAACGGCGTAGAACCGTGCCGTCGTGCCCTCCGACTTGGGCCGGAGCAGGCGCCCCAGCCGCTGGGCCTCCTCTTGTCGGGAGCCAAAGGCCCCCGATACCTGTATGGCCACCTGCGCGGTCGGCAGGTCGACTGAGAAGTTGGCGACCTTGCTCACCACCAGCAGTTCCACTTCTCCCTGGCGGAAGGCTTCGTAGAGCTTCTCGCGCTGCCGTACGGTCGTATCGCCGGTGATCAACGGCGCGTCCAGCCTGACCGCCAGCTCCTCGAGCTGATCAACGTACTGACCTATCACCAGAGTTGGCAGGCCCCGATGCTTGCCCACCAACTCCACGACAACGTCGGTCTTCGATTCGGCGCTGGCCGCCAGGCGGTACTTGACGTCCGGCTCCGCCACGGCGTAGGTCATCCGCTCGGCCTCGGTCAGCGTGACCCGCACCTCCACACAATCCGCCGGCGCGATGTAGCCCTGGGCTTCGATGTCCTTCCACGGCGAATCGAAGCGCTTCGGACCAATCAGGGAGAAGACGTCGCCCTCGCGGCCATCCTCCCGAACCAGGGTGGCGGTCAGGCCCAACCTTCGGCGGGCCTGGAGGTCCGCAGTCATCCGGAATACCGGGGCCGGCAGCAGATGCACCTCGTCGTAGATGATCAAGCCCCAGTCACGCGCGTCGAAGAGGTCAAGGTGCGGGTGGACCCCGCCGCGCTTCGTGGTGATCACTTGGTAGGTGGCAATGGTGACCGGTCGGATCTCCTTCTTCGCGCCCGAGTATTCCCCGATCTCGTCGGCGGTCAGCGTCGTCCGTTTGATCAACTCGTCGCGCCACTGCCGGGCAGCGACCGTGTTGGTGACCAAGATCAGCGTGGTGCACTTGGCGCGGGCCATGGCCGCGGCACCGACAATCGTCTTGCCCGCTCCGCAGGGAAGCACCACCACCCCGGATCCACCGTGCCAGAACGAGTCCGCCGCTTGATTCTGGTACGCGCGCACGGACCAGCCCGACTCGAGCAGATCGATCGGGTGGGCCTCGCCGTCGACGTAGCCGGCAAGGTCTTCTGCCGGCCAGCCCAGCTTGAGCAGAACCTGTTTCAGATGGCCCCGCTCTGACGGATGAACGGACACTGTGTCCGGATCGAGTTGGGCTCCTACCAGCCCTTTGACCTTTGCGCTGCGCAAAACTTCGGTGAGCACCGGCCGGTCGGTGCTGGCCAAGATCAAGCCAGCGGTGGGGTGCTTCTCGATCCGCAGCCGGCCGTAGCGGTCCATGGTGTCAGCCACCTCGACCAGCAGCGAGCTGGGCACGGGGTAGCGGCTGAAGCGCAGCAGGGCATCCACCACCTGCTCGGCGTCGTGTCCGGCGGCCCGCGCGTTCCACAGGCCGAGCGAACTCAGTCGATAGGTGTGAATGTGCTCCGGGGAGCGCTCGAGCTCGGCAAACGGAGCGATGGCCATCCGGCACGCGTCGGCGTCTGGGTGGTCAACTTCGAGCAGCAGCGTGCGGTCGGACTGGACGACGAGTGGCCCGGGTGTGGGCTGGGCGCTGCCCATCAACCATCTCCCTTCGAGGGGCTCGACTTCTGCGTCGGCTCACTGGGCTTGCCTCCCGGCTTGCCCTTGCCAGTATCGGTGGGCGGCTCCGACTCGGAGTCGGTCCGCTCCGGGGAAGCTTCCGGCGTCGGTTCCGCGGAGGGTTGGGGTGTGGGTTCGGGCGTTGGTTTCACCACCAGCACGCTCTGCGCCGTCTCGCTTAGATTACCGGCTGCATCCAGCGCCTTGAGTTGGATGACGTGCTGGCCCATGTCGTCGTTGAACCATTTCACCGTCACCTGGGTGTCGGCAGTGGTTGCCACCATGAAGCCGTCGAGCCAAAGGCGATAGCCGACGACTCCCGTGTCGTCGTTAGCCGGTGCCCAGCGCACGGTCAGCTCAGTTGGCGTCACCCGTCCGAACCGGATACCGCCAACCGGATCTGGGGGCGTATCGTCCCGGTCCTTCTCCTTAGGGTCGAACGCCGTAGCGCCCGAACGACTGGGCTGAAGATGGGGCTGGGGTTTCGGCTCCGTCTGTGAACTGCTGGTCGGCTCATCGGCACTGTCCGCCAGCTCATCGGTATTGCCCGTCGGCTCCGGAGCCAGTGATGTTTCCGCTCGTGCGTCGGGTATCGCTTGGCCAGCCGACTGAACCGCCGCTGGCTTGGCCGTGGTCGACGGACGAGAGATTGGCCGGTCCCCTGAAACTCCAGAACCCGCCGGATCGGGAGACCGCGCCACACTGGGTGCCAGATAAAGGCATGCCACACCAACTGTGCACACCCCGACGACCAGGAATCGTCGAATCGTCACGGGGCGCACGGGCGTCAGTCTAGTTGTCGAGCACGATATCGCCGATGCCTACATCGGCCGTACCGCCGAAATGCGGGAGAGCGGAATGCTGACCACCTGTGCGCTCTGCCGGTCCAGGCCGCGTACCGTACCCGCCGCCAGGTCCAGCGGCTTCAACACCCGTTCGGCCGGACTGCCGTCGGACGATACGTACGCGACGTGCACAGGCCGGGCCTCACGGGTGGCCTGCGCCAGCTCGTCGGCCGCAGCGCCGGCCGCGTCTCCGGCGACGATGCTCCTTGCGGCCCGTGCCGCTGACAGGAGCCGGGTGGTTGACCGAATGATGGGCGTCCGGGCCCGCAGCTCGGTCGGCGCCGTGCGAGTTCGGCCGCTGTTGTCCTCCACCGTCGGACGATGGCCCAATTCCTGAAGCAGCTGAAGCAACTCCTCCGGTTCGGCGGCCGCCGCAAGCACACCGGGCGCCAATTCCCGCAGACCGTAGCCCCTCGCCGATGGGTGTCGAAGAACAGAGGCCGCGTCGGCAGGATCGTCCAGCCGAACGTACGAGGTGGCCATACCGATCCGGACGCTGCCGTGGCGGCGGGCAACGTCATCGACCAGGTACGCGAGCGGCTGTGGGATGCCGGTGGTCGAATGGCGGCTCAACCACTCGAAAATCTGGGCCGAACTCCACCCCGCGTCGTACGCGCCGCGCAAAGAATCGTCGCTGAACCGGAAGACCCCTCCTGCTCCTCGCGACTCTTGTTGCGCCAATAGCCGGAGGTCGTGCGCGACCTGATGGGTCAGTGGCCCGGGGGCCACCGCCGTCAGGTCGGCCTGAACGATGATCTCCTCGATCGGCTGGGGGAGCAGATCGACCAGATGTTGGGGTATCGGCTCGTCGGCGTCGATCACGATGGCGTAGCTCGACACAGCGTCCAACGCCACCAGACCGAGCCGGCTTGCCTCAGCCCAGATCAGATCCACCAGGCGGCGGGCTTCGCCGAACGTCCGACGCAGCCGGGGGCGGTGCCAGCAGGCTGCGGCCGCCAAGGTCGCCAAATCCACCGTGGTGCCTGGTCCGGTACCTCGAGCCAGGTTCATGATCAATGTCCGAATCGACGATGCCCCCGGCGCCGAGGCCTCCGGCCCGAGCGCGTGCGCCCGGTCCTCGGCGGAACGCGCCGGCAGCCGGTCCACCGCCAGCCAGCCGTCAATGATCATCCGCCAGCGCTGAAGCGGTTGGAGTGACACCCAGTGGTCGTAGCTGGAGGTGGGCAGGAGGCGGCTCGCGACACCGGTGCCCACCAGGCCTGCCGCCGCCGCGCACTCGAGGACGAAGGTGGTTGAGGCCACATCGGTGCTAAGTGTGCGCGCCAAGGCGGCCATGTCCCGGCTGCTCAGCCCTCCGGTACGCAGCTGGCGATGGGGGGTCGCCTGGATCGTGTGCACGGCGAGCTCGATGTCGTAGATCAGGCCGAACGCAGCGCCGGCCGCCGCCTGATCAACCACGTCGAGGTCGCGGCTTCCGCCGTTGATGGCGGGCGGATCGGCCGGCACCGGTTCAGCCGAGAACCGGCCGCCGCGGACGTACCAGGCCACCTCACGCGGCAAGATCACCGTCTCGGAGTCCAGGGGCCGCAACAATCGGTGTGCCAGCAACTGCTCGATTGGCGTTGCCGCCGCGGACGGATCGACCTTCCGATCGGCTCGCCGAAGCGCTCCCGAAGGCGACCAGCTCAGCTTCTCCAGTACTGGCCATACTGATTGATCACAGCGGGCCAGTGCGGCTTCGATCTCGCCGGCGCGGAGCGGTCGGGGAGAGGGCGGCGCGAGCCCGCCGGGGTACGGCTCGTACGAGCTGCGAACCCCTCGGACCAGGTGCAGTTGATCATCGGAGCCCCAGAGCAGCGCCAGCGAGCGCAGCTGATCGACGGCTTGGCTGACTCGAGAGCGAGGCTGGCCGATCAGCGCGGATAGTTCGGCGGTGGTGCAAGGATCAGGCATGGCCGCCAGCGCCTCGGTGACCAGTCGTTGGAAGGCATTGAGGTGTTCCAGTGCGTGGGCCAGCGACGCGGTAGTCGTGGCCCTGCTCGCCAGCTCCGTGAGGTCGCGCGGCACGGGTTCGCCAAGATCACCGCGCTGCTCCAGCAGCGTGGTCAGCTGATCGAGGTCGAAGGCCCGCAGCGCCTCGGTCAGGGTGCGCGGCTCAGAATTCCTCGTCAGCTCCATGGCGCCCGAGGAGGGGGCTGGTCGGCGGCTCGGCGTTTGAGTTCGCTGTGCGCACTCAGCGAGACGGCGAGCAGCACCAGCCAGCAGATGATCATGGACCAGAGACCGACGGACGACCACCAGTCACCGAAAGATGCCGGGGCGTTCAAGACACCGAGAACCGCGAAGAAGCCGACCACGGAAAGAGCTGTGATGAAGGCCCGGCGCGCGTGCTGCGCGCCAACCTCCATCCGGCTCGAGAGCGCAAAGGCGACGGCAAGCATGATCGGCGAAATGAGGTAGACCAGGCCGCCGATTGCCAGCGTGATGTAAACCCCAGGAGTGACCGCATCGAGCACCTGCTTGGCCGTCACCGGAGCGTTCGAGCCGGGCTGAGGTAATGGCGGGGGGGTGAACCAGGCAGCGGTACCGGGCGCTGGAAACCCGTTGGCCGTCGGTGGTGGGCCGGCTGCCGGAATCAGCGGCTCAGTCGGTACGGGCCACGGCGATGCATCCTGGCCGGACGGCGAGGCAGGCCACGGACCGCCTACCGGTTCGGACGGCGAGGCAGGCCATGGGCCGCCAGCCGGACTCGACTGTCGAGCCCAATGCGCTGATCCCCAGGCCGAATCGG
>DASQUD010000028.1:0-2717 GCA_035641455.1 Propionibacteriaceae bacterium | reverse complement strand
CTTCCCGGCCTGACGGCCCGCGAACGAGAGATCCTTGCTCACATCGTCGCCGGCCGCACCTACGGCGAGATCGCCCGCGAGCTGGTGATCAGTGAGAAGACCGTCAGCGTGCACGTGTCCCACTTGCTGCGAAAGACCGGGGCCTCCGGGCGCGTCGAGCTCGCCCAGCTGGCCCGCCGTCTCTCCGGTCCGGCAGCTGAATGACCACCAGCCGTGGGCGACAGCTGGTGGCCATGGTTCAGTCGACACGCCAATCCGGGTGGTAATGCCACCAGATGAGGGTGTCCACATAGTCCTGCATCGCGTCGTATCTGGCGGGCTCGCGAGGTGTGCAGGGATCGAGGTGTTCGGTGCGGTGCCCGACGGCATCGCTTGACTGCACCGTCTGGATCTCTCGGGCGTCGGGTCCGGCTGTGGCCGGACTGGTCGCAAATCCGGCCAGCAAGGTGGCTGCTGCAGCCGCCGCTGCGCAGCGGGTGAGGAGCGGGGCGACGCCCTGGAGGGCGCGTTCGGTCCTGGTCATGACGGTTTCCTTTCGCGTTACAACGGATCCAGGTCTCGGTCGAGACCGGAGTTAGGAGTGGCGGCGTGTCAGCGAAGCGCGCGACGGCGCAAGAAGCGTCCGATCATGAGCACAGCCAGTAGGGCGACGAGCGCGGCCAATACACCCACCGGTGCGATTGCTCGGGCGGCGTCGTGAGGCTCGGCCGAAGCCCGGGGTGAAATGTCGAGCAGTGACGCGGGGGCACCGATCTGCTGGGGGTCGACTCCATCGGAGAGCCGGGTGACGATGGACCGATCTGCGGTGGTCAGTTCGTGGCGTTCAACTGCGTACGGTCCGGATCCGCTTGACGGGGAGACCAGTACCAGCACGTGAGAATTTCCACTGAAGCCCAACATTGCGATGAGCTCGTACCCGCGCTCTATGTCGAAGAGCCCCGGCCTGCCAGTGGCAACCTCGACGTATCTGCCCTTGAACCAGGCCGCTCCACTGCCCTCGGGTGCGACGCCCTGGTCGCGTCTGCTGGCGAATCCAAGCACCGCGATCCGCTCGCCGTCCGGGGACCACGCGACCTGGTGATCCTCCGGTCCGATCCCGCTCAACAGAATCCGAGCCGAGCCTCCGTCGACCGGGGCCACACGCAGTTCGCCGGCCTGCGCGAGGGCGATCTGCGCACCGTCGGGGGCGAGTGCGACGGCATTGGTCGACCCGTTCCACTGAACCCCGAGGTCCGGCGTCGACCAGGATGGCTGATCCGCGACGGTGACGGTGGCCAGCCCGAACTCGTCGGTGCCGCCGACCGACCGGTCACCTGTGGCTACCGCGATCCGTGTCCCGTCGCCGGACCAGGCCAGCACGGACCACACTTGCCGACCTGGCGGTGCGTCAACAGTCCGAATGGTTCCCTCGACAAGATCCAGCATCCGGACGCCCCCGGCAGCGGTGGCGTATGCCACGACTCGGCCGTCAGGGTTCAGGCGGGCTCCTGACTCACCTCCAACGGCGTCACCCGTCGTCGCCGGAAGATCCAGGAACGCGTACTCGTCAGTTGACGCGCCCACGACCGCCAGATGGCAGCAAGTCTGCCCTGACCAGCCATCTGCACGGGCCACTCCGCCAAGCAGGTACGCGGCGGGCTGACCGAGGGCTGCACCCTCGCCCACGCTCGGCGCATGTAACGGGACCGGATAGAGCTGATCCGGCAGGCTGGGCACCTCGCCGGGGCCAGCCGGCTCCGGCGAGCCGAGCCGATCCGCCACGGGGACCACCAGGCTGCCGGCCAACACGGCGGCGACCGCCGCGGCGACAACAGCGACGACACGTGTCCTGCGTACTCGCCGAGCGGTCCGTACCGCTGTTTGAGCTCGGCTCGTCCCCTCGGCGGGCAGCACGTCCGCAGCCGCGTCGAGAAGGGTGCGTAGGTCTGTCACAGCAGCACCCCCGGATTCGTCATGAACTCGGCTAGCTCTGGTGCCACGGCCCGCAGCCTCCGGAGGGCGTCGTGGGTTTGGCTCTTGACCGTTCCGACCGAACATCCGAGCGCCTCGGCCGCCTGACCCTCGGAAAGGTCTTCGTAGAAGCGCAGGACAAGAACGGCGCGCTGCCGTGGAGCGAGTCGACGAAGGGCAGCGATGACGGCAAACCGCAGGTCCATCTCGTCCTCTTGGGATGCATTGCCACGTTCGGGCATCGATGCGGTCGGCAACTCGCTGACTCCGCGACGGTGTCGCCAACGCGAAACCGACTCTCGGTAAAGGGCACTTCGTATGTATGCCTCCGGCTGTCCGTCGCGGATCCGGGGCCAGTGCAGAGCGGCGTTGGCCAAAGCGGACTGGAGAAGGTCCTCGGCAAGTTGCACATCTGTGGTCAGAAGGAATGCGGTTCGCAACAGGGCGCCTTCGCGTGCCTGCACGAAATCGCTGAATCCTGCGTACCGGTCCACCGGACCCCTTCCGACACCGCTGTCAACGCGAAACCCGGCTGGAAGGTTGGGTCGTGAGCCGCATTTGCACCCGACTGAGTCGGCGCCTCGACGGTACGCGCATCCGGGCCACTGGAGGGGCATTCCCGAGAATCCCGGGCTGAGGCAAGGCGGCGAGAGGCGACCACTCACTCCGCTACGAAGAAGCAGAAGGGGTGTCCGGACACGTTCAGGTCAGCGGCGACGCCGGTTGCCGAACATGCCGCGGGAGATCTCTCGAGCCAGCGCCGTGCC
>DASQUD010000027.1:0-3108 GCA_035641455.1 Propionibacteriaceae bacterium | reverse complement strand
GGATGAGGTGGGTCACCGCACCGAGCTCTGTCGCGGCAGTGGCCAGCGCGCTCACTGACTCGCGCGAGGATACGTCGACGTGGGCGAGGCTGGTATGGAAGCCGGCGGTCTGCAGCGCGTGCGCGGCAGCCTCGGCGGTATCGGTGTTCAGGTCGGCCAGCAGAATTGTGCTGCCGACTCCGACGCGGCGGGCGATGGCCTGGCCGATGGAGCCGGCGCCGATGACGACCGTAACCTCCGTTGGTCCGGGTGCGCTCATGTCACTTCCTTCTCGTCGTGGGTCAACGACCGTTCCTGGCTTCCGGGGCGTTCGGTTACCGAAACCCTTCCGACTATGGTCCAGACTCTTCGGGGCTGGGAGTCCCTGCTGTTCGGGGGTGTGCCAGGACCCCCCACGGCCACACCGTCGGCCGGACTCAGCTGCCATGCTGGGCGGCATGGGCGCCGATCGACTGGCGAGCAGTGGTGGAACCGAGCTAGGACAATTCCTGCGTGCCCGCCGGGCCCAGATCACCCCGGCCGAGGTGGGCCTTCCCACCCACCAGGGACTTCGGCGGACCCCAGGCTTACGGCGTGAGGAGCTCGCCACCTTGGCCGGCATCAGCAGCGACTACTACGTCCGGCTCGAACGGGGCAAGGAAACCCGGCCAAGTGCTCAGGTGATCGACGCGCTCGCCCGCGCATTGCGGCTCGACAGCGACGAGCACGATCATCTGCGGTCGTTGGCTGCACTCGCCTCCCGGCGACCGTCGGAACCGCCACCGATGCCCACCAGATCAGTCGCACCGGGTGTGGCGGTGCTGCTGGAGAGCATGCGCCCGAACGCTGCCCACGTGGTCGGACGTAACGGCGACCTGCTCGCTTGGAATCCCGGCGGCCTACACATCCTGGCCGGCATCAGTGATTGGCCCGCCCGGCAGCGCAACGTGTGGCGCTATCTGTTCCTCCACCCCGCCGCCCCGACGCTGTTCGACGACTGGGACAACCAGCTTCGCGGGTGCATCACCCATCTGCGTGCACTGTCCGGGCTGGAACCCGACGCGCCAGACCTGGCACAGATCGTCGGAGAGCTCGTTCTCAAAAGCCCCGAGTTCGCCCGGCTGTGGGATCGCTACGACGTCCGCAGCCACAACCGCAGGCACAAGACCTTCCACCACCCCGAAGTCGGTGACCTCAGCCTTGGCTACCAGAGCATGCGCATCAACGGGACCCCAGGCCAAACCGTGATCGCCTACTACGCCCAGCCCGGCACCCCTGAACACGACGCCCTAACCTTGCTAGACCGTTCCCCGCTGGACAGGCCCGACTGGTCGCCTGACAAAGCGCACACTCAGCTGGCGCCCGAGACCGAACCCGACCCGCACTAGCACTCCCCGGACACCGCCCCCGACAGACGTGCTAGACCCAGACCGCAGTCAATCCAACGAAAGGAACCCGATGAACAAGCGTTACCTGGGCACATCCGACCTGGAAGTGTCCGAGATTGGCCTCGGCTGCATGAGCCTGACGAGCCTGGACCAAGCCAGGGACGTCATCACCGCCGCCCTCGACGCCGGCGTCACCTTCTTCGACACCGCCGAGGTCTACGGCGCCCACGAGAACGAGAAGCTCGTCGGTGAGGTGCTCCAACCCGTACGCAGCCAGGTGAAGATCGCCACCAAGTTCGGCTTCAACGTCAACAACGGCCTGCAAGGCCTCAACTCCAAGCCCGACCACATCCGCGAGGTCGTCGACGGCTCACTCACACGGCTGCGCGTTGAGAAGATCGACTTGCTCTACCAGCACCGCCTCGACCCCGAGGTGCCGATCGAAGAGACCGCCGGCGCCGTGCGCGACCTGATCCAAGCGGGCAAGGTCGGACACTTCGGGCTGTCAGAGGTCGGAGTCGAGACGATCCGCCGCGCCCACGCCGAGCAGCCGGTCACGGCGCTGCAGTCGGAGTACTCGCTGTGGTGGCGAGAGGCGGAAGACGAAATCCTTCCCCTGCTCGAGCAACTCGGCATCGGGTTCGTGCCATTTAGCCCCCTCGGCAAGGGCTACCTGACCGGCACCATCAAAACGACCGAGGACGTCGCCGGCAAAAGCACAGCGATCTTCCCCCGATTCAACGACAACACCCTGACCCAGCACCAAGCACTAGTGGACAAGGTCAAAGAGATCGCTACCCGCAACGGCTGCACCCCCGGACAGGTCGCCCTCGCCTGGATCATCAGAACCCGGCCCTACACCTGCCCCATCCCGGGTACCAGCAAGGCCGACCGCGCCACCGAGAACTCAAATGCCGCCAACGTGCACCTCACCGACACCGACATCCAGGAACTGAACCAGACATCCGCAAAGTTCCAGGTCGACCCGATCCGCTACCCCGAACACATGCAGAAGATGGTCAACCGCTGACCGAGCCGAAATTCTGAACTGAGCTGTTCCCGGTTCCGCGTCGAACATCTGGACGAGCTGGTCGCCGCCGGCGAACAGCCGGTGACGTCCGACGTGATCCCGATCCAGCGCAGCCGCACCCGGTCGAAGCTCTGAGCCGTCATGGCATCGACAGCTGCCGGATGGTGCCACCGGTCAGCGCCGTGTCGATGATCCGCGAGATCAATTCGTCACCTGCTGGCAAGAGATGACCGTAGGTGTCGATCGTTGTGGTGATCGACTCGTGCCGAGCCTGGCCTGGATGTGTGGCAGCGGAGCCCCGCCGGCGATCAACCACGCGACATGGGTGTGCCGCAGATCATGGAACCGGAACGGCGCTATGTGTTCCGCCGCCACCGCGCTCATAAGCTTCCGCCATACGTGGGTGTAGAAGTCGCCGTTGCAACGGCAGGCCAGTCCGGCTGGTGAACACGAAATCGTCAGCCGGTCGGCCCTCAATCCTCTTCTCGAGCAGTGCGGCCACGGTCGGGGCCTGATCTCACCGAATCGCAAGCCCGTCCCGGCCGTCACGGCAACACGTCCCCATGTCTCTTGGCCAACCGTACGGCCGACTCCAGTTCCCGCTCGGTCAGGAACCGCAGCTCGGGCCTCGACTGCTTCACTCTCGACTGCTTCGGCGCCGTGCCGATCGCCGGATTCGCAGCCAACCAGCCACGCTTCACGGCGTACGCG
>DASQUD010000026.1:0-6929 GCA_035641455.1 Propionibacteriaceae bacterium | reverse complement strand
GGAATTCGCCTAAGTCGCCGCGGGCTGGATTAGCTCGCGCGCGGCTCGTTCGAGATCTTCGGCCGTAACACCCTCAACCCGCAGTGCCCGGCCGACCGCTCGACGGCGAGCGGCCTGCGCGAGGCATTCCGCTCTGAAATGCAAGTATGCCCCTCGACCCAACTCCCGCTGCCGTACGTCCGCAACGAGACCGTTGGGCGTCCACACCAGCCGCAACAGCTCAGATTTGTCGGCCTTCTGTCGGCAGCCCAGACAGGTGCGGACCGGCTGGCTCACATCAGCAGCCTAACCGCGAGTAGCACGAGCCCGGAATCGTTGCAGTTTGCATTGTCGCGAGCCATCTCAAGACTGCAGACGAGGCCGCACGACGCTCAGTTCCTCGCGTCAGCCATCTCGAGACGGCACACGCCTCTGTCTACTACCGAGTGGGGAAGTGACGTTCCCACTCAGGCCTGAATCGCTTCGGCAGCTTGGTCGCTCCTGCGCCAGCAACGCGATTCGGATTCGCTCGAGCGTTCGACCCGGCTCGCGGAAGATTCCATCCGATGTAACGACGATGAGCCACCAGCCCATCCGATCCAGCTCTTCTCGGCGACAATGTCGCTTCGCCACCCCGACCAGGCGAGGCCTCTACTCGCCGCCCCCGGGCTCGGCCATTTTCCGATGCTGCTCCGCCTTCAGCGCATCAGGCGTGACCTTGCTGGCTGCCTCCATGGTTTTGGTTTTCAGCGATCCCGCGACCACTTTGCGGTCACCGTCCATGAGGGCGTCGAAGCCTTGCTTGGCGACTTTGGCCGGGTCATCTTTGGAGCCTTGCCCCACTCGGGTGTCCTCCATGTCGGCCCGGTCGAAGAAATTGGTGTCAGTCGGGCCAGGCATGAGCGAGGTGATCACGACGTCGGTGTCCTTGAGCTCGTTCTGCACCGCCTCCGCGAACGACTGCAGGAAGGACTTCGACGCGTTGTAGACAGAGTGGAAGGCGCCGGGCATGGTTGAGCCGATCGAGGACGTGATCAGCACTCGCCCTTCGTTGCGCGCCACCATGTCGACGAGCAGTCGTTTGGCGAGGTGCACAGTGGATTTCACGTTCAGATCGATCATGTCCAGTTCGGTGGCCAGGTCTGTTTCCACGAAAGGACCGCCGAGCCCCACTCCAGCGTTGAGAGCGGCGGCATCCAACGGCCGGCCGGTTGCGGCCGCCGCCGAATACAGGCTCTCCACGCCCTCGTAGGTCCGCAAGTCGGCCTGCACAGGCGTCACGCTCGCGCCCGAGGAGCTCAGCGCATCCGCCGCCTGATTGATAGCCGCCTCTTCGGCGCAGACGATCAGGTCGAAGTCGTGCAGGACGAACTGCTTGGCTAGTTCAAGGCCGATTCCGCTGGATGCCCCGGTGACCAGCGCGTATCTTCTAGCTTCTGTCATGCCGGCGAACTACCCATCGGCCTCCGCTGTCAATCCGCCAAATCAGCCAACGACTGCGTTAGTCGCCCTGCGGAGCGGTGTCGGAACGGATGTCGATCCGCCATCCCGTCAACCGGGCAGCAAGCCGGGCGTTCTGGCCTTCTCGGCCGATCGCCAACGACAACTGGTAGTCGGGAACGATGACTCGCGCGGCCCGCAGATTCGGGTCGACGACGGTCACCGACGACACCTTGGCCGGAGACAGTGCTTGGCCCACGAAGGTCGCGGGATCAGGTGACCAGTCGATGATGTCGATCTTCTCCTCGTTCAGCTCGTGCATCACCGCCCGCACCCGCTGACCCATCGGCCCAATGCAGGCGCCCTTGGCGCTGACGTCAGGATTGTGGCTGACCACCGCGATCTTGCTCCGATGGCCGGCTTCCCGGGCTACGGCCTTGATCTCCACCGTGCCGTCGGCGATCTCCGGCACCTCCAGCCGGAACAACTTCTCCACCAGCTGCGGGTGCGTCCGGGAAACCACGATCTGCGGCCCTCGCAGCTCCTTGCGAACCGAGACGACATAGACCTTGATCCGCGTGCCGTGAGCGTACGGCTCCCCCGGCACCTGCTCGGCCAGCGGCATGATCGCCTCGATCTTGCCAAGATCGACCAGCACCGTACGGGAGTCGCTGCCTTGTTGGACGACTCCGGAGATGACGTCACCCTCGACACCGGAGAAATGCCCGTACTTCTGCTCGTCTTCTGCGTCCCGAAGCCGCTGCATGATCACTTGCCGCGCTGTGGAGGCTGCTACCCGACCGAAGCCCTCGGGCGTGGCGTCGTACTCGCCGATCTGCTGGCCCTCCTCATCCAGCTCCGGAACCATCACGGTCACGTGCCCGGTCTTCCGGTGCAACTGCACTCGAGCACCCGGCACGGCGCCCTCGGTTCTCTCGTACGCCGTCAGCAGCGCCTCTTCGATCGCTTTGACCAGGACCTCGAACGGAACATCCTTTTCGCGCTCCATCAGCCTCAGTACGGAGATGTCGATATCCATGCTCAGTCCTCCTTCCCCACAGGCCGGTTCAGTTCGACCTGCACGAAGGCCGTTTCCACATCGGTGAACCGCACGGTCCGCTGAGCCTGCTCGACGTCCAGCACCGCCGCATCGGACGTCGTTGACACCACCCGACCAGTGAAGGCCTCGCCCCCATTGAGGGTCACTTCCACCAGTCGACCCAGATTGCGACGCCAATGCCGAGGCTGGACGAGCGGTCGCGTCACACCCCGAGAGGACACTTCCAAGGTGTAGGGGCTGCTGCCTGTGACATCGGCACTGTCCAGCGCCGCAGACAGGGCGTTGCTCGCCTCCGCGATGTCGTCCAGCAGTGGTCCAGTGCCGTTGGGCCCGTCGCCATCAACGACAACCCGCAACAACCGGCGCTTCCCGGCGGGGATGACCTCCACCGCTTCCAACTCAAGATCAAACTCGGCAAGCAGAGGGCGCAGCAGATCGGCAATCTGGCTATCTCTCATGTGCGTCCTTCGATCCGGTTGGGTCAAGCAGTTGTGCGCACGACTGCCCCCAGTACGGCTCGGCCGGACCGGATGGCGCCGTGTGTCGCAGCATACTCGCGCGCTCCTGGAGTACGGTCGGCGAATGGCATCCAGCGGCGACCCAGCACCGCCGCCGCTTGGCCGACGTGAGGCGCTCATATTTCTGGTCGGCCTGCCGGTCGTCCTAGCTGGATGCACCGGCAGCGACCGTGCGGTCAACCAACCAGGCACCGACACCGCCACCACCAGCAGCCCGCCCGCTCGCTCGTCCCCGACCCCGTCGCCGACGCCCGCCCCGACGCCGAACCCCCGGATTGTTCAGGGAGCCGCACTAGAGCAGGGCTTAGCCGACCTCGCCGGAGCCACGCTCACAGGCACGCACCACACCCAGCTGTCCAAGGGTCAACGAGCGCTCCTTACCGCCATCCGGACCGGCCATTTGGATCACGCGGCTGCTCTCCACGGTCTCGAGGCCACCAATGGGCCGACGTCCGCACCACCAGCCTCCCCTGTGCCCGGAACGGTGCCGGTGGACGAGGCCCTTGCCACGCTGGTCAAGCGCGAACGCGGCGCGACCCGCAGCCACGAGAAGGCAGCGCTGGCTTTCTCCGGCTTTCCGGCACTGCTATGGGCGTCGATGGCGGTTGCGGCCAGCAGCTATGCGGCGGCTCTTGGCAACGATGCAGGGGCACCGATGGCGTCGGCGAAGCGCCGTCCGATGCCGGCACTCTCGGCCGACGAAGCAATCGCCCAACTCGTGGCTCAGCTGCACGCCGTGGTCTACGGCTATCAGCTGGCCATCGGAAAGCTGCCCGTGCTGGGCAAACGGCATGCCCGTGCCACGGCGGAGCTCTTCCGCGTCCGAATGCTGCGCGAGCGGCTGATCTCGATCTTGACCAAACAATCTGTCAAGGTTCCGGTACCCAAGTCCGCATACGTACCGTCGGTGCCGGTCCACGACGCGGCCAGTGCTGGGAAACTCATCGCGCACATGCAGTCGGCGCTGCTGCCGTTCTGCGGGCTCTTCGTGGCCGCCGCCGCGAACGGCGCCGACAGAAAGCTCGCGTTCGACACCCTCTCCGCCACGGCCAGGACGGCTCGCTCCTGGGGCGCTCCGATCAGCGCCTGGCCTGGATGGCGCTAGTCGTTAGGGACCCAGCAGCTGGCGGGCCGTGTCGTAGGCCAACTTGATGATCAAAGCAGCGAGCACCACGAGGAACACCCGGCGGATGAAGGCGTTGCCGTGCCGGATGGCCGTCCGCGCCCCAATCAGGCCCCCGACGAGGTTCGCCAGACCCATCGTGAGACCGAGCGCCCACAGCACCGAGCCGCTCAGGCCGAAGACGATGATCGCGACCAGATTGGTCGTCAGATTCGCGATCTTGGCCTTGCCGCTGGCCTCGAGGAATCCGTAGCCCAACACGCCGACCAGCAAGATCACGAAGAACGATCCAGTGCCGGGTCCGAGAAAGCCGTCGTACGCCCCCACTGTGAGGCCGATCAGCGCCGTCCGACCGTAATGCGCGCGCCCACCGTGCTTGCGTGCCGACGTCAGACCCAGCTTCGGCCGGCGCCAGGTATAGACGCCCACCACCACCAGGGCGACCAGGACAATAGGAGTGAAGTAGTCCCTCGGCAGCAATTTCGCGGCCTGAGCGCCCAAGGCCGATCCGGCTGCTGACCCGAGGACGAGCGGCAGCACCGTCCTCCAGTCCGGCTTGATCTTGACGGCATAGGTGATCGAGCTCGTCGCCGTGCCCCAGACCGACGAAATCTTGTTGGTTCCCAGGATGGCCGCGGGCGAGGTGGTGGGCGGCAGCGCGATCAGCAACGCAGGGAGCTGGATCAGGCCACCGCCGCCAACCACCGCGTCCACCCAGCCGGCGCTGAACGCTGCCACGATCAGCAGGAGCAGCGTGACGGGCTCGAGATCGGGTCCCGGCACAGGTCAGGCCAGCGCGGGGCGGCCGTGCACGGCCGCCACAATCTCTCCCAGTGCATCGGCCAGCGCGATGTCGGACTGCTCCCCCGAGCGTCGATTACGGAGCTCGATCATGCCGTCCGCGAGACGTCGACCCACGACAACGATGGTCGGCATGCCCATCAGTTCGGCATCGGCGAATTTCACGCCCGGACTTGCTTTCCGGTCGTCGAGGAGCACCTGGATCCCGGCCTCATCGAGTTGCACAGCAAGATCAACAGCGGCGGCCAGCACGGCCTCATCCTTGCCGGTGGCCAGGAGCTGCACGTCGTACGGTGCCAACTCGCCGGGCCAGCACAACCCCTTCTCATCGGCCGTGCCCTCGGCCACAGCAGCCACGGCTCGCGATACACCAACCCCGTACGACCCCATGGTGACCGTCACCAGCTTGCCGTGTTGATCAAGGACTTTGAGGCCGAGGGCCTCCGCATACTTCTTGCCCAGCTGGAAGATGTGGCCCATCTCGATGCCTCGCGCCAGCCGAAGAGGACCGCTGCCGTCCGGTGCCGGATCCCCCTCCCGGACGTCGCCGGCATCGACCGTGCCGTCCGGGGTGAAGTCACGACCACACACCAGGTCGAAGACGTGGCGGCCCGGCTGGTTGGCGCCGGTCAGCCAGCGCGTGCCGCTGACCACCCGCGGGTCGACCAGATATCTGATCTTGGTTGGGCCATCCGCGCCCAGAACCTCCGGACCGAGATAGCCCTTCACCACCTCCGGATGCGCCGCGAAGTCTTCGTCGCCGAACGGCTCAGCCTCTGCGGGTTCCAGCTGCGCCGCCAGCCGCTTCAAGTCGACTTCGCGATCACCGGGCACGCCCACCGCCAGTGGATGCCGAGAGCCGTCCACCTGCTTGACCATGAAGACGACGTTCTTCAACGTGTCGGCGGGCCGCCATGGCCGATCCGGGCGCGGATATCGCACGTTCGCCAAGTCGACCAGGGTGCCGATCGTCGGCGTGTCCGGTGTGTCCTCGACGTGGGCCGCCGGTGCATCGCCGTAAGGGATCGCCGGCGGCGGCGGGACTCGGACCGCTTCCACATTCGCCGCGTAACCCCCGGGGGAGCGGACGAACGTATCCTCCCCGTACTCGGCGACCGCCAGAAATTCCTCACTGGCCGAGCCACCCATGGCGCCGGACATGGCGTGCACGATCACGTACTCGAAGCCGAGCCGGTTGAAGATCTTGACGTACGCATCGCGATGCATGTCGTAAGACTTCTGGAGACCTTCATCGTCGATGTCAAAGGAATACGAGTCCTTCATCACGAACTCGCGACCCCGCAGCAGGCCAGCCCGGGGCCG
Source organism: Propionibacteriaceae bacterium (assembly GCA_035641455.1). Taxonomy (GTDB): domain Bacteria; phylum Actinomycetota; class Actinomycetes; order Propionibacteriales; family Propionibacteriaceae; genus Microlunatus. The sequence goes on along the minus strand of DASQUD010000026.1, from coordinate 685 downwards.
CGCCTCGTCACGGTATTTGGTCTGGATTTGGTAGAGGGAGAGCGGCAGGTCCTTGTAGGAGGAGTAGAGATCCTTGACCAGCAGCGTGAACATCTCCTCGTGGGTGGGTCCGAGTAGGTAATCCGCACCCTTGCGGTCCTTCACCCGGAAGAGACTGTCGCCATACTCGGCCCACCGCCCGCTCGCCTCGTACGGTTCACGAGGCAGCAGCGCCGGGAAGTGCACCTCCTGTGCGCCGATCGCATCCATTTCCTGCCGCACGATCTCCTCGACCTTGCGGAGCACGCGGAAGCCGAGGGGCAACCACGAGTAGATGCCCGGCGCCGCCCGCCGGATGTAGCCAGCCCGGACCAGCCATCGATGGCTCGGCACTTCGGCGTCAACCGGGTCCTCCCGTAGCGTTCGGACGAACAACTCCGACATTCGGGTGATCACGTGCGAAACCCTATCCGTGCAGGGCTCGCATCGCGGCGAATGCGGTTGGCCTGGGAAAGCGAGCTCTGGGAGCTCGCCGTCGGGCGAGAAGACCTCGTCAGTAGTGGACGGTGGCGAATTCGCCGACCTCGGCGAAACCGACTCGGTCGTACATCGCGCGGGCTGGCAGGTTGTAGTCATTGACGTAGAGCGACACGGTGGGCACCAGCTTGCGGGCCAGCTGCACCACAGCGGCCATGGCGGCGCCGGA
>DASQUD010000025.1:0-4474 GCA_035641455.1 Propionibacteriaceae bacterium | reverse complement strand
TGGAGAAAGAGTGGAGACGGGACGCCGGGCCGGGTTTGGACCCTGTTGCGGTCTACCACCTGTGCCAGGCTCAGTGAGGTGACGTTCCTCTTCGATGGGATGGAGATGGGCAAGCGCGTACGGCGGTGGCGGGCCCGCAACCGCCGTTCGTAGGCTTGTCGGATCGTCGTAGTCCGCCTGGCGACCTCGACCCTACGACTACGGGACTGCCGGCACACCTCCATACAGCACCGTGACCGCGTCGTCCCCAGATGGTGTCCTGCTGCGCGACGTTGGTCGCTAATCAAGGGTGAATAGGCGGCATGGGTCGACGGTGGGCGGGCCACTGGTTGCCCACGCTTCATCGCGCACCTCGAGGACCGCGGTGCCGTGTGCGGCGGCATGTCGGGAGGCGTTGACCAACAGGAGGTCTGCGCTTAGGGACTGGGCGATGCCATCACCGAGGTGGACGAACGACTGATCGGCGGCCCAGGCCTGGAGTTGCCAGCGCCCGGCCAGTCCGGTGATCGACACACTGACGCCTCCCCCGGGCCGGGGGGCAAACCGGATCAGGCCGTCGATAGGGGAGGCAACTGATCGCGTGCCGCTGCCGTCATGCAGCCAGGCGTAGCCCAGCGCGGGAAGCGGGACCCGCCGACCCCACGCCTTCGATCGGAGAACGCCCACTTCCACCGCCACGTTGGGCCGATCGAAGTCACTCGCGGAGAGCCACAGCCAGCGGCGTGGCAGTTCCCGGCCCCAGTAATGACACAGCATGGCCGGCCTACCCACTAACTCCTCGGTTCGAGCGTTCAAGGTCACTCTGCCGGTCGCGGCGGCGACCGGCCAACTCGTGAGGGCCAGATCGAAGGTCTCTAGCTGCCGCCACGGAGATGGCGGCGCGGACAGCCGGGCTGGGCTGACGGTGAAGTCGAGGTCCCACGAGATCGGGCCGCACGAACCGCGGCTGGACCGCAGCGTCAGCTCACCGCCGACCACCTGCGCTGGATCGGACACCGGTCCGGCTCGGTACTCCCGGACTACTCGATACACCTGGGCGATTCCATGATTCCAGCTGCTGACCCGAAGCTCGACCGTTCCCTCGTGCCGCCGATGAATCACGTCCACCAGCAGCGCGCCCTGGGCCCACGATGTGCGGAAGAACCAGTACTCGAGCGGCGCCCGACCGGACCACCCCGCCTGTTGGTGGTCCGCAAGACCTTCTCGCACGTCAACGCGCCGACGGCGCAGATCCGCCAACCTTGACCATGACGCAGGTCCCCGTCCGGCCGTATCTAGACGCCCCACCGCGCCAGTCTGCTCCACCGGAGGGGTTTGCGGCACGAATACGTCACCTACCTGTGCAGACCTAGATGAGTTCAGTCGTCACGGCCGGCTGTCTGTTTGTCGTTCTGCTTGACAACGGCCCTGCCCGTCCACAGGCCACTGACCTCTGCCTTATCAGGAGCGGTTCGGTTCAAGCCCTCAACGTCCGCGTCGCGACCGCGTCTGTGTCGCGGCGGTGGTCATCGGTGAGTCGAGGCGACGATGTCTTCGGCGATGATACGCAGTTTGACGTTTCGGGTTTGGGAGGTCCGGGTCAGGATGGCGAATGCCTGGTCGGGATCGCAGTGGTCGCGGGCCATGATGATGCCTTTCGCCTGTTCGATCACGGCGCGGGACTTCATGGCCATGCGCATCTGCTCGGCCATCTCGTCGGCGCTGCTGTACCGGGCGGCATTGGCCACCGCGACGGCGGCGTAGCCGGCGAAAGCCTCGGCCAACTCCACAACCGGCTGCGCGAAAGGCAACGCGTCCGAGCCGTAGATGTTCAGCCCGCCGATTACGCGTTGGGCCAGGGGCAGTCCGACTGAGACGGTGTGCAGGATGCCGGCACTTCGCGCGACCGGTGAGAAGTCCGGGTATGCCGTGGTGGCCAATTCCTGGTTGTCAACCGTGATCGTGTTGCCGGTGGCGGCGGCGTCGAGGCAGGGACCGAACCCGGTTTCGTACTGCCGCTCATCAAGCTGGACGGCCAGCGGGCCGGTGAACACCACCGTGCGCGGCTTGTCGTTCTCCATCAGCGTGACCGAGACGTCCTCAACCCCGGGAACGGTCTGCTTGGCCAGTTCCGCGACCTGCCGCAAGCTGACGTCGAGCGGCTCGCCTAGCACAATCTTGGCCAGTTCTGCGAACGCCGCTGCCGGATCAGGGCTCGCCCGCCCGACCTGTTCCAACTGCTGCAATGAGTCCATCTCCGTGCCCTCACGCTTGAGCGTGTGGTCTGGTGGTGGACCAGATCGCCACGCGGGTGTGCACAAGACTCTTCGGCGAGTCCCGAGCGCTGCGTGAGCATCGGCTTGACCCAGGGCTGACCCAGAAGGGCGCCAGTTCGCCGACCCCATCACAGGACGGCCACAGTAATCTCATCCTACCGCGCGGGCGCCTTAAGCCGTCCAGATCGACATCCACGGCATACTTCGGCCGAGCCCGGAGCGAGCGTAAGGCGGCTCCGCAAGCAGCCATTTGACCTGTGGAGCCTGAGCCTCAGACGCTGCGCACCGTCCTAAACCTGATCTGAGGGTACCCGCCGCCTCAGTTTCCAACCGCCGCTCCCTGAAGCCGCCCCTAGGCGTCTTCTGGGGACCAGGCCGGCTCATAGTGCTGCATGCATTTACCCGTGCACTTGGCGAGCAGTTCCGGGGCCGAGCCGTCGCTATCGGCAACGTAGGTCTGGTCAGGTGGGGAACCGTTCGACTGGTCGAAAGCGAGCCTCTTGCCGTCGCGGGAGAAGTCCGGGTGCCGCCGCTCACCGGGCAGCTCGGTGAGGATCTCGTGGTCGTTCGACCCATCAGTGCGGACGATAAAGGTACTGTCCAGGCCGCTAGCGCCGAGACTTTGGTAGGCGATCCACCGATTCGCCCCGGTGATCGAAGACTTCGCCGCGGTCGCGGATGGACTGGCTGGGGCCGCAGTCGGCGTCGACGTCGTAGACGGCGCCGCCGGCGGGCTGCACGCGGACGCCGACAACAGCAACAACACCACGCAGGTCGATGCAAACTTCGATCGGCTGGTCATCGCTGCCTCCGTCGAGCGCTCCTGGTGTGCCCGCTGGTCGCCACCCGACGGGCGCGAACGCTGCACAGCAGAAGTCACCAGTCTCAGTTCTAGTCTCGGCGAGCGGTGATCAGGTGGAGGCGGGCGCTAGGGCCTTGGGCACGGCCTCTTGCAGGCTGGTTGAGGGGTGGCCGAGAACGTTGTTCAGGTCGGCGGTCTGGAACTCGAACGCTCCGGCCTGGATGAACGGTGCCAGGCCGAGCATGCCGATGATGCCTTGGTCCTCATTGACTTCTCGGTAGTTGACGTCGCGACCGCTGTGATCGCTGAGCACCTGAGCGAGTTCGGGGTAGGTCCACAGCTGACCGGTGAAGTTGTAGGCGTTCTGATCATGGTCGTTGCCGGCGAGCATGATGGCGGCCGCTTCTGCGAGATCGGCGCGGCTGGCCATGTTCAGTCCTCGACCGCGGGTGTTACTGGTCAGCTCACCGGCGTCGACGGCGGCTTGCAGGCCGGGATGAATGAGGTAGTCGTTATAGATCGGATGCCGCAGCAGCGTGTAGGGCAGGCCGCTTTCGGCGATCATCTGTTCGGTGGCGTGGTGCTCACCGAGGATGCCGTACTCGACGACGTCAGCTCCAAGCCCGCTGGTATAGAATATCCGTTTGACCCCGGCGTCACGGGCCGCCGCAACAACATTGCGGTGCTGATCGAGTCGCGACGTGGGGCCCTCCGATACCGGCGCGGAGATGAACAGCAGGCGGTCCGCGCCGGCAAATGCTGCTCGTAGGCTTGTCGGATCGTCGTAGTCCGCCTGGCGAACCTCGACCCCTACGGCGGCCCAGTCCTCGGCCTTGCCCGGGTTTCGGACCGCCACTGCCACTGTCGAGACGGGGACACGCTCCAGCAGACGCTCCACGACCAGTCGACCGAACGCACCGGTTGCTGCCGAAATAACGATCATGACTGTCCCACTTCCCTAGTCGCGAATGCGAGGTCGCCTGCTCAGTGCGGAGCAGATTCCAAATCGAGGTCCATACAAGACCAGCGGGCTTCAGAGCATTGAGGGCGAGGTCGTCAGAGACGTCGGGCCGCTGTCGACTTGCAGTTCCAACAATTGATACAGTGTCACTGTAATGATCTGAGGTGAGTTCGTCAACGGAGGTCCATAAATGCCCGAGCCGGGACCGTCACCGGCAACCCAGGCGAGCCGGCGTTATTCGACGCCGAAGCGCGACCAGCGGGCCGCCGCCACCCGCGCCGCGATCCTCGCCGCGGCCGAAGAGATGTTCCTGCGTGATGGCTACGCCCGCACCAGCATGAAATCCATCGCCATGCAGGCCGGGGTGTCCGAGAAGACGATGTACCTCGCTTTCACGACCAAGGCGACGCTGCTACGGCAGGTCATCCAGTCGCGCGTCCAAGGCGACGAGGCGGC
>DASQUD010000024.1:0-3182 GCA_035641455.1 Propionibacteriaceae bacterium | reverse complement strand
CAACAGTCGTGGTGCCGCACCAAGCGTCAGGCCATGCGCGACAGATGAGTCGTGTCCTTTGGGGCTTCGGTCAATCGCGGTGGCATTCCGAGTGACTTCAATACGTCCGTTGGCTCCGGGCTGAGGACCCGGGGTTCGTTTAAATCATAGGTTTGGCCGCAGCGCCGGCTGACGGCGCGATACTTGCTTGGACGCCGACATGTGGCATCACCGGAGGATGAGATGGCCGCCAGCCAGCGGATCGTGGTAGTGACTGGAGCTACCGGACGCCAGGGCGGCGCCGTGGCCCGACACGTGCTGTCTGATGGTTGGCGGGTTCGTGCCCTCACACGGCAGCCGGGTGGCAAGCGGGCCTTGCGATTGGCTGCGCTCGGCGCAGAGGTTATCGGTGGCGACATGGCCAGCCCAGCCACGCTGCGTGCGGCGTTCCGCGACGCCTACGGCCTGTACAACGTGCAGAACCCCATGATCAGTGGGCTTGACGGCGAGATCATGCAGGGCAAGAACGTGGCCGACGTGGCGAAGCAAGTCGGCATTCAGCATGTCGTGTACGGGTCGTCCGGTATCGGGAGACGTACCGGCGTCGGGTCCTGGGATTCGAAGCTGATCATTCAGGCCCATATGGCGGCGCTGGACCTGCCGCTCACCGTGCTGCGCCCGATGGCATTTATGGAGTTGATGACCGACAAAGCGTTCTACCCTCCTGTTGCCACGTGGCATGTCATGCCCAAGCTGACGGGCGCCACCCGGCCGATCCTGTGGTTGTGTGTTGACGACCTTGGTGCGATCGCGGCCAAAGCGTTCGCTAACCCGGACCGGTTCATCGGCGCTGACCTAAAACTGGTGGCTGATATTCGATCAAACGCGGAGTGCCGCGTCACCTGGCGGGATGTCACCGGCCGGACGCCGCGCCGGATCCCGATGCCGACCTGGATCTTCGAGCGTTTTGTGAACACTGATTTGACCACGATGTGGCGTTGGCTTCACGCCAACGACTTCGAAGTCGATCCGGCGGAAACCTATAAGATCTTGCCCACCGCCCTCACCGTGAAGGAGTGGCTTCGCGACTCGCGTGCCCATCCCGGGCCACCTCGGTCCGCACCCGCGCCCTTCTAGCTGCCCGATCGGCGCCTCGTTCCCGGGGTGAGGTCCGGCCCTGCCAGCCCGGAATTCGGAAACCGCGGTCACTCCAGCGGCTCTGGCCTCCGCCGGCCCTTCACGCCCGCATCCTCGAGTCGCCTCTTGACCGTCACGAGCTTGTAGACGAAGACCGCAGCGGCGGTGACTGCGCCGGCGTCGTCGAGGAGGCCCAACGGTCCAAGCATCACCTCAGGCAGCACGTCGACTGGGCTCACCAGGTAGGCCAAAGCCCCGATCATCGCGATCAGCCCGCGCGGCGGGATGCGATAGCGCCACATGACGAACCCAATGACGGCCACCCCGAGCAGCGCAAGGACGCCGAGCAGCACGAGCAGCACGGTCAGCAGGTCGGAGGAGTCCATGGCTTCTACTGTGCCTCATGCCCCCAGCGAACGGCTCAGTGCCGGGCTGAAGAGGTGTGCCGTTTCCGGATGATGGGTTCAAGATCAACTGCATCCTCTCCATGGTCGCTCCCGATCTGCCAATGGCCATGTCGCGATGCACATGCACCTATGTCGAGTGCCCGGACAGCGCCTGAGCAGGCAGGCGCATCCTTCCCCACGAGAAGGTCACGGGTTCACGTCCCCTTAGCTCTCTCTCAACCTGAGGCTGACTTGGACTTACGCTTCCGGAATCGGTGAACTGGAGCGCTGCGGTTCGTCGCTATCCGACCTCACTGCCATGCGGCCCAGCCGCAAGTCGGTCGCTCGATGCGGCGGTGATGGCGAAGTACGTCATCAAGCCGATGCTGATGGATGCTGGACGGGCGTATCCGCCTACGGGAGCGGGAAGGACGCCGAAGGTTAGAAGCGTGGCCATCGCGCAGGGAAAGGGCGTCACGGCCGACCACCAGGCGGGTGTGGAGTTGCGACGACGCAGCGCCGCGACCGTCAGGCTGGCACTGAAGGCGGCGAGCGCGCTGAGCGACGCGGCAGCGCTAACCGCGAGCAGGCGGGTGCCGGAGCGCGGCGAACGCCGTGCGCCGTTGTTCGATTCGAGGGCGTCTCGCATCGCCCGCTTGTACCCGAGGATCACCGTTGCACAGCAGTGGTGGGTAATGACCCCCGATACCGCGAACGCGGTAGCCGAAGCTGCGGCAATCCTGCGCTCGAGTCCGGCGTTGATTGTTCGACCGATTCCTCGCATGGCTAGCCATTGCAGCAGACCAATCCCGATATGTCCGGCGAGCGTTCCGACATAGATGCGACGCGCGGGGAGGGCGGCACCGTTCCACAAGGACCGCCACTTGTTGTCGGCATCAATGTGCGGAGGGACCATACCGGCAGCTTGGTCGAAGTCTCTGCCGGAACAGGGCCGGCCGAGGATGAGCACATCTCCGATCCCGGTCAGGAGCGCTCCGGTCAAGCCGACCAGGGCTAAGCCTCTGCGGCCGGCGGGTCCAGGAACGGCAGTCGATTTGACCATGGCGGCATGCTAACCGCGATGGCGTTCAGTCTCGGGTGAGCGAAGAATGCGGCACCAGTGAAGGGGGCTGCTATCTGGTAGGCGAGCAGGACTGCTCGGTATTTCTCGCATTTGCTCCGGATGTTGCCGTCGGCGAGCTTCTCGACCCTGGCGCCACATCTGAGAAGGTCAACCGGTGAGCCGGGTCTTGCCGGCTAGTCGACGGGCAAGCAGGCGGTCGACGCCGGGCAGCAAGGCTGCCCGCAGAATCAGCCGCCGCAGCAGCAGTGCCCGACGTGTCTCTGGCAGGAAAGTCCCGGCGGCGCGACGGCCGACCGCCTGCTTTTCTGCGACGAGTGGACGCCACCGCCGCTCGTACTCAGCGAGCGCCGTTAGCACAGACGCCGTGTCGCGGCAGGGTCCGACCAGTTCTGTGAGCAGGGCTGCTCCAGCGATCGCGAGTGAGGCTCCTTGCCCCGCCAGCAGCGATACCGCCTGACAGGCGTCGCCGAGCAGGACCGTGGTGCCCTCGTGCCAAGCGGGTACGACGGCCTGGCCCACCATGTCGTCGTACGCGTCGTCGGGACACAAGGCGAGCGCCCGGTCGACCGGATCAGCTAGCCCGGCGAATACCCGGC
>DASQUD010000023.1:0-3098 GCA_035641455.1 Propionibacteriaceae bacterium | reverse complement strand
CGCCGGGCCGTCTCCAACTTGACGGTCGACGACTTCGTCATCGGTCCGCGCACTCTCATCAGGCGCTCGGCGGTCCGGAAGGTGCCGAGGTCGGTCAGGGCGATCGGCAGATCTTGATCGACACCGTCCGACAGTCGCCGGATCGTGTCGGGAATGTCGTAGCCGCCGGTCAAGATGATGCCGGCAAGCGCCGGGAATGTCCCCGATTGATGAGCGAGCATGAGCCCGGGCAGCAGATCACTTCGGTCACTGGGCGCGATCACGGCCACATCGGGACGTAAGCGCTCGAGCACGTTCGGCAGGCTCATGGCCGCCACGATGATGTCCAGTGCCTCCCGGTCCATCCATGAATCGGCACCGAGCACCAGCCGTGCGTCAGCCGCCTCCGCCAGGGCGCGGAACGTCGGTGCGGACAGGATCGGACTCTCGGGTACCGAGGCCACCATGACATCAGGCAGGTCAGCGAGTGCTCGCCGAACATCCTCCAGGGCATTGTGGTCAACCCGATTGGCGATCACCGCCACGGTCTGCGCGTGGTTCGCCTGAAGCTCTGCGATGGCGCTGGCCGCGGCTGCCCGGACCTGGTCCGGCGCACGATGGCGCCCGTGCACCACCAACACCACAGGTGATCCGAGATTGGCCGCGATCTTGGCATTGAACGACAATTCGGTGCCGGTGGCCACGTCGGTGTAGTCCGAGCCGAGGACCAAGATCACCTCGTACCGATCGACCAGCTGGCCGAAGCGCTCGACGATCTCATGCAACGCCTCGTCGGCGTTCTCCCGGGCCGCCTGGTACGTGACGCCGAGAGCCTCCTCATAGGTCTGCTGGATGCCGGGCTGTGAGACCAGCAGCTCGACGATCACGTCACTGCCCGATGCGCCGCCGCCGGCGTTGGTCGCAGGTCCACCCCCGTCTGCGGCGGTAAGTGGCCGGAACACCCCGACCGAACCCACTTCACGAACCAGAGCGTCGAGCAGGCCGAGTGCGACCGCCGACTTTCCGGTGAAGCCCTCAGGCGACGCGACATACACACTCCGGCTCACAGCCGCAGGCTATCGATCCGAGCTGGCGAAGGTAAGAGTCGCAATTGGGTAAGGCTCGGCCGCAAACGCGTGTTTCGCCACTTTGTCACGTCTATCTTTGAGCCAATGATCAGCGCTCCCCCCCAGATTCCGGGGCTCGCCGAGTGGCGGCCCCTGGCTCAGGGTGGGTTCTCGACGGTCTGGCAGGCGCGGCAGGAGTCGCTCAACCGGTTGGTGGCCGTTAAGGTCGACCAGCGCAAGCTCACCTCGGAGACGGAGCGGCGACGCTTCTTGCGGGAGGCCGGTGCCGCGGGACGCCTGTCGGGTCATCCGGGCATCGTGACTGTGCATGATGCCGGGATTCTGGAGGATAACCAGCCGTACCTGGTGATGGAGCTGTGCCCCGGCGGGTCACTCTCGAAGTGGTTGAAGCCAGAGAATCGGCAGTCGCAGGAACGCGTGCGCGAGGTCGGTGTACGGATCGCCGATGCGCTGGCTGATGCGCACGCCCGCGGCGTTCTGCATCGCGACGTGAAACCGGCGAACATCTTGATCAACGCCTACGGCCACCCTGGTCTGGCCGACTTCGGTCTGGCGGCCGTGCCCGAACCCGGCAGCGAGATCGCGGCCACTCTGGAAGCACTCACCCCGGCGTACGCACCTCGAGAAGTGATCTACGGCGAAGCGCCGACCGAGTTCAGCGACGTCTATTCCCTCGCCGCCACTTTGTACGCCCTTCTCTGCGGCAAAGCCCCCCGCTACCCCGAGGGCCGCCAACCGACCCTGCTCGAACTGATCGAGCTGCAGGACGAGCCGATCGAGCGAGTGCCGGGGGTCGATCGCGAGTTCATGGATCTGTTGCTGAAGGCCCTTTCCGACAATCCGGCCGAGCGGCCGACTGCCGCCGACTTCAGCACGGCTCTGGTGGCGCTCAAGTTGCCGGACGACGGGGAGCAGCGAGCACCCGTCGGCGGGCCCAATGGCCGTGCCGCCGTTCCGGCAATCAAAGCCAAGGGGCGAGCCCGGACCGCATCCGACCCCACGCCGCTTGAGCCCGAGCGGAGGCGAGTGGCCCCCGCCCTGCTCGTGGCCGCCTTGGTGGTGATCTTGGTGGCATTCGTGGCCGCCGTGTTGACGATGCAGCCGGATCGCGCTGCGACCTCGCCGCCGACCACCCCGTCCGCCACGGCAAGTCCCACGCCGGCTCCCACGCCCACGCCGACTTCCAGCCGCACGCCGGAGAGTACGAGCCGGCAGCAGGTTCCGGCTCCTCGCGGTTTCACCGACTGCGGGGGCTCGCTGGGCCCGAACAGCTTCTGCGTCACCGAACCGGAGTGCTGGAACGGCATCGAGTCGATGGGGGATGCGCCGTGGTTGGGCCAGCTCGCCGATTGCAGCGAGCAGCACATCTACCAGGTCTTCGCTGGTGGTCAGCTGCCAGGTCCAGTGGTCTTGCAGTCACAGTTCGAAGCCAACAGGCAGGTCCAGCGCCTGTGTTCGGAAGCCACGCTCGCGAAGGTCCTGCCGTCCGGCTCGGTGCGCAAGGACTGGCAGATCGTGCCGTTGCCCCCCCAGATTCAGCTTCGGGATGACACACTCTTTCGCTGCATGGTGAGTTTCGGCGAGGAGCGCGATTACCCCATCGAATTGAAGGTTCCTGCGTAGCACTTCGAGGGCCACTGTCAGTGGTCCGGCCTAGACTCGCGGCCTGCGGGACGCGAGAGGGGAACCGGACTAGTGATCCACACACGCCAGTTGACAAGGCATTTCGTGTCGAAGAAGGAGACGATCGAGGCGGTTCGAGGCGTCGACATCGATGTCGCTCCCGGTGAGCTGGTGGCCTTTCTCGGTCCCAATGGGGCGGGAAAGTCGACCACACTGCGCATGCTGACCACCTTGCTGCCGCCCACGTCCGGAACTGCTGTTGTCGCCGGAGCACAGGTCACCACGGAGCCGGCCCTCGTACGTTCCCGGATCGGCTATGTCGGTCAGGCTAGCGGCGCCGGGTACAGCTTCCGGGTTCGTGACGAGCTGGTCAACCAGGGCCGTTTCTACGGAATGAACTCCACTGAT
>DASQUD010000022.1:0-6677 GCA_035641455.1 Propionibacteriaceae bacterium | reverse complement strand
AGTCTTTGGCTAGGCGGTACGAATTCTGGCTCGTGCGGCGCGGCGCTTCAGCGCCCGGCGCTCGTCCTCACTGAGACCGCCCCAGACACCATGATCCTGACCTGCTTCCAGCGCCCACTGCAGGCATGCGTCTCTGACGTCACATCGCCGGCAGACTTGCTTGGCCTCTTCAATCTGGAGGAGGGCGGGGCCGGTGTTCCCGATCGGGAAGAACAGCTCTGGATCCTCATCCAAGCAGGCGGCCCTATGGCGCCAATCCATGGCGTACTCACTCCTTACTGTGCTATCCCCGGCCCCGGTGAACCGACCCCCGTGAACCGGGCAAATCAAGGGTCCTCTACACTGAGGCGCTCAACCTGTCCAACACTTTCAAGTATCGACAGGCAATACAAGAGTCCTGAGCGTTGGCTGCCTCACATTTCGGGCGAGCTACGCCAGCCTCCGGTAAGCCTGCGAACTCGCACTTACCCGACTACCCCGGCTGTTAATCAGCCGTTCGGGCCGAAATTCAGCCTCGTACTGTAGGGGAGTGGACGCCGTTCGCCCCACCGGCCTAACGCTGGCTGCGGTGCTCCTCGCCGCTGAAGCGGTCGCCGCGATCGGTTTCGGCGTCCTCGCCGCGACCGACATCCATCGCAATCGGATCGTGGTGGGAGCAGGAACAGCCGTATTGATGGTGGGCTACGGAGCGTTGCTCGCTGCCGCAGCGCGCGGTGCCTGGGGCGGTCGCCGCTGGAGCCGCGGTCCGGCGGTCGCCACCCAGCTCATCCAACTCCCAGTGGCCTGGAGCTTCGTCGGTGGTCAGACGACCTGGCTGGCGCTGCTGCTCGCAACGGTGTCTGTTGTCACCTTGATCTGTCTGCTCCTGCCGTCCTCGACGGCGATCTTCGCAGCTTCGAACTCCACGACCGCGCCCGAACGCTAGGCCTTCGCATCCTCCAGCGACTTGGCCAGCTCGACGTCGTGTTGGGCGACCACCTCCGCCTCGTGCTTGACTCGGCTCAGGAACGCCTTCGTGCGCTCCTCGCGCGGATTGAGTAGCACCTCCCTTGGCGGCCCCTGCTCCACCACCGACCCCTGATCCATGAAGATCACACGGTCAGCGACCTCCCGTGCGAACCCCATCTCATGGGTGACCACGATCATGGTGGTGCCTTCTTCGGCGAGAGTGCGCATCACGCTGAGCACCTCGCCCACCAGCTCCGGATCAAGGGCCGAGGTCGGCTCGTCGAAGAGCATCAGCTCAGGCTTCATCGCGAGCGCTCGCGCGATCGCGACCCGCTGCTGCTGACCGCCCGAGAGCTGAGAAGGATAGAAGTCGGCTCGCTCGGCGAGGCCGACCACGTCGAGCAGCTGGAGCGCTTCTTGTTTGGCGACGCTGCGATTCACCCCCTTGACCTTGACCGGTGCCTCCATGACGTTGCCCACCGCTGTCATGTGTGGAAACAGGTTGAAGCGCTGGAACACCATGCCGATCCGAGAACGCTGCCTAGCAATGTCCTTGTCCTTGCGCACATGCAGCTTGCCGTTGCGGTCCTCAACGCCGATGAGTTCGCCTCCGACCCAGATCCGACCGCCGGTGAGACTCTCCATCTGATTGATCAGCCGGAGGAAGGTCGTCTTGCCCGAGCCGCTCGGACCCAGCAGGCAAACCACTTCACCGGAGTCGACCTCGAGGTCGACTCCGTTGAGGACGTCGTGGTGGCCGAAGGACTTGCATACGTTGACAGCCCGTACGAGATGGCTGGTGTCATCGACGGTGCTCACTTGGACTCCCCAACCGCCAGAGCGCTGGCCGCAGTGACTGTCTGGGGGCCTGCTGTTGTGCCGAACCCGCGTCCGAACCGCTTTTCCAGATAGGACTGGCCGACCATCAGCACGCTGGAGGCAATCAAGTAGTACAGCGTTGCCGCGACCAGCACTGGAAACGTCTGGTACGTGCGCGCCCCGATGGCCTGCAGTTGAAAGAACAGCTCTGTGCCAACCGGGATGGCGATCAAAAGTGAGGTGTCCTTCAACATGGCGATGGTCTCGTTGCCGGTGGGCGGAACGATAACCCGCATTGCCTGGGGCAGCACGACTCGTCGCATGGCCTTGGATCTGCTCATGCCCAGGGCTTGGGCAGCCTCCATCTGGCCCCTGTCCACGCTGAGAATGCCGGCACGGGCGATCTCAGCCATGTATGCCGCCTCCGAAGCGGCCAGCCCGATGATCCCGCCCACGAGCCCGACGAAGATCTGGTTGGCGTCGAAGGTCCCAATCCGCCAGTCGCCGCTCAGTCCCAACCATTGGATGATCTTCCAGTCGAACGGCACTCCCAGTGCCAGACCCTCGGTGAACAAGATTCCGAGGGCACCCATGATGGTGAGCAGCACGTACCGGGGAATGGCCCGAAAGAACCAGGTGTAGAGCCAGGAGACACCCTTGAGGATCGGGTTGTCCGACAGCCGCATGATGGCGAGTAGCACGCCGAGCGCGACACCGAAGATCATCGAAAAGATCGTGACGAGAATCGTGCCCTTCCAGAAGCCCTCGATCACTGGGCTCTGGTTCATGGCCTGCAACACGAATGGCCAGTTGAATGCCGGGTTGAAGATCAACATGTTGAGGAACATCAACGCCAGCACGGCGATCACGGCAATGGTGACCCATCGCCATGGGTGGCGGACCGGCTTCGCGTGGATCAGACCCGGCCGCTCCTCGCCGACCGTCGGGGGCTCGGTCAATGTGGCAGTCATGGGTTCACAGCGAAGTCCGTGATGGCGCCTTGCTCGACGCCCCATTTCTCGAGCGCCGCCTTGTAGCTGCCGTCAGCATTCATTTGGTTGAGCGCCTCGACGATGGCCTGGCCAAACTCGGTCTGGTCCTTGGGAATGACGATGCCGTAAGGCGCGGCATCGTAGATGTCACCCAGAGTCTCGAGTTTCCCGCTGGTCTGTTTCACCGCGTAGGCGACGATCGGTGAGTCAGCGAGCATGGCGTCCGCCTTCCCGCTCACGACGGCGTTGGTCGCCTGGTCCTGGAGCTTGTACTTCAGGATGTTGATCTTGTTTGTGCCGCATTTCTTCTGCCGGACTGGTAGGTCGTCGGTGTCCTGCACGGTGTTGGCCTGGACCGCGACGGTCTTGCCGCAGGCGTTGTCCGGATCGACACCCTTCGGGTTGCCCTTGGCGGTCGCCCACTGGGTGCCGGCTTGGAAATAGCTCACCATGGTGACCTGCTGCTTACGCTCGTCGTTGATGGTGAAAGACGAGACCCCCATGTCGTACTTCTTGCCGAGGACACCGGTGATGATGGTTCCGAAGTCCGCGCTCTGCCATTCGGTCTTGACGCCGAACTTCTGCGCCACCGTGTTGTACAAGTCGACCTCGAAGCCCTGAACTGTCTTGCCGTCGGCGGCCAGAAACTCGTTAGGCGGATAGCTCGAGTCGGTGCCGATCTTGATGACCCCGGCGCTCTTGATGCTCTCGGGAAGCTTGGCGGCCAGATCAGCATTTACGCTGCTCGACGCTGTGGGGGCGTTGGTGCCCTCGGCCGCGGGTTCGCCGCCCAATGAGTCAGAGCCACAGGCGCTCAGACCCAGGACTGCGGCGGCGACCGCGGCAAGTCCAGATCGAATCCGTACGTTCACAAGTCCTCCTTCTCGACCCGGGCGCTGGCGGCCCGAGTGACTAGTTGGCCCGGACAGGGTTCCGTCACACCCGATCACGAAATACTGACACGGTAGGAACGCGTCGTTGAGTGTCCGAGGGCGTTCGGAACCTGATTGCAACTCCAGATTGACGTTACCGCGATCGTCCGGCGCCGGCAGACGGAACGGCGATGAACGCAGCGGGCGCTCTGAACCCCGCGTTCGCGAAGGCGGTCGTGACTTGTTGGACGACGCCACCGAACTCGCCGGCGGGAAGCAAGGCCAGAATGCAGCCGCCGAACCCCCCTCCCGTCATCCGTGCTCCGAGCGCCCCCGCTCGTCTCGCGGTTTCGACGGCGAGGTCCACGGTGGGCACCGTGATCTCGAAGTCGTCTCGCATGGAGGTGTGCGAAGCGTCCAGCAGCGGGGCAACGTCGGCCAGCCGGCCTGCTTGCAAGGTCTCCGCCGCCTCAATGACGCGGGCATTCTCGGTGACGACGTGTCGTACTCGTCGCTGCATCACCGGATCTGGCAGCTCGGCCAGCGCCGCATCCAGGTCCGTCACGTCCCGAAGGGCGTCGACTCCAAGCAGTCGTGACGCGTCTTCACAGCTGGCCCGCCGAGTCGCGTACTCGCTGTCCACCAGAGCATGCGGTGTCCTGGTGTCGAGCACCATCAGCTCCAGCCCAGCAGGGTCCAGCTCCATCCCCACCTGCCGGCTGTCGAAGGTCCGACAGTCGAAGAACAGCGCATGACCGGGCGTACACAGCGTTGAGGCAGCCTGATCCATCAGGCCCGTGGGCGCGCCGACGAATTCGTTTTCGCAGCGGCGCGCCAGCTTGGCCCGCTGTAGCGGGTCGATGTGCAGGTCGTTGAGGTCGGCCAGGGCGCTGACAGTGGCGCACTCCAGCGCTGCCGAGGACGACAGCCCAGCACCGAGCGGGACGTCAGAGGTGAGCACCAGATCAGCGCCGCCGACCTCGTGGCCGGCCGCCGCCAGTGCCCAGACCACCCCGGCGACGTACGCCTGCCATCCGGACATTCCCGGCACGAGGTCGCCACTGGTAAACATCTTTGTCTCACCCTTGGTCAGCGATGTCACGGTCCACCCGCCGTCGGCGCGGGGGCCGGCCGCTATGGTGACCCGCTGGGCAAGCGCAAAAGGCAAGACGAAGCCGTCGTTGTAGTCCGTGTGCTCACCGATCAGATTGACCCGTCCGGGCGCTGCCCAGACACCGGTGGCGTCGCGGCCATGCTGCTCCGCGAAAGCCTGGGCAACGAGATCGACATCCTCGGCGCTCACATGCGGGACTCTAGCGACGACTGCGCTGAGCCTGTCGGAGGCGGTGCCCTGAGCCTGCCAAAGGCGGGCCACTGCCTACGCTGAGGGCGTGATCGCTGCGTATGCCGCCAGCGTGGATCCCTCGGATCCGTTGAAGGGACTCCGGGTGGGGGAGATCGAACTGCCGGCGGCGCCAAAGGGCTGGGTGGACGTCACCGTGAAGGCAGCTGCGCTGAACCACCACGATGTGTGGTCGCTGCGCGGCGTCGGGCTGCCGGCTGACCGGCTGCCGATGATCTTGGGCTGCGACGCTTCCGGTATCACGGCCGAGGGGCGCGAGGTGGTCATCCATGCTGTGATCAACGATCCGGATTTCATCGGCTCGGACGGTACCTACGATCCGAAGAGGTCGCTGCTGTCCGAGCGGTACCCAGGGGTTATGGCTGGCCGCGTGCGGGTGCCGGCGGCCAACCTGGTCGACAAGCCGCCGGAGCTGGCCTTCGTGGAGGCGGCCTGCCTGCCTACCGCGTGGCTGACCGCCTACCGGATGCTCTTCAGTCAGTCGGGTCTTCGGCCGGGGAACACCGTGCTTGTGCAGGGGGCGGGGGGCGGCGTCGCAACGGCGCTGATCGTACTGGCACGGCAGGCAGGATTCCGCGTCTGGGTGACGTCGAGGAGCGATAGTCGAGCGGTGCGTGCTGTCGATCTTGGTGCCCATCAGTCGTTTCCCTCCGGCGCACGTCTTCCGGAGCGCGTCGACGCCGTGATGGAGACTGTCGGTGCGGCGACCTGGTCGCATTCGATCAACGCCCTGAAACCCGGTGGAACCTTGGTGATCTGCGGCGCCACGTCGGGCGACAACCCGGCCAAGGCGGAGTTGACCAAGATCTTCTTCAAGCCACTCCGGGTGATCGGGTCCACCATGGGCACCCGCGACGAATTGATCACGCTGACCCGGATGCTGGTCGCCACCGGCATCCGGCCAGTGATCGACCGGACGCTGCCGCTGGCCGAGGCGCGCGAGGGGTTCGCCGCCATGATCAACGGCGACGTCTTCGGGAAGATCGTCTTCGAGCCATGAGCATCGACCGGGTGACCTATCGATCCCCGACGCTGGAGCAGTTGAACGCCATCAACGTCCGGAAGGCGTACTGGGGAACCGGTGTGGGTCAGCGACTCCTCGATATCACCGTCGGCGAGCGCGATGCCTTTCGCTGGGTCTTCCGTGACAACGCCCGAGCCCGTGCGTTCTATGCCCGAAACGGCTTCAGACCGGATGGCGCAGAGCGCGTGGAGCCGCTCTTCGGGCCGGTCGAGATCCGCATGGTGAGGGTGAGGGGGTGATCCCTCAGGGCGCGCCGTCCTCGTCGTCCAACCGGGCGAGCCAGGTGGCCAATCGCTCGATCGGCACTTCGAAGTCGGGGTTCAGGTCAACGAAGATACGCAACTGGTCAGCGAGCCACGCAAGGGTGACTTCGTCGTCACCCTTGCGTGTCTCGAGCTCTTCGATCCCCCGATCGGTGAAGTACATCGTCAGGCGAAGGCCGCGTCGAGCAGCGCACGCTGCTGCGCTTCGTGGACCTTGGCCGATCCGACCGATGGTGCGGAGGAGGGGGGTCGGGTGATCGGCGTCAGTGACCACTCGCGTTCCGGAAGCTGCTCGGCCAACGCCTCGGTCAAGTTCAGTGCCATGAAGGGCCAGGCGCCCTGGTTAGCCGGCTCATCTTGCACCCAGCGGATCTCGTGCACGTTGTCGAAGGAGGC
>DASQUD010000021.1:0-7064 GCA_035641455.1 Propionibacteriaceae bacterium | reverse complement strand
GACATCGACGTGGATTATGTGGGCGCCGAAAACCGCGAGGGAGGCTACGCCGCGGCCGAACACTTGTATAGCCACGGTTGCCGCAAGATCAGCTTCGTCGGCGGCTATCTCGATGCGTCAGCACGCGAAGAACGGGCGGGCGGAGTCAGTGTCTTCCTCACCGACCATGACCTCGCTCTCCCCCAGGAACTCTCGGCGACCTGCGAGCCGCTGCGACCGCCGGCTCGGGAGGTGGCGATTCGGCTCCTGACCGACCACCCCGAGGTGGATGGCATTGTCTGCTTCAGCGATGTGGTCGCCTTCGGTGTCCTGGACGCAGTCGCCGATTTAGGTCTGAGGGTTGGCAGTGACGTCCGCGTGATCGGCTTCGACGACGTGCACGACGCCGGCCTGAACCGGCCCTCGCTCAGCAGCGTCGCCGTGCCCGCGAGGGAAACCGGGCGCCGTGCTGCCCAATTGGTGCTGGAGCGGGCGGCCGGATCCACTGAGCCGACCGTACGCGAAGAGTTCCCGACCAAGTTGGAACCGCGTGAAACCTGCGGCTGTCCCCGGCCCCACCCGCTGCCCTGACCGACACGAGTTTCGAAGGACTTCTGCCGCTATGCGTACCGTGCCCGTGGTAACCGGAGCCGAAGCTGCTCAGCTGATCGCCGACTCGGATGTCATCACTGTCTCCTCCTCATCTGCTCTCGGCTGTCCCGACGCGGTACTGGAGGCAATCGGCGAGCGGTACGCCGAGACCGGCTCACCGGCGGGTCTGACGTCTCTGCACCCGATTGCCGCTGGCGACATGTACGGCATCAAGGGGATCGATCATTTGTGCCGGCCTGGTCAGCTGCGCCGCGTGTTGGCCGGCTCCTACCCGTCCGGCGGTTCGAAGCTCGACCCTCCGCTGATCCGCCAGCTCATCCACTCCGATCAGATTCAGGCCCTGAACATCCCTTCCGGGGTGCTGTTTCAGATGCACCGGGCAGCCTCTACCGGACAGCCCGGGGTGTTGACGGAGGTGGGCCTCGGCACCTACGCCGATCCACGGCGGCAGGGCGCGAAGATGAACGCCGCCACCGCCGACTTCGTCCAGCTCATGCAGTTCGCCGGCAAGGAGCACCTGTTCTATCCCGCCGTCAAGATCGACGTAGCGATCATCCGTGCCACAACCGCGGACCCGTACGGCAACCTGTCTTATGAGGAAGAGTGCGGCACCCTTGGCGCACTGGATCAGGCCTACGCGGCTCACAACAACGACGGGATCGTTATCGCCCAAGTCAAGCGGCTGTCCGACACACAGCTACCCACCCAGACTGTCCACGTTCCCGGCGTCCTGGTCGACGCGGTCGTTGTCGCCCCTGACCAGATGCAGACGACTCAGACCCACTACGACCCCGCGCTGTCCGGTGAGGTCCATCGCGATCTGGACGAGATCGAACCCGTGGAATTCGGCCTGGAGAAGGTGATCGCCCGGCGTGCCGCCGCCGAGCTCCAGGTCGACGCCACGGTGAACCTGGGCTTTGGAATCTCGGCCGCCGTTCCTCGAGTGCTGCTGGAGGAGGGTCACGCCGAGGACGTCACCTGGGTGATTGAGCAGGGCGCGGTCGGGGGTTTCCCGGCGACGGGATTCGCCTTTGGCTGCGCGCTCAACCCCCAGGCGCTGGTGCAAAGTGTTGATCAGTTCACGCTGCTGCAGGGCGGCGGTTTCGACGTGGCGATGCTCTCGTTCTTGGAGGTTTCCGGTGCCGGGGATGTGAACGTCTCGTACCTTCCCGCCCGGCCGCACGTCACCGCCGGCGTCGGGGGCTTCAACGACATCGTTACCCGCGCACCCAAGATCGTCTACTCCGGCTACTTCACTGCCGGCAAGAAGGACATCCAGATCGCCGATGGCCGGCTGAACATCATCTCGGACGGCGCGGTTGCCAAGTTCGTGCCGGAGGTCGCCCAGATCTCCTTCTCCGGTGAGATGGCGCGTCAACGCCGGCAAGACGTTCTCTACGTCACCGAGCGTTGCGTCATCCAGCTGACCGAGTCCGGGCTCACCGTGATCGAGATCGCACCGGGCGTCGACCTCGAACGGGACGTGCTGGCAAAGTCGGGCGTTCCGCTGCTGGTGAGCCATGACCTGCATCTGATGTCACCAGCGCTGTTCCGGCCGGAGCCGATGGGACTGATCTTGTCCCGCAAGCCGTCCCGGATCGCGCGGTTCCTCCAGCACCACGATCAACCACACCATGCGGCGCTGACCTAAACCGACCAGTCTTACGACCCATCACCGATAGGAAGGCTCATGTCCGCCACCCAGTACGACTACGTGATCGTCGGCGCCGGCGCCGCTGGCTGTGCCGTGGCTCACCGGCTGTCTGCCGACCCGGGAACGACCGTGCTCCTGCTCGAGGCCGGCGGTCGGGATTGGTCGCCGCTGGTCCACATGCCTGTCGGATTCACCAAGCTCAGTGGCCCTCGATACAACTGGGAGTTCTCCACGGTCCCCCAGCCGCAGCTGAACCACCGCGAAATGTGGTACCCCCAGGGCCGCACCCTCGGTGGCAGCACCTCGATCAACGCCATGATCTACATCCGCGGCCAGAAGGAGGACTACGAAGCCTGGGCTGCGATGGGCAACTCCAACTGGGGCTTCGAAGAAGTGCTGCCGTTCTTTCGGCGTGCAGAGGCCAATGAGCGGCTGAACGATCGCTACCACAGCAGCGTCGGTGCGGTGAGCGTCGTCGAACAGGTGCAACACAACGCGCTGAGCAAGGCCTTCATCCGTGCCGCCCAGGAGCTCGGTGTTTCCTACAACGCGGACTTCAACGGCGCCTGTCAGGACGGGGTGGGTTGGTACGACGTCACACAGAAGAATGCGCGCCGCGACAGTGCCTCCACGGCGTACCTCAAGCCGATTCGCAATCGGTCAAACCTGACGATCCAGACGCACGCGCAAGGACGGAAGATTCTCGTCGAAAATGGCCGGGCCGTGGGCCTGGAGTACACCCTCAAGGGCGAGCCGGCCAGCGTTCGGGTGGACCGTGAGTTGATCTTGAGCAGCGGCGCGGTGAACAGCCCGCGGCTGATGCTGCTCTCCGGCATCGGCCCGGGCGAGCAGCTGCACGCTCTTGGAGTGCCCGTCGTGCACGACCTACCTGGAGTCGGAAAGAACCTTCAGGATCACATGGATGTCTATTTGACGGCGGCGACCGCTGCGGTGAGCTACAACGCATCGGATCGGCCTGACAAAGCCCTGCTTGCAGGTCTGCAGTACATCACCACGAGGACCGGTCCGATCACAGCCTGCGTCTGCGAGGCGGGCATGTTTGTCCGCAGCACTCCTGACGTCCCCACGCCCGACATCCAGATGCACGCCCTCCCCGCGTACGTGATCGACCACGGCCGGATGCGCATTCGCGGCCACGGCATGACGATCAATACCTGCCATTTGCGGCCCCGAAGCATCGGTTCCGTCACCTTGCACACTGCCAATCCCGACGACCAACCCGCTGTCGACCCGGCGTTCCTGACCGATCCGTACGACTGGGAAAAGTCCTTGGAGGGATTCCGATGGGGACGGGAGGTGATGCGCAGCCAGGCGTACCAGCCGTTCGTGGTCAAGGAGTTTCTCCCCTCCCCCGAGGTCAAGACGGACAAGGAGATCCGCAACTACGTCCGGCAGTGGGCCAAGACCGATTACCACCCGGTCGGCACCTGCAAGATGGGCAACGACGAGCTCGCCGTGGTTGATCAAGAACTTAAAGTTCGCGGCATGCACGGCCTCCGGATCATCGACGCCTCGATCATGCCCAAGCTGATCAGCGGCAACACCATGGCTACGTCCACCATGATCGGCGAAAAGGGCGCCCACCACGTGTTGCGCGGCCTGACCGCACCCGACCGGAGGGACGGCCCAGTATGAGCGAATCCGCCAAGCCGGAAACCGGCCAGGTCGACATCGAGGTGGACGAGGCAGTGGCCACGATCTGCCTGGACCGGCCGGCCAAGCACAACGCGCTAACCCCGGAAATGCTCGGGCAACTGGAGCAGATCCTGATCGGCCTCGATGCCGAGCGCACCGTCCGAGTGGTCCTGGTCACCGCAGCTGGGGCCCGCTCATTTTGTGCCGGTGCGGATATCCGACGCTTCAAGGCGTTGGAGCCCCTGGACATGTGGGCACAGTGGACCCGCCGCGGCCACCGGGTGTTCGACCTTCTCGCCGGACTGCGACAGCCCACCATTGCGGCGGTGTCCGGAAACGCGTACGGCGGAGGCCTGGAGCTGGCGCTCGCCTGCGACCTGCGGGTCGTAGCCGACGACGCGACACTCGGCCTGACCGAGGTCGGCATCGGCACCCTTCCCGGATGGGGTGGCACCGGACGGCTCCGCGCCCTGGTCGGCGCCGGCAGAGCGAAGCAGATGATCTTCACCGGTGAACCAATGAACGCCGATCGGGCTTTGGCATGGGGAATTGCCAACGAGCTCGCGCCGAAGGCGGACGTGATCCGTACGGCGCATGCGTTGGCCATCAAGATCGCCGACCGAGCGCCGATCGCCGTCCAGATGGCGAAGCAAGCCGTCGACGCCGGAGACGCCTTCCAAGCGATGGAGCAGGTGACCTCCGCAGCCACCGCCTTCACCGACGACGCCGCCGAAGGGCTCGCCTCCTTCATCGAGAAGCGCGACCCTCGCTATCGCGGCGCCTGAACCGCCCACCCACGAGAACTCGAGCACCACCTGACGAAAGCACCGAATATGACCACAGGCACCAGCACTGACCCGACGACGATCACTGCCCACATCTGGCCCAACATCATCGGTGGCCAGGAGGTACCGGGCGCAGGCGAGGAGACCCTGCGCGACAGTCCGGCACACGATGTCCGCGTTGCCAGCTATCGCAGCGCCACCGAGGCAGACGTCGACGCCGCGGTGACCGCGGCAGCCCGTGCATTCGAGGCCGGTGATTGGGCTCGAACGTCCGGCGCGGAACGGGCTGCGCTGCTGCGCCGGGTCGCGGCACGCATTGAGGCCGAGCGCGACGAGCTGGCCTTGATCGAAACGCTGGAGTCGGGAAAGCCCATTGCCCAGGCCAAGGACGAGGTCTCCAGTGCGGCGGGAATCTGGTACTACGCCGCCAGCCTGGCCCAGCATGCCTACGGGGATGCGCACAACGGCCTCGGCTCGAACTACTTGGCCGTAACAGTCAAGGAACCGATCGGTGTCGTGGGCGTGATCACACCGTGGAATTTCCCCCTCCTGATCGTCTCCCAGAAGCTGCCTTTCGCGTTGGCCGTTGGCTGCACCGCCGTGGTGAAGCCCAGCGACCTGACACCGGGCACCACCAGTCGGCTTGTCCAGATGCTGCATGCAGAAGGATTGCCCGCCGGCGTTGTCAACCTGGTGCACGGCGGCGGAGACGTCGGCGGCTGGCTGTCGGGCCATCCGGGCACTCAGATGACGACCTTCACCGGATCCACCGGAGTGGGCCGCATGGTCGCCGCAGCGGCCGCCAAGGATCTCAAGAAGGTGAGCCTCGAGCTGGGCGGCAAGAACCCGCAGGTGGTCTTCCCCGACGCCGATCTCGACGCCGCCCTGGAGAAAGTCGTCTTCGGCGCGTATTTCAATCAAGGGGAGTGCTGCAACGCCGGCTCCCGGCTGCTGGTGCACGCCGACATCGCGGACGAATTCACGACACGGGTGGTGGAACGCGCGCAGGACGTCGCTGTCGGCGATCCGCTTGACCCCGCGACCAAGGTGGGAGCCCTGATCTCCGAGAAGCACCTTGGCGTGGTCAGTGGCTACGTGGACCTGGGGCAGCAGGAAGGCGCCTCACTCGCGCTGGGCGGCGACCGGCTGACCTCCGATCGTGGACGCTACTACTCACCAACGGTGCTCGCCGGAGTGCCCAAGGCCGCTCGAGTCGCTCGGGAGGAAATCTTCGGACCCGTGCTGTCGGTCGTCAGGTTCGCCGATCTCGACGAGGCGGTGGAGATCACCAACGCCACTGGTTACGGGCTCAGCGCCGGCGTCTGGAGCCGCAACATCGACACCGCTCTTGGCTACGCGAGGGCGACCAAGGCTGGCACGGTCTGGGTCAACTGCTACATGGACGGTTTCCCCGAGATCTCCTTCGGTGGCTATGGCGCATCCGGCATCGGCCGGGAGCTCGGTCGTACCGCGATCGATGAGTACATCGAGCACAAGAGCACCATCATCCGGACCGGCGACCAGGCCCCGTCGTGGGTCGGCGGCGTCGGCGAGAAGTGAGGTAGCGCCCCCATGCAGCCGCCACTGCGTCCTGGAGCGCTCGTGACGCCCGATTTCGACACGCTGACCGCCGACGTGGTGATCATCGGCTCAGGGATGGGTGGCGGAACCCTGGCGTGGGCGCTCAAGGACACCGGGCTCGACGTGCTGATCGTTGAGCGCGGCCAGTTCCTGCCTAGGGAGCCGGAGAACAGCCAGCCCGACCACGTGTTCATCAAGAAGCGCTACGTCACCTCCAAGCCCTGGTACGACGCCAAGACCGGCCAGCCGTTTCAGCCCGGCGTCTACTACTGGGTGGGCGGGAACACCAAAATGTACGGCGCCTGCCTGCCCCGATTCCGGCGCAGCGACTTCGAAGAGGTGGCCCATCACGACGGTCCTTCTCCGGCGTGGCCGTTCAGCTACGACGACCTGGAGCCGTTCTACGGCCAGGCTGAGCGATTGTTTCAGGTGCACGGCTCCGTCGACGAGGACCCGACGGAACCACCCCATTCCACGGACTACCCCTATCCGCCGCTCAGCCACGAACCCGCAGTGGAGCGCCTTGCCAACATGCTCTACTTGCAGGGTCTGCACCCCTTTCACATGGCGTGCGGGATGCATCTACCGTCCATGGCGGAACGGCGGGCGGACGCCACCGCTGATGGCTCGCCGTCCTCCACCGGGGCGAAGAGCGATGCCGAGAACCGCGCCGTCCTGCCGGCTCTGGTGTCACCGTCCGTGCGTCTGCTGTTAGGCGCCTACGTTCGACGGTTGCACACCGCCGCGGATGGGCAGGCCGTCGCTGCGGCGGAGGCTCAGGTCGGCGAGCGAACCGT
>DASQUD010000020.1:0-19918 GCA_035641455.1 Propionibacteriaceae bacterium | reverse complement strand
CCCTAGCCTGATGGTCTTTTGCGTTCTTGTCTTGCGGCCGCGGCTCAACCGGATCGTCAACATCGCCCTGGCAGCCCTCTATGTGGCCAGCATCGTTGCCGCAAGCATCGGTGAGTGGAGCTACTACGTCCTGGGCAGCGTAATCGAGTCAGCCTTGCTCGCGGCTGTCGTCTTCTACGCGTGGACCTGGCCAAAAGAGGTCGGCCAGACCAGATGAGTCCACCAACACACCCCTTCGGCCTCGGCAGAACATCATCTGGATCGACTCCACCCCGACGTCGGTACCGGCGACAGCCAGTACCCCGGCTAGACGTGCCCGCTCGATCACTGGCGGGGTCCCCGGCTCGTACCGCGCGATAGCCTGGCGCCCGGAAGGGAGCGATGGAACAAGAGGAAGACCGAGGCCGCGCGGGCGCACCGGTCGGCAATGCCGGCGGTCATCCTGCATCGATCTGGGCAACGGGCGCCGCAGAAACCCAGTACGCCAAGAGCGAAGACGGATACGTCGCCTACCAGGTCTTCGGCCGCGGCACCCACGATCTACTCTTCATCGGCAACTGGGCGAGCAACGTCGAGGCGATGTGGGAGCACCCGTCCATGGCGCACTACCTGGACCGTCTTGGCCAGTTCGCGAGGGTCATCTGCTTCGACAAGCGAGGTGCCGGGCTCTCGGACCCCGTGGCGCTGGGCGTGCTGCCGACGCTGGAGCACTGGATGGACGACGCGCGCATTGTCCTGGACGCTGCCAGCTCCGAGCAGGCCGCCTTGATCGGGGATGCCGAAGGTGGACCCATGGCGATGATGTTCGCCGCCACCTACCCGCAACGCATTCGAGCTCTAGTGCTGGTAAATACATTCGCCAGGATGCTTCGGGCGCCCGACTACCCGATCGGGATGCCTGAGGAGGCGGCGGAGCAGTTCCTTCAGATCTGGGAGCGCTCCTGGGGGACGGGCGTCGTTCTCGAGCTTTCGGCCCCCAGCGTGGCCGGTGACCCACAGATGCAGCGCTGGGCTGGTCGGTACATGCGGCTCTCGGCACCGCCCGCGGCGTCCACCCGGATGTACCGCTGGGTGCTTCAGGTCGACGTACGGTCGGTGCTGCCAAGTATCCAAGCTCCAACGCTGATCGTGCATCGCGCCGAGAACCGGCATTACCGGGTCCCGATGGGCCGGTACCTCAGCGAGCACATCCCAGGCGCGAGGTACGTGGAGCTGCCAGGTGCTGACTGGTACCCGCCCTTCGTGAACGCCGAGCCGGTCCTCGACGAGATCGAGGAGTTCTTGACCGGGGCTCGTCCCTCACCGGCACAGGACCGCATCCTGGCCACCGTAATGTTCACCGACATCGTGGGCTCGACCGATCTGGCCGCCAGGCTTGGCGATCAGCGCTGGCTCGAGCTCAGAGCTGCGCATGACGGGCTGGTGCGGATGCATCTCGACCGTTACCGGGGGAAGGACGTCGCCACGACCGGGGATGGATTCTTGGCGACCTTCGACGGCCCGGCTCGCGCAGTGCGGTGCGCCTCGGAGATCGCCTCGGCGGTCCGATCGTTGGGCATCGAGATTCGAGCGGGGTTGCACAGCGGCGAGGTCGAGATCCAGGACGGACAGATCGCAGGGATCGCTGTCCACATCGCCGCCCGGGTGATGGCACTTGCCGGCGAGGGCCGCGTGCTGGTGTCGGGGACGGTGAAGGATCTGGTGGTCGGTTCGCTCATCCGGTTCACAGACCGCGGGGCTCACTCGCTAAGGGGCATCCCAGGCGAGTGGCGCCTGTTCGAAGTCACCGGGCTCTCCTGATCGCACCGCGGAATTGGTGATCTCCGAGTCGGGGCACCGGAGTGACCGCTGGGGAAGAATGTCGTTGCTGGGCCGACTGCTTCGTCCTAGCCTCGCGTTGTGCCGACGTACATCAAGACGGTCACCTTCGACTGTGCCGACGCTGTGGTTCTGGCGCGCTTCTGGGCCGCTGCGCTTGGTACGGACATGGATGACGAGTCCACACCGGAGCGCGCTTACGTCGAGGCGCCCGGCTGGGGAGGGCCGAACATGTGGTTCGTCCGCGTACCGGAGCCGAAGGTGGCCAAGAACCGCATGCACTTCGACCTACGCGCCGACGGATCCGTCGAATCCGAGGTGGCCCGCCTGATTTCGCTCGGCGCCACCGTTCTGCGCTCCGGCAGCGATCTGACCGTTATGCGCGATCCGGAGGGCAACGAGTTTTGCGTTGAGTAGCCCCGGGTTCAACGACAACCCAGTCCGGATACGGCGTGACGATCGACCGTCACACCAACTCGAGCCAGAGCCGACATCGTGGACCTGTTGCAAGGCAGAGCGCATGTCTGGAGCGCTCCTGGAAGTAACTTCAGTCGTGGATACCGGAGGTTCGTTCGCATCGCACCCATGTCATCGAACTCGCCGATCAACTCCGACTTCGCAGCTCTCCGGCCAAGGCCTCTGGGCTGAGATCACCCGGCCGCGCACCGGTGAGAGCCGCTTGGCGACCCAGCCGTGCCAGCTTGGAGTTGATCGGTGCGGTGATCCCGATGCGGTGCGCGATGAGGGCGATCTCTCCATTCAGGTAGTCGGTCTCGATGTCTCCGGTGCCCCGCGCCAACGATTGCCAGGTTGAGCCGCCCAACCTTCCCTCCACCCCGGGCACGGGTTGCACCTTGAATCCGGTCGCACGGGTCGCCGCCTCCTCGGCGTCATCGGTGTACCTGACACCGGCAGCGTCGAAGATGGCGCGAGCCTCCGCCTCGGTAGCTTCCCGCAGGCTGCTGACCTCCCGAGTCGATCCGGTGAGCGCCTCGAAAATGTTGCCAAGGTTGCTGATCAGCTTCCGGTACTTCCAAGGCATCACATCGGACGGCAGCCGGATGTCGTAGCCGGCGCCGGTCCAGTCCGCCGCCACCCCCCGCAGTAGCTCCGAATCCCTGGCCGTCGTGCTGGCAGGTACCCGGCCCAGATGCAGCACACCGGCAACAGGTACACCACGCAGGATCACCTCCCCCGGCTCTAGCCGAGTCGCAGGCAACCACACGCAGATGCCGAATACCCGGCTGAAGTACCGCAACGCCAGGTCCTCGGCGGCCACGCCGTTGGTCGCGGTGAACACCGGCAGCTGCTCGCCGGCGGTGCCGATGACGCCCTTGGCGTCGTACACGTGGGCATCGGCCCACTCCCTGAGCACCGGCATCAGCTGCTGGGTCTTAGTGGCCAAAACCAACACGTCATCGGTACGCAGCTGCACGTCACCCGGACCGGACACCGCAGCAACCGGCACCGTGACGTCCTCGGTGGGCGTCCGGATACGCAGGCCGTGGCTGCGCATCGCCTCCAGATGATCACCCCGGGCGACCAGCACAACCTGTTGGCCAGCGTGGGCTAGCCGCCCGCCGATGGCACCTCCGATAGCTCCGGCGCCGACAATCACATAGCGGGTCACGGGGTTACCGTAGCCAGTCGGGACCTGGTGCTTGTGACGCTGTCTGCCAATCGCTGCGCCTGACCACCGTCCACGACCGAGGCAGTGGGCGTCCTTGCGCCTGTTCCACTCCGGCTAGCGATCTGCACCGGTCTAGCGTCCTACTAGGCGGTTCAGCCACCCTGGTCCGGCGATGAGTGCCCGCTCGGGAAGGCGACGGCGCAGCCCGCGGTCAGCCGTGACCACCAGCGGTATCTTGCCCGATGCTGCCAGCCGATTCGCCTCCTCGACGATCTCGCTGTCGCCGTCGCGAGGGGCGCGCAGGACCGACACGGCCGCTGGTCCCTCGGCGGGCTTGGCCGTACCCTCTACGACGGCACGGACGTCGGTAATCCGCACCGTCCCCAACCCGGCTGGAAGGGTGACGTCGGCACCGTTCAAAGGCTCCAACACGTGGAGGAGGCGAGTGGCTGCGGCTGCCCTGTCGCGCCACCAGCCGTCCGGGCGCGATCCCATCACATTGGCGATGTCAACCAGCAACACGACATCCTGCGGCTGCCCAGACGTGTTCACAACCCTCCGTCAGTGGCGATGATGGCCAAGGCCAGACCCACGGGTCAAGACGATATCGGCGTCGGCCAGGTGGAGCGGCCCGGTCTGCGGCTACCTCTGCTGGGGTAGCCGCAGTCACCCCCACAGAGGGACGCCGATCGCCCCCTTTATCTCTAGCTTCGAAGGCAACTCAGGAGAACCAAGGGAGGACGTCATGAGCACGGTCCGGCCACGCTCTACCGGATTGCTTGCGATCATCGCCACGATCGCCGGAGCCACCGTAGCCGCGAACCTGGCCCTTCTCATCCTCGACATGAGATCAGATCGGCATAATCGGCCTCGAACTACCGCAGGCAGGGTCAAGGAGAGCCAGGGCGCACTCGTCTAACCTCGGTCATTCCTGGTGACGTCGGTGTCTTGTCGAGCAGCGCTGAATTGACTGCCATACTCGGGGGGTGAACCGACAAGCACCCGGCGCACTTGGCACGCGCTGACCCCACATTAGGGCGTGCCGGCTTCCGATGAGTCGCAGGCGTCTCGGCTGAGAGATGCGTACTGAGGCGAGCTGCGCTCGATCAGGGGCAGCGATCTCTCCTGCTGCCGCAGTCGATCTTCTTGGAAGTAGCTGGTCGTGCTCTTCGTCCTTGCCCTGTTCGCCTTCTTCGCCATAGCTCTACCGGACGCCATGCTGGGCGTCGCCTGGCCCTTCATGCGGGTCTCGTTCAACCAACCCATCGCCGCGATGACCTTGGTCCTGCCTTTCGGGGTGGCGGCAACCGTGGTTGCGGCCAGTAGCTGGACATGGGCCGCGGCCCGGATCGGTCTCGGTCGGCTGCTGACTAGCAGCGTCACGCTGTCCGCGGTAGCCCTGCTGTGCTGCGCGGTTGCGCCTGCCTACTGGCTGGTAGTGGCTTGCGCCGTTCTGTTTGGGCTCTCAAGCGGCGCGGTCGACGCCGCGCTGAACGCCTACGCCGCACGGCATTTCGGCCCCCGCCGGATCAACCTCATGCACGCGGCCTTCGGGATCGGGGCGGCAACCTCGCCACTGGTCGTGACGGTTGTGGTCAGTGCCGGCGCCAGCTGGCGGTGGGCCTACTTCACGGTGATGATCGTCCAGGCCGCGCTGGCCGGGTTGTTCGCCGCTACTTTCCGGCGCTGGAACGAGCCAACACCGAAGCCCGGCAGCGCGGCCTCAGCGACAAGGCCAGCGGAGCCCTCGACCCGGTCGCGCTTGCGCCCGCGGCCGCGAGCGGTCTCCGGGCTTCTGGTCGTGGCGCTGCACAGCGGCCTAGAGTCGGTCGTCGGACTGTGGGCCTTCGTCTTCCTACTCGACTCGCTGGCGCTACCGCCAGCCGTCGCCGGCGCGATCGTGTCGGGCTATTGGGCAGCCCTCGTGGTCAGTCGAGTGCTGCTCGGCGCAACAGCAGAACGAGTCGGCGTCTGGCCGGTCCTCGCTGCCGCGACCGTCCTCATCGTCATCGCAGCAGTCCTGGTGGTCTCCCAACAGCCAGTTCCCGCCGCCGCCGGCATCGTCCTGCTCGGACTGGCCGTCGGGCCCGTCTATCCGCTGCTGGTTCTGACCACCAAAGAGCGGACGACGGCCACCTCCGCCGACCGTCTCGTCGGCTTCCAAGCCGCCGCGTCCACCCTGGGTGCGGTCACCTGTCCGATCGCCGTGGGACTCATCATGAGCGCCGATCCCGCCACTTTCGCGACCTGCCTACTTGTCCTGGCACTCGTGAGCACCGGCGGCATTTGGGCGCTACAACCCGGCCGCCACCGACCACCCGTAATGTCCTTCCGCTGAGCGTTCGCCTGCGGTACGCCGCAAGCCGGGTCCGACCCCGCTTAGGTCCGTAGCCTGTCGGCTTCCATACGAGCTGCTTCCCGAGCAGCTCCAGCCGGCGGGCTTCGCCCATCCGCAGATGGCGGATGCGGGGACCGACCGCCAGAATGCGGTTATGGCTGGAGCTGGCACGGCCTTGACGCAGCAGGCGCTGCTCGTAGCCAGGAAGGAGCTCAACGCCCTAGCCGACGATGACTGGGTGCCGAGCGTTCAGGGCGCGATGAGCTACGTTATTCGGCTCCGGTCATTGACCAACAGCCTGGTGATGAAGCTCTTCACGACCCACGGCTCGCGCAGCCATAGCGAGCGCGAACGGCGGGCGCTCACACTTGTCGGCGACTACGCCGGGTCCCGGTTCCTCAGCTGGTCACTTACGGCGAGATACCGGGGCCGGTGCCGGTTCCGTATTTGATCATGACCCGGCTCCCGGGGGTGCGCTGGGCCGATCGACGCTCACAGCTCACCGCCGCCGAATCACTTAGGTTGCACCGGCGGGCGGGCGCGCTGCTCCGCCAATTCCATCGAGAATCCCTGCGCCACGCTCCGCGCCCCTTCGGTGGCTTGCTGAGCAGCGACCCGAACTGGCCATCGCTGGATGAGGCCGTCATAGACCGACGCGAGCACCTCGCTCGGCAGTACCGCGACCACGGTGGATCTGCTCAACTCATCGGCCAGGTCGAGCGATTCCTTACCCGCCGCCAGGACGCGCTCAACGGCTGCGAAAGGACGGTGTTATGTCACAACGACTTCATCGACGGAAACCTTCTCGTCACGGCCGCCGGTGACCCGGTCGTGGCCGGTGTCATCGACTTTGAACGCGCAGCCTTCGACGATCCCATGGCTGACCTCGCCCAGTCGCTCCGCAACGCCGCTTTCTATCAGCCCAGCAGCGCCGAGGAGCTAGCAGCGGCTTAGGGGGTTGACGCAGCTGACCAAGAGCGCCTCGCGATTCATGACCTGCTCCACACGCTTGCCGAACGGGTGTGGATCAGCACCGACCGGCCGACCGGTTGGCGGAGTTCTGTCCGGCAGCTCGACGCCCACCTCCACTGCGTGAGCCAGAGGGCCTGACTACTCGATCGATGGGCCCGGGGGGCTCGACTCAGATGGCGGCGATCACTTCTTGTGCGGCGGCGGCGAGCGGGAAGGTGAGAGCCGTCCGGCGGCCCGGGCGGCGCTCCGCGGAAAGAGTATGAGGAGGATGGATCCCATGACAACCCACAAGGTGGTGAAGCACGACGAGTGGCTCAAGGCACGCAAGAGGCACCTGGCGAAGGAGAAGGAGTTCACCCGGCTGCGCGATCAACTGAGCCGAGAGCGGCGCGAACTGCCCTGGGAGCTCGTCGAGAAGCACTACACCTTCGAGGGCGAGCACGGGAGGCAGACACTCAGCGACCTCTTCGAGGGACGTGGCCAACTGGTCATCTATCACGCGATGTTCAACCCCGACACCGCCGGGCCCCACACGACCTGGACGGCGGAGGCGCCCTGCTTCGTGTGTTCGTTTTGGATGGACAACTTCAACGGCATCACCATCCACCTGAATCACCGGGATATCACGATGGCTGCAGTCTCACTGGCTCCCTATCCGAAGCTTGCCGCCTACAAAGAACGGACGGGCTGGCGGTTTCCGTGGCTGTCATCGCTGGGAAGCGACTTCAACTTCGACTATCGCGTCTCGTTCACCGATGATGAGACCCAGGAGGTCGACTACAACTACCGGCTCCGCCCGTGGGGATCGACCGAGGCACCCGGCATCAGCGTGTTCGTGAAGGACGGCGGCCAGATCTACCACACGTACTCCACCTATGAGCGTGGACTCGACATGCTGAACGTCGCCTACCACTACATGGATCTCGTGCCGAAGGGTCGCGATGAGAGCGACGGAGCCGCCACGTCGTGGGTTCGCCGTCGCGACGAGTATCAAGACTGATGTACGGCGCTCGAGTCCTTCCAGCGATGGGGCTGGTCAGACAAGCCAGGCCGGGCGGATTCTGTCCAGCCTGCCGACTGCTGACGAAGGCCCGTGACGCCAGACAGGAGCTCGCCAAGCCGGTGGCGGCCGCGCTGGTCGTCCTCGCTGTCGCTGGCGTCGCCTGGGCGGCCACGATCCACCATTCGCGCTCAATGGCGGGAATGGAGGGGATGGACATGGGCCTCGGCCCGATCGAGTCGTTCGCCGCGACGTGGGTCCTCATGATGGCAGCGATGATGTTGCCATCCGCGATCCCGGTGGTCCTGGAGTTCGCGCGAACGGCCGAACGGCGAAAGGGATGGCAGGTCGCCACTGGAGTGCTTGCCGGCACGTACCTCGGCGTGTGGCTGATCTTCGGCGTGGTTTGCTACGCGATCTACACCGCCACGAGGATGCCCTGGCCCCACCAGGCGGTGGCGGTTGGACTGGCTCTGGCTGTGGCCGGCGTCTACTCTGTCAGCCCGATCAAACGAGCCAGTCAGGCTCGGTGCCGCGAGCTGTGCGCGCTGCATGGGCCGCTCCCGTTCAACGTGATGCGGAATGCTGCTGTGGTTGGCGCGCGCTATGGCCTTAGCTGCCTTGGATGCAACGCGGGCGTCATGGTGGCCATGGTCCTTCTCGGGATGTCCAGCCTCTGGTGGGCGGTGATCCTGGCCGTCGTCGTCCTCGTCTACAAGTTCGCGCCTCCGCTACGAATGCGATACGAGCTAGTCGGCGCGACGACTCTGGTGGCTCTCGGCGTCGCTTACCTCATGATGGCTTGAGAAGGCGATCCCGGACGGCTGAGACTCACGTGTGGGCTGAGCGCAACAGTGGAACGAGCCTTGCCCCCGTGGCGGTGGAGATGATGCCCGGACTCGTCAGATATCGAAGACGACGATCCGTTGGGCGGCCGCGCCGATCGCGTCGGCTACCGGGCGGTGACTTGGGTCGTTGAGATAGGCGTCACGGGCTTGCGCCGTGGCGAAGGTGACGATGAAGCCATAGTCGTAGTCGTCCTCCAGCCCCTCGGGGCTCGAGGAGTGCCCCTCGACCACAGCAAGCACCCCGGGGATCGTGCCGACGAAGCCCCGAATGGCCGGCCGGACGAGCTCCTCGGCCCGGATCGCCTTCCCGCTCTTCCAGGACACCAGGACAATATGGCTGATCGAGGTCACCGCACAGAGGCTACGGCTTCGCCACGGGCCAGCTCACCCACCGGCCGAGCTCCGTCGGCAACCAGCCCCGCGTATGCCTCGACGAGCGGTGTGGGTCTGCGGTCGAGGGTGGTGGGATCGAGCTGCCACAGGCCCATGGGGGCCAGGTAGTCCCCGAACGGTTTCCGGCCCCTGGCGTAGGTCCAGGAGATGAGGTCGAACAGGGGCCACCAGGTGTATCCCACAACCGGTATCCCAGCCGTACGCACCTCGCGTACGGCGGTCACGGACTCGTCGAGCCAGGCCCGCCTCCGGCGGACGTGCCCGCGGCTGGCAGTCTCGGTGAGCAGCAGCGGGCGTCGGTAACGGTGCCAGTAGCCCGAAAGGACCTCCCCTAGGGCAGCGGCGTCGGCGTACGGGTAGCGGATACGCACTCGACCCGGCGCAGTGCGCACAAATTGCTTCTGCGACAGCATCGGGTAGAAGTTGATTCCGATGACATCGAGCACCGGGAGACGACCGGCAAACCATTCCACGTCGGCCTCTGTTGCCCCGTGCCGGGCCAGCCAGTCCCGCAGCCGGTGATCGCCGTTCAGCTGGCCGGTCAGTAGGTCCAGAGCCAAGAAGGACAGTTCCTGGCGGAACTCGGTCTGGGCCTGCAGCTGCGGATCGGTGGGCGGGTCCGGCCGCAGCCAGCGGTTCGCGGCGTCGACGTGCACCAGCAGGTTGGCTGGATCCACCGCCCGCAGTGCGTCTGCAGTGTGGATGGTGCCGTGGGTCAGGGCAAACAGCACAGCGACGAAGCCGGACCAGGAGCGTCGGTATGGCGGCCAGACACCCGTCCGTCCACCGTGCCAGGCCGTGATGCGAGGCTCGTTCAGCGGTGTCCACAGCTGAACCCGGCCTCGGTACCGGTGGGCGGCGCGAGCCGCGTAGTCGGCGACCCGCTGGGGATAGTCGGGGTGCAGGAAGGACCCCTCTAGCCACTCCGGGGTGCCGTAGTGCACCAGATCGACAATTGGCCGGATGCCCCGGCTCACCAGTCGATCGAGCGCACGGTCCGACCAGTCCCAGTCCCAGCGATCGAGAGCCGGGTTGATTCGTGGCCAGGGCAGGCCGTAGCGGACGACCGGTACGCCGAGGCTGGCCATGAGATCAATGTCGTCAGCCCACCGCTCGTAGTGACCGGTGAGCGCGTACAGGTCGAGGCTGCGACCCGTCCTGGGCGATCGAGCGGGCAGAAAGGTGTCCTCCACACCGACGGCCCACCAGAAGCTGCCGGGCTCCCGCAGCTCAGAAAGTACGCGCTCGCTCACGCTGGCACCGCCCGTTGCGCTCTGGATCCGTGGCCCGGAGCTCGAGGGGCGCGGCGACACGGGGGAGGAAGAACTGGATCAGGGGGCCGATGGCGACGGCGAAGATGACCGTCCCGACACCGACTGTGCCGCCGAGCACGAACCCGAACAGCAGCACGGTGGCTTCCAAGACGGTACGGACCAGACGGATGCTGCGGCCGGTGCGAGCTACAAGCCCCGTCATCAGGCCATCACGTGGACCAGGGCCCAGGTGGCTGCCCAGGTAGACCGCCCCCGACGCCCCGCACAGGACTACTCCCGCCAGGAGAAAGACGACCCGCAGCCCCAGCTCTTCCGGGGTGGGCACGAGCCACAGGGCCACGTCAACCAGCGCCCCGATCAGCACTGTGTTGACGACCGTGCCGGCGCCGAGCGGTTGCCGCAGCGGGATCCAGAGCAGCAGCACGATGATCCCGGAGATGATCGTGACGGTGCCAAAACTGATGCCGAGGTGGTGCACCAGGCCCTCGTGCAACGCGTTCCAGGGGTCGAGGCCGAGGTGGGCTTCCACCATCAAGGCGATCGAGAACGCGGCGGTCATCAAGCCGGTCGTGAGCTGGAGCCAACGCCGGACCAGCCGACCCGCCCGCAACTGCTCGCCCAGATCGAGGGTGGGCAACTCGTAGCTTCCGCGGGATTCAGCCTTGCGCATGGCGAGACCTTGCCCCTCGATTGGCGAACCTATGCACCCAGCCCCGACGATGTGGCGAATATCATGCCGAGGTCCTGCAAGCCGAGGCTCCGGTCTACTGATGGGCGGGAATACTGTGGCCGCCGTCGCGGCGATGTCTAGTGCCAGTTGCTGATCTTGACGTCGTGCGGCGCGGGCTCGCCCTTGTCGGTCTCGATCAGCTTCTTGAGGCTCATCAGGAAGGTCGCCCACTTGGTGCTGCAGTGGTACATGAACTCCACTGGCTCCTTCCACCCTTCGTGTCGGAACAACACGATCGTGAAGCCGTCCTCCTGCTTGAGCTCGAAGCGAATCTGCGTGCCGATCCACTCCTCGGGACCGTCGACGACCTCCCACAGCACAAGTTCGGCGGGCTGTAGCTTCCGAACCTTCATGTCGAACCCGCCGGGCTCAAAGCGGAACCGAAGTACCCCGCCGACATTGCCGCCGTCGCCCTCCGTGTCCTCCGTCCACCAGCCCGCCAGACCATCCACCGTGGTCAAGGCTGTGTAGACGTCGTCGGGAGACGACGTGACTCCGATTCTGTGCAGGATGTCCACCATCTCAATACCTCTTCTCGTGTAGGCGCCCGCTTTCGGGCACGGTTGATCAGCGCCGTCACGGATGTGGCGGCGTTCGTTTCGTGAGGGTCAGCCCTCCTGGCTGCGCTGGATGGCTTCGGCGATTCGCTTGATGCGATGCAGCCTGGCGTCCCAGGTGGCCCCGACCGACGACAGTTGCGCGACGGCGCGGGCGAGCTGGGCCTCGCCCACTTCGTAGATGCGCTCGCGTCCGGACGGCCTGACGTGGACCAGCCCGACCCGGTCCAGTACGCCGAGGTGTTTGGCGACCGCCTGCCGCGTGACCGGCAGCTGCTCACTCAGCGTCGTCGCCGTGCCGCCGCCGTCGGTCAAGAGCAGGTCAAGCATCCGCCGCCGGGTCGGGTCCCCCACCGCCGACCAGAGCTCGTCGTCGATGGTGACGCTCATGGCGTCGACACCAGCCGAGCGACGTACGTGATGAGGCGGGGCAGAAAGTAGTCCCAGCCGCTGACGTGCTCGCGGTACTGCTCCTCCAGCACGGCGGCATCCCAGCCCTTCTCCCGGAACCCCGCCTCGGTGAAGCGCAGCAGCGTGCCGGCACCCGACGGGACCAGCTCGAAGGTGACGAGGAGCGAGTTGGCCGACGTCGCGACTTCGCCCTCGTTGTGCGCCCACCGGAAGGAGAACCGCCGGGACGGGTCGGCCTCCAACACTGTGAGTGGGACGACCTTCGCCTCCGGCGTAGAGCTCTCGCCGAACGAGACAACCCCGGTCGCGCCGGGCACCGGCTCGAGCTCTGCCTCGTCCGGCCACCACTCCCGCAGGTGCTCGGGCGTGCTGATCACCTCGTAGACCACCTCCGGCGCGGCTTCGATGTGGATTTCCCGCTCGATGCTGCCGTACTCCATCCCGCTCTCCCATCCAATCGCAACCTTTGGTTGCACATGACTGTAGAGCATTCCTCGAGCAAACGCAACCATCGGTTGCTCGAAGGCTTCGGCAGCAGCGTCAACGCGTGAACGGTCCGTCAACGGGCGCGCCGCTATGGTCGAGAGCGTCCGCGAGGGGACTCCTAAATTGCCGTCACGTGGCTAAGCCAATGGCAAGGAGGCGCCATCAGCTTGCCACTATGTGAAGTGACATAGTGAAGCCCAATCATGGAGGTCTGCTGGTGCAGAGGTACGTGGTGTTCTACGAGTCGGCCGACGATGTCATGTTCAAGGCGCCGCCGGTCTATCCGCGGCACCTGGCTCGGCTCAAGGAGTACCGCGACCGCGGGGACCTCCTGCTGGTCGGCACGTTCGGCGACCCGCAGGCCGAGGGTTCGATGGCGGTGTTCGGGTCCCGGGAAGCCGCCGAGGAGTTCGTCCGCGATGACCCGTTCGTCAACGAGGGCGTGGTCAAAACTTGGACGCTGCGAGAGTGGGACGAGGTCGCAAGCGAGATCTGAGCGGGTTCCGATCTCGGGCTCCATAGTCGCCTACCCGCCGACCTCAGCGAGGCCACGTGTCACGGCGGGCGTCACCTCTCAACCGTTTGCCGGAGGCGACATCTCAAGGACACCACGCGGGATGGTCGCGCCGGGCCGGTTCCGGAGAAGGGTTGTGCTCGGGCTTGTCATCGTTTGCCTCGTGGGACTGGCATTTGGCATGTTGACGGCGCTGCAGCGACAGCTGATCTATTTCCCGGACTCGACAACGGTCCCGCCTGCCGGCGACGTCATCGAGGGGGCTCGCGACATCACTTTGCGCACGTCGGACGGACTGGCATTGGGTGCATGGTTCGTGCCCCCGAGCTCGGCTTCGGACATGCACATGGCGGTGCTTGTCGCGCCGGGGAACGGCGGCAACCGATTCGGTCGGCAAGGTCTGGCGACCGAGCTGAGCCGGCGAGGGCTCGCCGTGGTTCTGATGGACTACCGCGGCTACGGGGGAAACCCGGGCCGCCCGAGCGAGCACGGGCTCGCCAAGGACGCCATGGCTGCCGCACTGATGCTCGAGGAGCTGGGCTATCCCGCGGAGCGGACGATCTACTTCGGAGAGTCGTTAGGCACCGGCGTGGTGGCGGCGTTGCAGTCGCGACGGACACCGGCGGGAGTGGTGTTGCGTTCACCCTTCCCCGAACTGGCGGCCGTAGGCGCGCACCACTATCCCTGGCTACCCGTGCGGCTGTTGTTGAAAGACAGGTTCCAGGTGACCGAGCATCTGTCCAACAGCCAGGTGCCGGTAACCGTCATCTACGGGGACCGGGACTCGGTCGTTCCGACGGACCTGAGTGCTCGGGTGGCTGACGAGGCCCCAACCCTTGTCGAACGGGTGGCGATCCGCGGGGCCAACCACAACGACGAGGTCATGTTCGGCGCCGCCGTGGCGGACGCGGTTGCGCGGCTCGCGAAAGCCGTCGGCTGATGGCGCTCGAGTTGCGCATGGCACCTCAAGCCGTTTGCTCTCTAGTGGGTGTCTGAGGCTGCGGAGCAGGACTGCCGATGACCGCTGATAGCGGCGACCAGAGCCTGCGGCTCGGGCGGTTCGAGAACTGTCGTCTTGGCTTGTCGTTACGGCGTCGGTGCGTGGTCGAGTCGGGCGAGGAGCTTGTCTATGACTGCTGCGAGAGCCGCGGTTTCCTCCTCGCTGAGGGAGTCGAACATCAGCCGCCTCACCGCCCGGACGTGGCCGGGAGCCGCCTCCTCGATCGCAGCGCGGCCCTGAGGGGTGATCACGACGAAAGCCCCGCGGCCGTCCTCGGAGCACTCCACACGCGCCACCAGGCCACGACCTTCCATGCGCGTGACGTGATGGGACACCCTGCTGCGCTCCCATTGCAGCAGCCCGGCGAGGTCGGTGACCCGCACCCGCCCCTCTGGATTGTCGGTGAGGTGGACCAGGACTTCGAAGTCGGGCATCGACAGGCCGACATCTTGTTGCAGCTCACGCTGCAGCGTCGTGGCCAAATCTGTGTTCAGCTTCAGCCAACCGCGCCACAGGTGCTCCTCCTGCGCGGTCAGCCATCGAACCTCAGGGCCCATCTTCACGATTGTACCGGGAATAGATGACACATCACGTAGGTTCCAGGCTGAGTACGTGACACGTCACCAACCGGCGGCGTGACCCTTCAGCCCTTCAGGAGCTCAACATGACTACCCCCACCACTACCGCGGCAACCCTTGCCGGCCTGTCCGGCACCTACGTCCTCGACAGCGCCCACACCCGCATCGGGTTCGTGGCCCGGCACGCGATGGTGACCAAAGTCCGCGGCCAGTTCAATGAGTTCGAGGGCAGCGGCGTCGTCGACGCCAGCGACTTCACCAAGTCAACCGTCACCGTGACGATCGAGGCCGCGAGCATCGACACCCGCAACGAGCAGCGTGACGGCCACCTGCGCAGCAACGACTTCCTCGCGATGGAGGAGTACCCGCAGATCACCTTCGTGTCCACCGCCATCCAGCAGACTGGGCCGACCAGCGTCGAGCTGACCGGCGACCTGACCATCAGGGGCGTCACCAACACCGTCACCATCCCCTTCGAGTTCGAGGGCGCCGCGACGGACCCGTTCGGGAACCTGCGCGTCGGCTTCGAGGGCTCAGTGGTCATCAACCGGAAGGACTACGGCGTCAGCTGGAACGTCGCGCTCGAGACCGGCGGCGTTTTGGTCAGCGACAAGGTCACCCTCGAGTTCGAGGTCTCCGCAATCAAGACCGCCTGAGGCTGGAGACACCCCTCTTTCGCGGGCAGCAGGGGCCGACCATCTGGTATTCGGCCGGCCCCTGCCCGCGAATTACCACCTAGGGGTGACCGTTACCGCAGCGACGCCGAATAGGGAAACGCCCTTAGTCGGTGACTGTCCGTGCCGGATGGGGAGCGGCTGCCAGTCAGGGTCGATGTCGAATGCAGGATTTCGGGTCTGGTTGACCTGCTGCGTGCCGTCGGCCTGCATGGTGTAGACCTCGCCGTTGCCATCGCGAAAGCTGGTGAAGACGATCCTCCTGCCGTCCGGCGACCACGCAGGCTGGAGATCAAGCGCTTGAAGCGCTAACGCCGCGCGTCCTTCTCCAGCGGCTTTTGCATGCCACCCTCGGCGGCCGCAGCCTCGGCCTTGGCATCATTGACCGCCGCTTGGGCCAACTCGGCGACCCGATCAGCGGCTCCGACTGCGTCCAGACTCGGCGCGCCGCCGGAGGTCAACTCGCGGCTAACCTCCGGGTCTTCGATCTCCGACGGCGGGCCATCGGCCCTGCCCTTGTCGGTCGTTGACGCGCCCATTCGGGAGTAGTCGCCAAAGGCTTCGGTGACGGTGCGAATCGCCTGGGTGAGCTCACCCGGGATGACCCAGAACGTGTTACCGCTTCTTGCTAGCTGAGGCAGCGTCTCCAGGTACTTATATGCCAGCACCTTGGGATCTGCATTGTTGTGGTGGACGGCCTGGAAAACTAGGTCGACGGCCCGGGCCTCGCCGTCGGCCCGGAGGATCGCTGCCTGCTGGTCGCCTTGCGCCACCAGGATCTCCTGCTGGCGAGTCCCCTCGGCAGTAAGGATCTTGGACTGCCGTTCTCCTTCGGCGTGCAGAATAGCTGCGCGCTTATCGCGCTCGGCCCGCATCTGCTTCTCCATGGCTTCCTTGATAGTGATGGGCGGGTCGATCGCCTTGATCTCGACCCGATTCACTCGGATTCCCCACTTGCCGGTCGCCTCGTCCAGCACAATGCGCAGCCGGGTGTTGATTTCCTCACGCGAGGTGAGCGTCTGCTCCAGATCCATGCTGCCGATGACGTTGCGCAACGTGGTGACCGTGAGCTGGTCAATGGCCTGCAGATAGTCCGCGATCTCATACGCAGCCGCCCGAGGGTCGGTGATCTGGTAGTACAACACGGTG
Source organism: Propionibacteriaceae bacterium (assembly GCA_035641455.1). Classification (GTDB taxonomy): domain Bacteria; phylum Actinomycetota; class Actinomycetes; order Propionibacteriales; family Propionibacteriaceae; genus Microlunatus. Next base: position 3,546 of record DASQUD010000020.1, on the reverse strand, counting down.
TCGATGTTGACCACCAGGTTGTCCTCAGTGATCACTGGCTTCGGCTGAGACGAGAACACCTGCTCCCGCACGTCGAGCTTGGTGTTGATCCGATCCGCCAACGGGATGATGAAGTTCAAACCCGGCTGCAACGTCGTCCGGTAGCGGCCGAATCGCTCGACGTTGTAGCGGCGCGCCTGTGGAACGACGCGCACGGCTGACAGCACCACGAAAACCACCAGGGCCGCCACAATGATGATCGGGACTAGCAAGTTCAGGTCCATATCTCCTCCACGCTCGTCTCAGCAGTGTGTGCTCACGGCAGCAGCTCCCGGGGATACACGATGGCCGTCGCGCCCTCGATCTCCATGACATCCACCAGCGTCCCCGCCGGGATCACGTGGTCCTCATCAAGCGCACGCGCCGACCACACCTCCCCGGAGAGCTTGACCAGTCCCTGCGAACCGGTAACTTCCTCGATCACCACCGCCTTCTTCCCGACCAGCGCGTAGCTGCCCTCACGTACCAGTGGAGGATGAGTCATCTGCCGTCTCGCGATCGGCCGCACGATCAGGAGCCCCACCGCTCCCGTGATCGCAAAGGCGAGGACTTGCGCCAACAGGGCACCGCCCAAACCGGCAACGATCGCGGCAACGAGCGCTGCCGCAGCGAGCAATCCAAACGCCAGGGTAAGCGTGAAGTACTCTGCGACGCCCAAGGCCACAGCCGCTATCAACCACGCCATCCAGGGCATGAAAGCGGCCTCCCAATCCAATGCGGCTACCTCGAAGGTACCTCGCCGAAGGCCGGCGCACACGACTCGTGGTCCAGGCTTCCTGGCACACCGACTCGCAGACGAAGCCCGGGCGGTGGAGCCGCTTTTCGGATCTGTCCGGCAGCCGTCGACAGAACATCTACGATGGGATCTGGTGTGCCGGGAAGCCTGGTCGGCGTTGTGACGTCGACCCTTCGGAGGCTTCGTGCTGTTCGCTGACTGCGCCGTCGCGTCCCTGCGGCACTTGTTCCGTGGGCGGTCACCTCGGTGAGCGTTACTGCCTGGCTGGCCGTGTCGGTGTTCGTTGTCGCCTACGGCTTCATAGCCACTGAGAAGCTGCATCGGGTGGTTGCCGCTGTGGGCGGCGCCTCGCTGATGCTGCTGATCGGTGCCACCGACGCCGAGCATGCGTTCTTCTCGGAGGAATCCGGTATCGACTGGAACGTCATCTTCCTGCTGCTCGGGATGATGCTGATCGTGTCGGTGATGAAGCGCACCGGGGCGTTTGAGTATCTAGCGATCTGGGCGTCGAAACGGGCTCGAGGTCGGCCGTTCCGGGTGATGGTGATCTTGGTGGTTGTGACAGCGGTGGCTTCGGCGGCGCTGGATAACGTCACCACCGTGCTGCTGATCGCACCCGTCACGTTCTTGGTCTGCGACCGGCTGGGCGTGCCGGCGGCACCCTTTCTGATCGCCGAGGCGCTGGCCTCGAACATCGGTGGCACCGCGACTCTGGTCGGCGATCCGCCGAACATCATCATCGCGTCCCGGGCGGGCCTGACCTACAACGACTTCCTCATCCACTTGGCGCCGCTGGTGGTGCTGGTGATGATCGTCTTTGTGGGGCTGTGCCGGTGGCTGTTCCGGTCGGCGTTTCGCTACGACCCCGCCCGAGCCGCCACGATTGCCACGCTTCGGGAACGGGACGCGATCCGCGACCCGCGTTTGCTGGTGATCAGTTTGGTGGTGCTGGTCATCGTGACGGCCGCGTTCGTGTTGCACACGGTGCTGCATTTGGAGCCCGCCGTGGTTGCCCTTCTCGGCGGCCTGATCCTGCTCATGCTGTCGCGTCTGGACGCCACTGCCGTCGCCAAGGACGTGGAGTGGCCGACGCTGATCTTCTTCGCTGGATTGTTTGTCATGGTCGGCGCCTTGGTGAACACCGGAGTCATCGAGGTGATCTCCAAAGCTGCCACCGAAGCGGTCGAAGGGAACTTGCTGCTGGCCACGATCGGCTTGTTGTGGGGTTCTGCCGTGCTGTCGGCGATCGTGGACAACATTCCATATGTCGCCACTATGAGCCCCATTGTGGCTGACCTGGTGGCTGCCGAGGGGACCGGCCAGTCTCAGGTGTTGTGGTGGTCGTTGGCGCTCGGGGCGGATTTCGGCGGCAACGCCACGGCCGTGGGGGCGTCGGCCAACGTGGTCGTGCTCGGCCTCGCCGCCAGCGCCGGCAGGCCGATCAGCTTCTGGACCTTCACCAAATACGGCCTGGTCGTCGCGGCGGTGACCGTGGCGATGGCGATGCTGTATCTGTGGCTGCGGTACTTCGTCATCGCCTGACCCCACGGGCGCATAATCGAGGTACGGAGACAGAAGCCGCCCCAGCCGAATTTAGTTCCCTCGGAGGACATCCTGCGCGCTCGTGACTTGGCCGCCCCGTTCCCGACCGTCGGGTTGGACACTTCGGCGTTGGAAGCCCTGAAGCTGCTCGCGGCCAGCGACCTACCCGGCCTGATCGTGGTGGACCGACGCGGCCAGCCAATGACCATCCTGCCCGGCACCCAGGTCCTGCGGATGGCGCTGCCGAGCTACTGCATCGACGACCCGACGCTGGCCCGCGTGGTCGATGAACAGCACGCCGACGAGTTCCTGCAGGACCTCGACGGTCGCACCGTTGCCCAGTGTCTGCCCCAACAACCCAAGGAACTGGCATTCATCGATCCCGAAGGCACCGTGCTGGAGATCGCCGCGCTGATGGCCCGCACCCGCACTCCACTGGTCGTCGTCAGGACAGGCGAGAAAATGCTCGGAGCCGTCACACTGGATGCGCTCGTCGAGCGAATGCTCCTCACTTGAGGATGCCGTGAAGGTGAACCCTTCGACGGTCGCATCGAGGCTGGGGCGCGCGGCCGGACCCGGTGGCGTACGCACGCCGACACCGTGCCATGGCTCGCCTCACAGATCCTGCACCTGGGCTGCGAGTTCGAAGTGCGCGGTCCGCCCGAGCTATCCAGGTACCTCCGCGAACTCGCCGGCCGGATCATGCGGGCCGTCTCGAAGTGATGTTGAATGCTGGCCCTGTGCTGGTCGAGTTACACCGATGTGCTCTCGTCTTGAGCGCGGACCGACATTGTGGTGTGTACGAATCGGGACCAGCACGCCTATCGTGCCGACATGACTCGCCACCTAATCGACGAAAGGCCGTAGCACGGCAATCGAGGCGCCGGTCGAACACGTGGCACTTCCGATGCGTGGCGGTCCGAGCGTGGCGTGAGACAGTTTGATCACTTCGGACATCGGCTACCAAGCACCGGCAACGGGCGGGAAGGAGGGGCATGAATCTGGAGAAGGTCATCTTCGGCTTCTTCGTGCTGCTCGCGGCGACGCTCAACTTCGGGTTCTTCATTGGCGACATCGACGATCCGCAGGTGCACAACATCTACGAGCTGTTCGCGGCGCTTGCTGTGAGCCTGATCGCCACCGTGCTGAAGTTCGGCGACCGCACACAGATCGGCGCAGTGCACCTGGCCACAAGTCTGGTAGCTGATCTGCAGTTGGTCGCGGCCGTC
>DASQUD010000019.1:0-3623 GCA_035641455.1 Propionibacteriaceae bacterium | reverse complement strand
TGTCGTGTTGAAGCTCGCGATGCGCAGCGTCCTGGTGAGACTCGGGGGTATCCGTGGGGACGTCCGCATCCTGCGCGTGCTGGCCGCTGCGGCCCGTACTCGCCGCACCTGAAACGGTGCCCGAGTCCCCATCCCCACAGGCCCGAGGAGAGCGCTCCGGCGGCGCGGCTGACAAGATCGACAGGCCGGTGGTTGGCGCCGTGGGCGGCGGCGGTTGGGAGGGCTGCCGCGGGGAAGGCTGCGGCCGGGTGGCGCCCCGTACCTGCTGCGGTCCGCGCGCTCCGACCGGTGCCAACGGCGGTCGGTGGGGGCTTTGCTGCGGAGCGGAGTGCTGCTGCCGAGGTTGTTCCCACGAGCCTTGCGGACCTGAGCGGTTGTGCTTCGTCATCCAAGCTCCGTGGTGGTGGTCGGAACAGATGATCAGTTTTTCGGCGGCAGTGTTGATCGTGTTACCGGACGTGGCGAGCGCCCGGCCGCCGTCCGGCTGGACCGCCCTTGGCCTTCGAGCAGCTGGCCGGGCGCCAGACTGTAGGGACGGAACGGTGGCATCGCGCTCGCTAATCCGCCCCGTGCTGTCGGTCTGCCGATGCATGATGAGCCGGTGACCGACGAGCGCCCCGAGGTCCCGACAGTGCTTGACCGGCTCGTGGGCGCCGGGCTATCGCAAGGACGCATCGAGCAGCACCTGACCGCCGGGCGGGTGCACATCGACGGAGAACTCGTCACCGACCCGTACCGACCGGCGCCACCGCCCGCGCGGGTCGTGCTGTGGGCGGAGTGACGGGCGACCTGTGGGCGGAGTGACTGGCGACCCGATCCCCTCGACCGCGACCGCGTTGTCCTCGCCGATTGGCATGAGCGGGAGCAGCGCGCGCTCGACGGAAGGGGCTGGGACCCGCCTCGACCGTTGGCCGTCGGGACTGCTGCGAACTATCTCGTTCGGCCCGCGCTACGAAAGACGGCGACCTGGCCACTGGGCTGAACTGTCGACATCGACCAGGTCGGCAACGACAACGACGTCCCGCCACTGCGCCGACCGCGACACCTCGACGACGAGCGCTGGCGCCTCGTGCTAGCCCTCGTGAAGATCCTCGGACGGACCCCCGGCATGATCCCGCAGAGCAATCACACCCGACGACGGCGAGGTGAGCGATGACCGACATCAACATCAAGCTCAACGTGCAGACCCCAAGCAGCGCAATCATCGAGATCGCGCAAGGCATGAGCGATCTGCGGGATGCCCTGCAAGCCATGACCGAGCTGGCCGAACAAGGTTGTTCCACAACCGACCTCGCGCCATACCTACGCCAGGCGTGGTCAGGCGTGACCGCAGTGTCAATGGTCTGCTCGCTGGTCGGCTCGACGGACTGGGCCGGCGAGACCTGGCCCAACGTCCCGCAACCGTAGGCTTTCCGCGGGTCCGCTTCCCCCGATGCCTGGATCCGTACACCCTTCCTCGAGGTATCGCCGGGGTAGCGGTGGTTACCCATGGTCTCTCCTCGATTACGACCGTGCCAGGCTTGCGGCCCAGCCAGACGAAAGGGAGCCGCATGCCCAACTTCAACATCAATGAGTACGGGCCTGACCCCGAGGAGCTCGCCCGCATCCGCCGCGAGAACAGTCCGGAGGGTCTCGCCGACTTCTTCGGAGACCAGGCGATGATCACTTACCACGAGGTACGGAAGCAGCCGCCCGGCCCGGATCGCAGCGCGGCCATCGAGCTGGGCATGTTGGAGTCGTGGAGTCGTCAATCGCGACGTACTGGGTGCTACGCAAAGTTCGGGCCCCCGGCCTGACAGCTCGCTAGATGACCGATTCCAAGGGATCTATCACGGCGCGGCGTGCGCTGGAGCGTGGTGGAGGGTGCCCAAGATCAGCGTGCTGACCCAGTGGAGCAGGAGGCTCTCATGGACGCTGACTTGGACACCCTCGCGACGGCACTGTACGTGCGCACCGACGATCTGCTGAAAGCCTCGCCCGAACGGGCGCCGTGGCGCCCGAAGATCGGCATCGACCCGAAGATCAGCGACGCTGAACTGATCACGTTGGCGGTGATGCAGGCCCTGCTCGGCCACACCAGCGAGGCCCGTTGGCTGCGCTACACCCGCACCCACCTGCAACATCTGTTCCCCTACCTGCCACAACAGCCCGGCTACAACAAGAGGCTGCGCCGTTTGGGCGTCACGATCGGCTGGCTGGTCGGGGTCCTGGCCCGGGACACGACGTTGTGGACCGACGATGTGTGGGTGGTCGACTCGACCCCGGTTGAGTGCGCCCGGTCTCGCGAGGCAGTGGCCCGCTCGGACCTGGCTGGATGGGCCGAGTACGGCTACTGCGCCAGCCACTCCCGGTTCTTCTGGGGACTGCGGCTGCATCTGCTGTGCACGCTGCACGGGCTGCCCGTCGGGTTCGCCCTGACCGGGGCGAAGGCCGACGAACGAAAGACCCTGATCGGGATCTTCGACGCCGACCCAGAGCTGACCGCGCCCCACCGAGCCGGTCAGATCTTGATCGGCGACAAGAACTACTACGGCCGCGGGTTCGAAGCCACCCTCGCCGGCGCCGGGCTGAACCTGCTGCGTCCCGCCCGCAAAGGAGAGCCACCACGTGCCGGCACCGCGTTCTTCAAGCCGTTGCGGCAGATCATCGAATCGATCAACGACACCTTCAAGGGCCAACTCGACCTCGAACGACACGGCGGCCACACACCCGCCGGGGTCTGGGTCCGCGTGGTGCAACGCATCCTCGCCCTAACCGCAGTGATCTGGCACAACGACCGTACCGGCCAACCGATCAAGCGATCGCTGCTGGCTTACGACCACTGATGCCTTGGAATCGATCATCTAGAGGGGAGCAGCAGGGCCCCACGCGTAGCGACGACGTCAGGCGGTCGGCTCTGGAGTGCTCCGAGGTACTGACGGAACACCAGTCAATAAGTATTGACGCTGCCATCCAACGTCAACTAATCTTGACGCCATGGGAACAACCATCGACGGCCTCATCGACCACGAGGGCTACGCCGCCCAGAAACTCCCAGACGGGACGCTCACCGGCACCTGGACAGAGGACTTCACGGCCTACGTCGCAGCGTGCAGCTGCAGCGGGCCGGGCCAGTCCGAGTGGCACGGCTCGACGGAGTACCCGCCGACCGACGAGGGCGAGGAAGCAGCGCTTGCTGAATGGGAACGGGTGCACGCCCGTCCGCTGCTCGCCGAGACGGCCCCAGCAGGCCTCGACCGGGACATAACTGCCCTGCTCGAACAACTCCGGCAGCTCGCAACCGAGCGGCCCGCAGGCGTGCTCGGCCAGCTCCGCCGCATCGAACGAGCGACCGATGACCTCCTCAGCGAGGCCGTTCGGAACGCCCGACAGGCCGGCAAGTCGTGGTCCGAGATCGGGACGCCGATGCAGATGTCGAAACAAGCGGCGCAACAGCGCTTTGGCCGTTGACGTGGCGCCCATGCTGCCTCGGCCGAGTGACCGACCTCGAGCAGGTGCGCCGCCGCGCCATACCGGGAGACCTTCACGAGGAACACCGACGCTTCGTCGCGGCCCTGATCCGAATCGTTCGCCGAGCCACAACCACCCAGCGCGGTCCGCAAGATTGGTCAGCATGATGGTCT
>DASQUD010000018.1:0-3478 GCA_035641455.1 Propionibacteriaceae bacterium | reverse complement strand
GATCCGAATTGCCGGCTGATGAGATTTGCCTAAATAGACAAACAACGACGACATGGACCGGAGATGACTGCGATGAAATTGGGCGTACTACACCTTCGGTGGGGACAAAGCCGCCTCCGTGGAGGCTCGGCGGCGGCCGAGTTCGGCCCAAAGGCGTTCCGGCACTGGCAGCCGCGCGATCTAATCATTGCTCCGATGAACTTGCATGGTGACCGCCGAGGGCGGGGAGCGTTCAGCGGCCTCATGCTGCTCCGAGCCAATGCCGATGGACTCACCGAACTCGGCCGCCTCGGGACGACCGCTGCCTACGGCAGCGTCAGCCGCTCTCTGCTCATTGGCGATACCGTCTGTGTGCTCTCGGACCAGGCTCTTCAGGCCCACAGCCTCGAGACTCATGGTGAGGTCGACAAGCTGCTGCTTTAGCGACGTAAGCCTTCGGCTGGGTCGCGCCTTTGCCCGAGGCCGGCGAGCCGCTGAGACCTCTCTTCGACGTTAGGCCGAGGCCCCTGTGTAGTGGCGGAGTGCCAACTTCCAGAAGAGCCTGGACACCACGAAGAACCCGGAAGCGACGACGACAGCGAGCAGGGCGGAGGCGCCGCCAAGCTGGCCGGTCAGGGCTTGCGCCGGTACGGTTACCGCGAAAGCCACTGGCACAACGAAGGTGAGGAACGCCCGCAGCCAGGGCGGAAAGATGGTCACTGGCCAGCGCCCTGCGTTGCCGAACAGCGCCTGAAAGATCACCAGCACGTTCTCCAGCTTGACGAACCAGAACGCGCACGTCGCCAGCAGCAGCAGGAAGCTGTAGACGATCACGAGTCCGGCCAGGAGCATCACCAGGAACAACGCGACATCGAGCGGACTGAGGCTGACCCCGAGCCGAGTCATCCCGTACGCGACCACCCCGACCCCGACCACCACATCGGTGGCCGCCTGCGGGGCAACCGTCTGCACGCTGGCCAGCAGCTGGGAATCGGCCGGCTTGGTCAGCAGGAAGTCGAAAGTGCCCAATCGGATGCCCTCCATCAGCGCCTCCATCGAGGGCCGCATCACGATGCCGATCAGCCCGGTGATGAAGAAGTGGATGCCGACCAGCACCAGCAGGTCGTTCGGCCCCCAGCCGCGCAGGTCGGAGGTAGCGGTGAAGACCACCGACAGCGCCAGCACCTGGGTGACCAGGCTGATCAGCGCGTTCAGCAGCGCGATGAAGAAGTCGGAGCGGTACTGCACCAGGTTGAGCACGCCCAGCGACAAGAACGCTCGCAGCACCCGCAGTCCGTGTCTCATGCGCCCACCGCCGAGTACCGCCGAGTGGCCCGCCGCCACAGCAGCGCCAACCCGCCGAGCGCCAGGACGATCCAGCCGAGCTGGGCGGCGTACCCCAGCCAGATGGCCGTCCCCGTGCGCCGGCCCAGGAACACCTCAACGGGAAAGGCCAGGCTCCACGGGAACGGCGTCCAGGCCGACACTGTCTGCATCCAGCCGGGCAGCACGGCAACCGGCGCGAAGACCCCACCGAAGAAGGTGGTCAGTGCGAAGAACAGCGAGTTGATCGCCGTCACCTTGGTCAGCCAGAAGGCCGACAGGGCCAGACACCACTCGACGACGAAGCGCAGCACCATGGCCAGCACCAGTGCGGGCAGGAACGGCAGCACCGTTCTCAGCTCGACTCCGGACAGGTCGGCGTCAAAGGCCACGCCGATCAGCACGGCGGCGGGCAGCACTCCGAGCAAGCCGAGCACCTTGTACGCCAGGTTCTCGCAGACGTCGCCGTGGATCGGGTGGATCGGGCGCATCAGAAGCGGTGAAAACGCGCCGGTGCGGATCCGCCACTCAAACTCCCACATGTGCCAGATAAATGTCATGTGGTCCACCACCATCATGACCAGGAAGTACGCCACGAACTGGTTCGCGGTGTAGCCGCCGGTCTCCCCCTCGCCAGCCACCGTCCGCCAGACCACGATGAACACCAGCGGCTGAATCAGCGTGACGAAGATCCAGATCGCCACCGCCCCGCGATAGGCGACGTTGGCCGCCACCGACATCCCGAAGCGCTCCCGGTAGAAGGAGGCCAGCGCGGCCAGGGAGAAGCGGCTCAGCTCCGGCCGGCTGTCCGGAGGAGCGAGACCTAGATCAGCCATCCCGGTCTGCTTCCGACGTCGGCGCGGCGAAGACCTTCTCGATCACCTGATCGACCGGCGGCTCCTCGATGGTCAGGTCCGCAATCGGCAACGCGGCCAGCAGCCGGCTGGCCACCGCCGGGGTCTCGGTTTTCGGAACGCGGACAGTGAACCCGGTCGCGGTCGGTTCCATCTCCGCCCCGTTCACCAGCTCAGCCGCCAGCGATCCGGCCACCTGCGCACCCTCCTCGAGCTCGACTGTGATCGTCTTGTGCGCGGCGAAGCGCTGCACGAGCCCGGTCAGGTCGCCGTCGTAGAGCAGCCGTCCCTGGTGGATCACGATCACCCGTCGGCACAGCGCCTCGACGTCGGCCATGTAGTGACTGGTCAGCATGACGCAGGCGCCGGTGCGGGCGTTGTACTCGGCGATGAACGACCGGATGCGGCGCTGCATGGCCACGTCGAGCCCGATGGTGGGCTCGTCCAGGAACAGCACCGCCGGCGCGTGCAGCAGCGAGCCGGCGATCTCGCACTTCATCCGCTCGCCCAGGCTGAGGTTGCGTACGGGCTTGCGCAGCAGATCCTCCAGCTCCAGCAGCTCAACCAGTTCGTCCAGCCGTACGCGGAACTCGGCCTGCGGAATGCGGAAGATCGCCTGGTTAAGCCGGAAGGAGTCGAGCACCGGGATGTCCCAATGCAGCTGGTTGCGCTGACCCATGATCAACGACATTCGGCCCAGGTAGTCGCGGTCCCGCCGCCACGGGGTATAGCCGAGCACGTCCGCAGTGCCGGTGGTCGGGTGCAGCAGCCCGGCCAGCATCTTCAGTGTGGTGGTCTTGCCGGCCCCGTTCGGCCCGAGGAATCCGACGATCTCGCCCGCCTCGATCCCGAAGCTGACCCCAGCGACCGCCTCCACCTCCCGGGTCCGCCGCCTGACCAGAGCGACCAACGCCGCGCGTACGCCGCCCTCGCGCTCTGGTACGACGTAGGTCTTGCCCAGCTCGGTCACCGTGATGGCGGCGGTCATGGTTCCTACTTGTCAGGCTGGCAGTGCAGAGTTCCATCCTGCCGGGTGACGCCGACACCCCGCAGGTCGACTGTGTCTGGCCGCGCCAGGAAGTGATAGGAGCGTACGCCGGATATGCGGGGCGTTATGCGCCGGCGGGGAGGGTGAGCGGCGGCACCGGGAACAGACGAGCGCGCGATCTCGTTCGCGCGCCGACGAACACCGAGAACAGCTGGAGCACCCGACGCTGGGCCGCGGTCAGGAGCTCGGTGCTCCACTCGATCGTGCTTCGCAGCGTGCGCTGCCGCGCCGGAAGGTCGCGCCCCCCGCCCCGCAGCATGTGGCCGACGCCGCG
>DASQUD010000017.1:0-4169 GCA_035641455.1 Propionibacteriaceae bacterium | reverse complement strand
TTGGCTCGCTCGGCGGGGCCCTGCTCGCTGCCCGGCGGCGGCATGCTCCCAGCGCGGCCTTTCTGGTGACCATGGCTGTTGTCTTCGGTGTGCTGGAAGTCGTGGCCGGCCTGATGCCCACATATTGGAGCTACGCCGCGGTATTGCCGGTACTTGGGCTGGCGGCCCTGCTCACCCTCACCGCGGCTAACGCGTCCGTCCAGCTGCGTGTCGACCCGGCCCTGCGCGGGCGGGTGATGGCCCTCTACATGATGGTGCTGCTTGGCGGGACTCCTATCGGCGCGCCGCTGCTGGGCTGGATCGGCGAGGTCCTCGGTGCGCGCTGGACCCTGATCGGCGGCGGAGCGCTGACCGTACTGGGCGTGACCTTGTCCGTTTTGCTGGTCCGGCGTCGGCAGCGGTAGGCCCGGCCGGGCATCGATCTTGCCGCGCGCAGGGTGAAGACTGGTCGGATGACGCGCGTCTATCTGAGTTATCAGCACGAGGACAGCGAGCGCATCGCCCAACGGCTGACCGAGCGTCTTGCCGAGCACTTCGAGGTCGTCGCTCCGGCCGCCGAACCAGAGAGCGCCGTTCTTCAGGCAGATGTCGTCGTGGCGGTCATCGACGCTGGCTGGACCGACATCATGGGCCAGCCGCGATCGGACAGCAGCAGCGACCGCGTCAGCGCGGAGATCGCGGCCGCGCTCCGCAGCGGGGTGCTGGTCATTCCGGTCTTGATCGACGATGCTCGGATGCCGACTCGCTCTGAGCTGCCGGAGACACTGGCCGACTTGGCCGGCAAGCGGGCGGTGATTGTCGGAACGGATTCGTTCATCTCGGACTCGTCCCAGCTGATCTCCTCGATCGAACGCCGCGTTCCGGAGGTTCATCGGAAGCCGTCATCTGGTGAGAACAAGGACGCTTTGCGCCAGCGGCGGATCGCCGAACTGCACAGCGGCATTCGGGCCGCAGCGGAAGGAGGCGACTGGCAGACTGTCCTCAATCTCGGCTCTGAGCTCACCTCCCTACGGCCCGACAACGATGACCCTGATGGGCTCGTCACGATGGCACGGCAGCGCCTTGCTGAGGCCCGCCGCCGCCGACTGAACTCGGACCCTGAACTGGGAATCGAGGCCCAGGCCGCGCGACCACTGAAGGACGCGAACGACGAGGCGCCACCACGGTCGTCATCTGGTGTGACGCCCGTGGAAGAGTCGCCGCCGCCGCGCCTAAAGTCCGCTGCCGTGCCGATAGTCGTCCTTGTGGCGGCGATCCTCGTGGTCGTCCTTGTGCTCTTCACAATCTGAGGGCCCCCTGCGCCAGCCGTAGGCTCACGGCATGACCACTCCGATCGTGACTGTCCGCGGTGAGGCACAGCTTGAGGTGCCACCGGATTTCGCCACCCTCGCCTTCACCGTTCACAGCACAGGCGACTCGGCCGAGGCGCCGCGCTCGGAGCTGGCCAAGGCCTCCGCGCGTATTCGCGACTTGCTGGCCGAGCATGCGACCGCCATAGAGCGCTCGAGTACGAGCGGGTTGCACGTCGCGCCGATCTTTTCCCGACGCGGTGGAACGAAGATCACCGGCTATCGGGGCAGCTTGTCGACGCAGATCGTCGTGCACGACTTCGACGCGCTCTCTACGCTGGTCTTCACCCTGACGCCGCTGCCCAACAGCCAGATCGACGGACCCTGGTGGTCGCTGCGACGGGACAACGCAGCGTTTCGCACCGTCCGTCTTGAAGCTATCGCTGACGCCCGCGACCGTGCCGATGACTACGCCGCCGCGTTCGGCGCTTCGGTGGCCGATCTGGTGGAGGTGTCCGATCTCGAGACGGGGTTTCCCGCCGGACGGGAGATGCGCACCTTTGCCATGGCCAAAGACATGGCCGACGAGGCTGCCTTTGAGTTCGAGCCAGCCACCCAGACGGTGTCCGGCCAGGTGACCGTACGGTTCGCCATCACCACGCCCGATCTCAAGCCTGTATCGGGGCAGTAACAAACGGTCGATAGCCTCAACGCATGTTCGCCAAGGTTCTGGTCGCCAACCGAGGTGAGATTGCGGTCCGCGCCTTCCGCGCGGCGTACGAGCTTGGGGTGCAGACCGTCGCGGTGTTCCCGTACGAGGATCGAAACGCAGTGCACCGGATCAAGGCCGACGAGGCGTACGAGATCGGCGAGCGAGGCCATCCCGTCCGGGCCTACCTCGACGTTGAGGCGATGATCCAGGCTGCACAACGGGCCGGCGCCGACGCCATCTATCCCGGATACGGCTTCTTGAGCGAGAATCCTGATTTGGCTCGGGCCTGTGTGGAAGCGGGGATTACCTTCATCGGGCCGCCCGCCGAGGTGCTGGAGCTGGCCGGCAACAAGGTACGAGCGCTCGAGGCCGCCAAGGCCGCGGGACTGCCCACGCTCAAGTCAACCCCGCCGTCGGCTGACCTGGACGAGCTGCTGGCCGGCGCGGAGGCGATCGGCTTCCCGGTCTTCGTCAAGGCGGTCGCGGGAGGCGGGGGGCGCGGGATGCGCCGCGTCGACGATCCGGGCTCGCTGCGCGAGGCCGTCAGCGCCGCCATGCGGGAGGCCGAAGGCGCCTTCGGCGACCCGACCGCCTTCATCGAGCAGGCCGTAGGTCGGCCGCGCCACATCGAGGTGCAGATCCTCGCCGACGAACGCGGCAATACCCTGCACCTCTTCGAGCGCGACTGCTCGGTGCAGCGGCGGCACCAGAAGGTGGTCGAGATAGCGCCGGCGCCGAACATCTCCGACGAGCTGCGGCAGGCGCTTTGCCGCGACGCCGTCCGCTTCGCGGAGTCGATCAAGTATTCATGCGCTGGCACTGTGGAGTTTCTGGTTGAGACAGAGGGACCACGGGCCGGCCAGCACGTCTTCATCGAGATGAACCCGCGGATCCAGGTCGAGCACACCATCACCGAGGAGATCACCGACGTCGATCTGGTGCAGGCGCAAATGCGGATCGCGTCGGGTGAGACGCTCGATGATCTTGGTCTGTCCCAGGAGGAGATCCGGATCAACGGCGCGGCGCTGCAGTGCCGGATCACCACTGAGGACCCGGCGAACGGGTTCCGGCCCGATACCGGCACGATCACCGCTTATCGGTCGGCCGGCGGAGCGGGAGTGCGGCTGGACGGCGGAACCGTGGACACCGGCGTGGAGATCAGTGCCCATTTCGACTCGATGCTGGTCAAGCTCATCTGCCGGGGCCGGACGTTCGAGGCGGCGGTGTCCCGGGCGCGGCGCGCGTTGGCCGAGTTCCGGATCCGTGGTGTGAGTACCAACATTCCTTTCCTGCAAGCGGTCCTGGAGGATCCTGCCTTCATCGCCGGTGATGTGTCGACCTCCTTCATCGAGGAGCGGCCAGAACTGCTGACCACCCACGTCCCGGCCGACCGCGGCACCCGGCTGCTGCGTTGGCTGGCCGAGGTGACGGTCAACAAGCCGTACGGTGACCCTCCAACCCGACTAGATCCGAAGGTCAAGCGGCCCGCCGGTGCGGATCTGACCAAGCCGTCCCCACATGGGTCCCGCCAGCGGCTTCTCGATCTTGGTCCGGTACAGTTCTCGGCCGAGCTGCGGGCACGGACCAACGTCGAAGTCACCGATACCACCTTCCGCGACGCTCACCAGTCGCTGCTGGCCACCCGGGTGCGGACGAAGGACCTGATCCGGATCGCGCCGTACGTCGGGCGTACGACGCCGGAGCTGTTCTCGGTCGAGTGTTGGGGCGGCGCGACGTACGACGTGGCTCTGCGGTTCCTGTCAGAGGATCCCTGGGAGCGGCTTGGGGCGCTCCGCTACAACATGCCGGGTCTGTGCCTGCAGATGTTGCTGCGGGGCCGGAACACGGTCGGCTACACGCCCTATCCCGCCAAGGTGACGACGTCCTTCGTGGCCGAGGCGGCCGAGGTCGGTATCGACATCTTCCGGATCTTCGACGCGCTGAACGACGTCGAGCAGATGCGGCCGGCCATCGAAGCGGTGCTGGAGACCAACTCCACGATCGCCGAGGTTGCGCTCTGCTACACCGGCGATCTCAACTCGCCAAAGGAGGACATCTACACCCTCGACTACTACTTGCGGCTGGCAGAGCGCATCGTCTTAGCGGGAGCGCACATCCTGGCGATCAAGGACATGGCGGGGTTGTTGCGGCCGCCCGCCGCCCGAACT
>DASQUD010000016.1:0-28223 GCA_035641455.1 Propionibacteriaceae bacterium | reverse complement strand
AGCGTAAAGGTCGCGTCCGGGGCCGCGCCAACAAACGAGGTGTAGACCAGATGCGCAATGCGGGCCTGAACCGCACCATCGACGAACGACCGATGGTGCGAAAGCCGTTCGTGAACCGTTCGTCTGCCCCACTGGACTCCTCCTGGTCCTTCAGAGGAACCTGTGAGCAGACCCGAATGGAGGCCGCGATGGATGTAGGCACCACTTACCGGCGCAGCGTGGAGTTCTGGGCGACGACGGTGTCGCGCGCGACCGGTGACTGGTCGGACCCGACGCCCTGCACTGACTGGAACGTCCGACAACTCGTGAATCACGTGGTTGGGGAGGAGCTGTGGACCAAGCCCTTGGTCGACCGCAAGACGATCGCCGACGTCGGCAATTCGCTCGACGGCGACTTGCTCGGCGACAATCCACAAGCCGTCGCCCAGGCGGCGGCGGATGAGGCGTTGGCGGCGGTCGCGGCCCAGCTGCCTCGAGGCGGAACTGTGAACCTGTCCTACGGCGATGAGGACATCGCCGAGTACATCCGTCAGCTGACCGCCGACCATCTCATCCACGCATGGGACCTGGCGGCCGGCACGGGTCAGGAGCGAAGCCTCGACGAAGAGCTGGTCACCGAGGTGGCCGCCTGGTATCGCGACCGAGAGCAGCTCTACCGTTCTGGCGGCGCGGTGGCGGATCGACCGGAGTCGGCCAAGGGTGGAGACCCGCAGTCCGACCTGCTGATCGCTTTTGGCCGCGACCCCAACTGGGGCTCCTAACCAAGTCAGGCCCCGCCGCTGGACCTAGCTAAGCTGCTTGCAGGAGGTGCGCATGCCCACCGCTTCGCGAGCACAAGTGGCGTCCGCCTTGGCAGCAGTACTTGCTTTGCTGGTTTCGGCGGCCGCCTTGTGGCTCTCGTACCGGGCTGATCAACGACTTGATCTGGAAGATAAGCGACAGACTGCCGCCAAAGTCTATTTGGCAGAGGCACCGCGTTACGCCTACTCGAAGCATCCCGAGTCAGGGAGTCGGACGCAGTGGGTAGTGATGAACTTCGGCACATCGCGAGTCGCGGACCTGTGGGTTGAGGGAGCAGACTTCACGTCGGTGACGATCGAGAATGTGCAAGGCTGCACGATGTACGCCTTACCGGTCGGGTTCAGCCCCATCGCCGTGAACTTCTCGGACATCCATGGGCGATGGCGGGTACCTCTAGCAGAACTGCCCGAGCTCAGTGGCAAGGAGGCACCGGCGCAGGACACGGCGAATTCTCCGTGGTGGTTGGACGTGCAGAACTGTCCCTGACTAACCTCCGACAGGGGCCAGGCCTAGCGGCCGTCCAACCAGGCCGCGGCCGCGCTTGGCCAGGGTCTCCGCCAGCGACTTGAGCGCCTGCGCGGCGGGCTGGTCCGGTGCGGCTTCTACGATCGGGGTGCCGGCGTCGCCACCTTCGCGAACGATGGGGTCCAGGGGGATCTGAGCTAGCAGTGGGACCGGATATCCGAGACGGGTGCTCAACGTTGTCGCGACCTCGTCGCCACCACCCCGACCGAAGACGTCGTAGCGATGTTGGTGGCCGCAGTGCGGGCAGAGCGTCACGAGGTAGCTCATGTTCTCCACCACGCCGATCACGCGCTGGTTGAGCATGGACGCCATGGTTCCGGCCCGTTCGGCGACTTCTGACGCGGCAGACTGTGGCGTGGTGACCACCAGTACTTCGGCGTTCGGCAGCTTCTGGCCCAGTGAGATTGCCACGTCGCCAGTGCCTGGAGGCAGATCCAAGATCAGGTAGTCGAGGTCGCCCCAGTAGACGTCGGCGAGCAGCTGGGTCAGGGCCCGATCCAGGATCGGCCCCCGCCACGCCACCACCTGATCACGTCGTGGCTTCAACATGCCAATCGAGATCACCTTCAGGCCGTTGGTCGGCACCGGCATGATCATGTCCTCGACCGAGGTCGGCCGCGCGTCCGCCACCCCGAGCATGGCGGGAATCGAGTGACCGTAGATGTCGGCATCGAGTACACCGACGGTCCGGCCGAGGCGTGCCAGCGCAGCAGCGAGGTTGACCGTCACCGAGGATTTGCCGACGCCGCCCTTGCCGGAGGCGACGGCGATCACCGACGTCAAGGAGTCGGGATGAGCGAACGGGATCTCCCGCTCGGCTTGTCCGCCCTTGAGCTGATCACGCAGTGCCGTGCGCTGCTCGTCCGACATCACGCCGAGCTCGACCTCGACCGCGCTCACCCCCGGGACCGCAGCGACGGCAGCCCTCACCTCCCGCTGCAGCGTGTCACGCATCGGGCAGCCTGAAACCGTGAGCAGCACCCCGATCCGAGCGAGACCCGTGGAATCGACGTCAACCGCCGAGACCATCTTCAGCTCGGTGATCGGCCGCCTAATCTCGGGATCGTTGACCCGGTCCAGCGCTGAATAGATCGCGCCGACCAGTGGGGATACCTGCGTGTCTTGCACCGTTCAAGGTTAGATGCTGTCGCGAACGCGGTCCTCGCTCGCTTCAATGTCGGCCAAGATGGATCGGAGCTCGGACTTGAGCTCCGATCGCAGGTAGTCCCGGGTGGCCAGTTCGCCGACCGACATCCTCAGGCTGGCGATTTCCCGAGCGAGGAAATCCATATCCGCCCGGCTCTGCGCGGCTTGCGCGCGATCGCGATCCAGGGCGACCCGGTCGCGGGCTTCCGTCCGGTTCTGGGCCAGCAGGATCAAGGGTGCGGCGTAGCTGGCCTGGAGGGACAGAATCAGTGTGAGGAAGATGAAGGGGTACTCGTCGAAGCGGGGTCGCGGGGGACCGATCGGAGCGTTCCAGATCACCCAGAGCACGATGATCACGGTCATCCAGGCGAGGAATCGCGCGGTCCCCATGAAGCGGGCGAATCCCTCGGCGAACTTGCCGAAGGCATCGCGATCCACACGCACTCGGGGCAGCGCAGACCGCTTCCGCCGTCCGGGGGTATTCAACCGGTCGAGCTCGCGTTCTGCCCTAGCCACGAGGCGTCACCCGGGCGCGGAGGGTCGGCGGAATCGTGGTCGGCGCAGAGTCGAGCTGCGTACCCCGCCAGTCCTGGGGCAGCAGATGATCAAGAACGTCGTCAACGGTGACCGCGCCGATCAGTCGGTGATCGCTGTCGGCGACCGGGGCATTGACCAGGTTGTAGGTGGCGAAGTACCGGCTCACCGCATTCAGGTTCGCACTGGCCGACAGCGGCTCCAGCTCGGTATCCACCAGGCCGGAAACGAGCACCGACGGCGGTTCACGAAGAAGCCGCTGGAAGTGCACGGCGCCGATGAACCGGCCAGTTGGTGTCTCCAGTGGTGGTCGGCACACGTAAACGGTGCACGCCAGAGCTGGCGTCAGTTCGGCATCGCGGACCAGGGCCAGCGCGTCCGCGACGGTGGCATCGGGAGGCAGGATGACGGGCTCGGGCGTCATCATGCCGCCGGCTGTGAATTCGGCGTAATTGAGCAGCCGTCGTACGTCCTTGGCTTCCTCAGGTTCCATCTGCCCTAGCAAGACCTCGGCCATATCCGGTGCCAGGTCCGCAATCAGATCTGCCGCGTCGTCGGGGTCCATCTCCTCGAGGACATCCGCCGCCCGCTCGGTGTCCAGCCGGGAGATGAGCTGTACCTGCTCGTCCTCCGGCAGTTCCTCGAGCGCGTCCGCCAGCTTCTGATCATCGAGCGCGGAAGCCACAACGGCTCGGCGTTCCGGCGACATCTCATGCAATTCCCGGGCGATGTCGGCCGGCAGCATGTCCTCCATCTCGGCGAGCAACCGATCAATCCCTTGCCGATGATCAAGACCAAGGATCTTGATCGCTGACCAGTCGACGATCGTGGTGTGCCCGGGACGCCCGAGGCGTTTTCGCGGCCCTTCCCGGAGGGCGACCTGTGACAGCTCCCAGTCGTGGGACCGGACGGTTCTCATAGCGACGTCGAAGATCACCGCCCGACCGGGATGATCGGTTCGCTCCACCGCCAGATCGAACAGGTCTCCGACGACCAGCGTCTCGGATTCGCGGCGTTGGAATCGACGAGTGTTGACAACTCCGCTGATCATCACCTGGACGGCGTCGATGCTGCGTACTCGGGCCATGGGAATGAAGATGCGCTGCCGCGCGAAGAGCTCGACGACCAGGCCCTTGACCCGGGGCGCGTGGCCGGCAGCCCGTCGCTGGACCACGACATCGCGCACCTTCCCGACCTGGTCGCCGGCGCTGTCGAGCACCGGCAGACCTCGGATCCGGGAAATGAACACCGAAGTCGCCGTGGGAGATGCCACGAGCTGAGTATTCCAGTCTCTGAGCGATTGTTGGAGGGCGAGCACCACCCGGACGGGAGCCTGGCCGCTGGCAGCCAGCGCAGCCCGGCGACGGACCATGATGGGCATCGCCCGAGGCGGTGCGGGCGGTAGATTGGGCGCGAGCATATCGGAGGAAGACGATGTCGATACCGCAGCAGACCAGCTCGATCTTCGAGCTCAAATTCCCCCAATCGGTCGGGATCTACCAGACCTACCCTGACGCGCAGAAGGCGGTCGACTACTTGGCCGATGAGCGTTTCGACGTTCAGAACCTCGCCATCGTCGGTACCGACCTCAAGTCGGTCGAGCGTGTGCTGGGCCGCCGGACATGGGGCACGGTGATCGGCCAGGGTGTCCAGTCCGGTGTGTCGACCGGGCTGCTCGTCGGTCTGGTGATGTTGATCTTCACCAGACCGCCCAGCATCCTGGCGCTGCTGGTTGTGGCCCTGCTCATCGGCATCAGCCTGGGAATTGGTTTTAGTGCAGCCGCCTACGCCATGACCCGCGGCCGTCGTGACTTCACCTCGGTCACCCAGACTGTGGCAACCAAGTACGAGGTGCTGTGCGAGCACAAAGTCGCCGCTCAGGCGCGCGAGATGCTGCAAAACATGCCAGGGGCCCGCGCCAGCGCGTTCGAGTGATACTTTCGGGCTTCGGCAGGCTCAGCGGTTCCAGATCGAAGACATCCACGCCTCGACCTCCGCGCTGGCTCGAGGCAAACCGGCCGAGAGGTTCTCGCAGCCGGTCTCGGTGATCACGATATCGTCCTCGATCCGTACGCCGATACCGCGAAGGTGATCCGGCACGAGTTCGTCGTCGGGCTTGAAGTACAGGCCTGGCTCGACCGTGAACACCATGCCCGGTCGCAAGGTGCCCTCGCGATAGTTCTCGACTCGCGCCTGGGAGCAGTCGTGGACATCGATGCCTAGATGGTGTGAGGTGCCATGCACCATCCAGCGGCGATGCAGCCCACCGTCTGGGGCCAACGATTCCTCAGGGGTGATCGGTAGCAGGCCCCACTCGTAGAGGTGACGAGCAATAACCGCGACCGCCGCCTTGTGTACGTCTGAGAACGTCGCTCCCGGCCGGGCGGCCGCCATGCCGGCCTCCTGCGCCTCCAGCACGGCCTCGTAGACCATCCGTTGGTCGTCGCTGAACCTGCCGTTGATGGGCAGGGTCCTGGTGACGTCCGCGGTGTAAAGGGTGTCTAGCTCCACACCGGCGTCCATCAGCATGAGGTCGCCGTCGCGCAGGTCGCCGTCATTGCGGATCCAGTGCAGGGTGCACGCGTGATCTCCAGCAGCAGCGATCGTGTCATATCCCACAGCATTGCCAACATGCCTGGCGTGTAACCCGAACACGCCTTCGACCCAGCGTTCCCCCCGGCCGCGGCGGATTGCCTCCGGCAGATCGGCGACCACTGCACCGAAGGCGCGCGCGGTATGCTCGCACGCCTCACGCAGCTGGGAAATCTCGAACTCGTCCTTGATCAACCGCAGCTCGCTGAGGGCGACGGCCAGTTCGGAGTCGAGTCTCGCGGTCTCGTCGTCTTGATCGTGCTCGTCAGCTCGTTCGACGCTTACCGGTGAGCGGACGCCGTTCAGCACATGCTCGATGAAGGTGTCCGCAGGTGGCAGAACCGCGCGCAGCCGCGTCGAGTCGGCGTTCTTGGCCAGGTCGTCGGCAAGTTGATCAATCGGAGCACAGCGAATGCCGCAACGGCTGCTCAACTCCTCGACCGACGGTCGACGGCCCACCCACATCTCGCCGTAACGGGTGTCGGAATAGAACTCGGCGGAGTCTCGCGGTGCCCGCGGCTTGAAGTACAGGGTGGCGTCGTGACCGTCGTCGGTCGGATCAAGCACCAGCACGGCGTCTGGTTCCTGATCGGAACCCAGGCCAGTCAGGTGGGCGAACGCCGAATGGGGCCGAAAGCGGTAGTCCGTGTCGTTGGCCCGCACCTTGAGCCCGCCGGCGGGAATGATCAGCCGATCATCGGGGAACTGGTCGCTGATGGCTCGCCGGCGCCGAGCGGCGTACGGGGCGGAGGTCAGTTGATCAGGAAGCTCCGTTTGATCAGAGGTCCAGCCCTGCTTGATGAACTCCTTGAACGCATCGGAGAACGGCACTTGGCGGTTGGGCAGAGGAGGCTGCTGATCACTCACACCGGCATTCTCCCACCGTCCCCCCCGACGGGAGGTCCGTGATCAGGCAGTAGCCCAGCTGGCGGCACGAAGTCGGCGCCTGCCCAGCAGAATCAATGTCGCGGCCAAGCCGGTGGTAGCGACCACGATTGCCGCCATCGGAACCGGTGTGCCGTTGGCAAACGCTCCGACTACCGGAGCGACCGCACCGCCGATCACGAATTGTGACGCGCCGAGCAGCGCCGCGGCGGTGCCGGCCTCTTCGCCGTGCCGACTGAGAGCAATGGCCGGTGCGTTGGGAAACGACAAACCGGAACAGGACATGACGAACCACAGGGGGATCATGACGCCCAGCAAGCCGCCGAATCCGGTAAGGGCAGTGGCGAGCAGGGTCAGGGCGCTGAGAAACGCGCCCACGACGCCCGCCGTCAGCACCTGCACGGGGCTGTAGCGGCGGAGCAAGATCGGATTGAGCTGCGTCATCAAGATCAGCCCGACCGCGGTGGAGCTGAAGGCCACCCCGAACTGCTGGGTCGAAAGGCCGAAGACCTCTTGCAGCAGGAACGGCGCTGCTGCGATGTAGGCGAACAAGGTGGCGAACATCAAACCCGCGATGCCCACCATGATCAGGAATAGCCGGTCGGAGAACAAAGCGCCATAGGCGCGTAGGGATCCGCGGACGCTGCCCGGCCGTCGGCGGGCGTACGGCAACGTTTCCGGCAGTCCGAACCAGGCGACGGCCAACAGTCCGACCGCAGCCATGGCGAGGACAACGAAGATGCCACGCCAGGAGGTGACCTGGAGCAACGCGCTGCCTAATGACGGCGCCACGATCGGCGCGATGCCGAGCACCAGGATCAACCGGGACAGCAGTTGGGCGGCGCGGACACCGCTGAACAGGTCGCGGACTGTCGCCATGGCCACGACGGCGACAGCCGCTCCACACAGTCCCTGCAGGGTGCGTGTCAAGATCAGCAGCTCGGTCGAGGGTGCCACGGCACAGAGCAGCGACATGAGGCCATGCGCGGCGAGCCCGAGCAACAGTGGCTTTCGGCGTCCCACCACGTCGGACCACGGGCCGATGATCAACTGGCCGATGCCGAGCCCGACAAGCAAACCGGTGATGGTGAACTGTGCCTGCGAGTCGGTGGCGGCCAGTTCGGTGGTCAGCTCAGGCAGCGCCGGAAGGTAGGTATCGATGGTCAGCGGACCGATCGCACTCAGCGCACCGAGCACGAGGACAAGCTGGACGTACTTTCGGCCAACGAAATGATCACTAGAGCTTTGAACGGGGGCGCGGTCCAGCACGGAGGTCATGAGCGTGCGTGTCCTTTGGCGGGAGCAGTTCGGCGAGCGCAGTCACCGCGTTGTGGCCACGAAGAGAAAGCCCCGATGGGCTCTGTCGCGACAACCCGGCTGCAGCCGGATTCATTCCCAGATCACCCGGAAGTAGGGTTGTCGGCGATTCGCAACGAAACAGGGAGAGCCTCATCAAAGCTGACCGCGGGGCGCAGCTGCGCCTGCTCGACTTGCAGACCATCGACTCTGCGCTTGCCCAGCTCCAGCATCGGCGAAAGACGCTGCCGGAGCATGCGGAAATCAAGGCACTCACCGCCGCTGTGGCGGCGACTTCTGCCGATCTCGTTGCCGCCGAGACTGCGGTCAGCGACCTCGAAGCTGAGCAGGGAAGGGCTGAAGCCGAACTCGAGCCTGTCCGAGAACGCTTGAGCCGCAATCAGACACGGATCGCCGACGGCACCATTGCCGACCCCAAGGCCTTGTCGTCGATGGTTGAGGAGGTGGCACACCTGCAGCGCAGGATCTCTGACCTGGAAGACGCCGAGCTGGAAATCATGGAGCAGCTGGAATTGGCGACCACCAGGCTAGAAGGACTGCGGATCAGAGCCGGCGAGGTCGACCGGCAGCTGGCCGACGCGGTGCTGCGCCGAGATGAAGCCGTGGCGGCGATCGACGCTCAGATCACTGAAGAGCGCGCCGAACGCGAGCAGCTGTCTCCGCTGCTGCCGGGCGATCTCCTGGCGCTGTACGACAAGATCGGGACGAACCACAACGGTGTCGGAGCGGCTGAGCTGCGGCAACGGCGCTGCACGGGCTGCCAGCTGGAGGTGAACGCTGCGGATCTTCGCGTTTTCGCAGCGGCGGCGGACGACGACGTGCTGCGTTGCGAGGAGTGTTCCCGAATCCTGGTCCGTACCGCATCGTCAGGCATGTGATGGCTCGCCGGTTGATTGTCGAGGCAGACGGCGGATCCCGCGGCAACCCGGGGCCGGCGGCCTATGGTGCGGTGGTGCGGGACGCCGACACGTTCGAGGTCTTGGCCAGCGAGGGCCTGCCCATCGGGCGCGCGACGAACAACGTGGCGGAGTACCGAGGACTGATCGCGGGCCTGGAGATGGCCCGTGAGCTCGACCCAGCCGCTGCCGTGGAGGTGCGGATGGATTCCAAGTTGGTCATCGAGCAGATGGCCGGTCGGTGGCGGGTGAAGCACCCCGACATGAAGCCGCTGGCCCTTCAAGCAGCGCGGTTGCGGCCGACGCAGGTGATCTGGACCTGGGTACCTCGTGAGCTGAACAAGGCAGCCGACATCCTGGTGAACCGTGCTCTCGACGGCGAGCCTGAGCCCCGATCGCACATTGTGCCCCGGCCTCGCTGAATCGGCGGCCAGCGGAATCGTGCCGCTAAGCTTCGGCCATGCCCGCCCGAAAGCTCGGCCTGCCTGCCGTCGTACCGGAGGATTTGGCCCAGGGCTTGGCGACCATCCGCGCCGCGGCGGAGGTGCCGGACGGATTTCCGCAGGAGGTGGAGGCTGCCGCTGAACGGGCCGCCGCCCAGCCGCGCCTTCCCGATCTTGATCGGACCGATCTGGAGTTGATCACGATCGACCCGGCCGGCTCTCGTGATCTTGATCAAGCGCTGCACATCGCCCGGTCCCCTAGTGGCGGCTTCGTGGTGTCCTACGCGATCGCCGACGTGGCGGCATTTGTTCGCCCCGGGGATCCGATCGACGTGGAGGCGCACCGCCGCGGTACGACGCTTTACGCGCCCGACCGCCGTACTCCATTGCACCCACCGGTCCTGAGCGAAGGTGCAGCCAGCCTGTTACCGAATGAAGTACGCCCGGCACTGCTGTGGACGATCACCCTCGACCACCGCGGCCAGACCGTGGCGGCGGAGGCGGCGCGAGCCCTCGTGCGCAGTCGAGCCCAGCTCAGCTACGTCGAGGCCCAGGCCGAGATGGACGGAAACTCGCCACGGGAGACGTTGGGCCTGTTGAAGCTGGTCGGCCAGTGGCGCCAGATCCGGGAACACGATCGGGGCGGTGTGAGTCTGCAAATTCCGCAGCAGGAGATCCAGAAGCAGGGTGACAGCTGGACGCTCGCGTACCGGGCTCCAGAACCGGTCGAGGGCTGGAACGCCCAGATCTCGCTGCTGACCGGTATGGCGGCCGCCCACATCATGCTCTACGGGCAAACGGGAATCCTCCGTACCATGCCGCCCGCGGATGGGTACTCGATGCGCCGGCTTCGCCAGGTGGCGAAGGCGCTCCGGATCGTCTGGCCATCCGACATGGACTACGCAGAGTTTGTGCGTCGCCTCAGCCCTACTCGGCCGGATCAGGCGGCCATGCTGAACGCCTGCGTTGTGCTTTTTCGCGGGGCCGGTTATCGCAGCTTCAGCGGTGGCGTCCCTGACGACGCCGATCATGCTGCACTGGCCAGCGATTACGCCCACACCACGGCTCCGCTGCGCCGTCTGGTTGATCGCTACGCCGGTGAAATCTGCGCCGCCCTGTGTGCCGATCTGCCCGTGCCGGAGTGGGTCTTGCGGGCGCTTGACGGGCTGCCGCAGCAGATGGCGGCGGCCGAACGGCGAGCGAAGTCCTACGAGCGGGCGATCATCGATCTGACCGAGGTTCACCTGCTCGCCGATCGGGTCGGCCAGGTCTTCCCCGGCACGGTCATCGAGGTCGACCGGGACAAGCACCACGGCACGGTGATGATCACCGAACCGGCTGTCGAGGCGCACCTGAGCGCTGGGAATCGGCTGCCCCTCGGCCAGGAAGTTTCCGTCAGGCTGATCGCGGCGGACTATGCGAAACGTGCAGTGGCGTTCGAGCTGACCTGAGGGTTAGCGCCCGATCTGGCGCTTGGCCGCCGCCACCACCGCCTCCGGCGTAAAGCCAAACTTCGACTGCAGGTCCTTGAGCGGGGCCGAGGAGCCGAAGGTGCTCATCGCGATGATCTCGCCCTTGACGCCGGCCCAGCGGTGCCAGCCGAACGAGGACGCCTGCTCGATCACGACCCGAGCCGTCACGTCGGGCGGGAGGACGCTGTCGCGATACTCCGGGCTCTGACGGTCGAACAGCTCCCACGACGGCATGCTGACCACCCGAGCCTTGATGCCCTCCGCGACCAGCTTCTCGTAGGAGGACACCGCGAGCGCGACCTCGCTACCGCTGGCGATCAAGATCACCTCAGGGGTCTCCTCCGGATCACCGGCCAGCACGTAGGCGCCCTTCGCCACACCCTTCGCCGGCGCGTAGACGCTGCGGTCCAGAGTGGGTAGCGCCTGCCGAGACAAGATCAGCGCCACAGGCTCGTGCCGCAGCGGCATCAGCGTTCGCCAGGCCTCCACCACCTCGTTGGCGTCGCCAGGGCGCATGTCGATCATGCCCGGCATGGCGCGCAAGGAGGCGATCTGTTCGACCGGCTGGTGGGTGGGCCCGTCCTCGCCCACGCCGATCGAGTCGTGGGTGAAGACATGGATGACGGGCAGTTCCATCAGGGCCGACAGTCGCAGCGCGCCCCGCTGGAAGTCGGAGAAGATCAAGAATCCGGCCTGATAGGCCCGGATCTTGCTGAGCGCCAGGCCGTTGGTGACGGCGCCGGCGGCGTGCTCGCGCACGCCGAAGTGGAGATTGCGACCGGCCCGATTCTCCGGTGAGTAATGTCCGGCGCCCTCGAACGTCAAGGCCGATTTGTTGGACGGAGCCAGATCGGAGGAACCGCCGATCAGCCACGGCACCTTTTGCGCGACGATGTTCAACACCTTGTTGTTGGTATCGCGTCCAGCGGCGCCCTTGGGGTCGGCCGGGTACTCCGGCAGCTCGGCATCCCAGCCCTCAGGCAACTGCCGGCGCTGCATCTTGTCCAGGTGATCGGCCAGCTCGGGATATTCCTTGCCGTACGCCGCGAAAAGCTCGTCCCACTTAGTCCGCAATTCCGCGCCTCGCCGGCCCGATTCGGCAGCGAAGTGCTCCCGGACCTTGTCCGGAACCAGGAAGCTCTCGTCCTCCGGCCAGCCGTAGAAGCGCTTGGCGCCCTTGATCTCATCGACGCCCAGCGGCTCGCCATGAGCGGAATGGTGGCCCTGCTTCGTGGGCGCACCGTACGCGATCACGCTCTTGACGATGATCATGGTCGGCCGGTTCTGCTCGGCCTTGAAAGCCTCGAGCGCGGTGGTGAGCGCGGCGGTGTCGTTGGCGTCATCGACCCGCTGGATCGCCCAGCCGTAGCCCTCGAAACGCTTGCCGACGTCCTCGGTGAAAGCCAGATCGGTGCTGCCCTCGATGGTGATCTTGTTGCTGTCGTAGATCCAGCAGAGGTTCGACAGTTTTTGATGGCCGGCGAGTGACGCCGCCTCGGCGGCGATGCCCTCCATGAGGCAGCCGTCCCCGGCAATCGCGTACACGTCGTAGTTGAACAGGTCGTAGCCCGGCCGGTTGAAGGTCGCCGCCTGCCACAGACCCGCCATGGCCATCCCCACGCTGGTGGCGATGCCGGTACCCAGCGGGCCGGTGGTGCACTCGACGCCGGCGGTCCAGCGGTACTCGGGGTGCCCAGGGCACTTGGAATCCAACTGCCGAAACTTCTTCAGATCCTCCAGCGGCACGGCCAACTCACCGAGTGTCTCGTACTGCGGGTTGACCGACTTCACCCCGGCCAGGTGCAACATCGAGTAGAGGAGCGTCGACGCGTGCCCGGCCGACAGGATGAAGCGGTCGCGGTTGCTCCAGATTGGCGCACCAGGATCGAAGCGGAGGAAGTTCTGCCAGACCGTATACATCACCGGAGCGAGAGCCATCGGCGTCCCCGGGTGGCCCGAATTCGCCGCCTGAACAGCGTCCATGCACAACGTCCGGATGGTGTCGATGGCCAGCTTGTCGATGGGATCGCTATCGAGCGCGGGGAATTCGGTGCTGGTCTGGGTCATGGTCCACCTTCCTCGATACGCGGCTTCGTCCGTGCCGCAGGGTCAGCTGCCGTCAACTGAACGCTATCGCTACCCGCAGTCGGCGGAAAGGTTGCCGTCGGGCCCTGTGGTCGGGCCAGCCGGAGGGACTGCAACCAGAAAGCGCTGAGCACCTGCGCCAGGACGACCAAGCTGGAGTGTTCAGCCCAACGACCGGGTACGGCTCGGCGACCTCACCAGCGAGCACGGGATCACCCAAATGGGACGAGCCGGCCGATAAGCCGGATTCTGTTTCGGTAAGTCCCTGATCTGGGGTGATACCTACCAATTCCGCTGTGACTAGCAGTTGCAGTGCCCGTCATTGACGGTCGTTTTCTGCTGCTTTCACCCTGCTGCGGACTGTCTGCGGACCAAACCAAGATCATAGCCATGGCTCACTGACACCCGATGTGCAGTGAGCGGCCCGGTCGCTGCTGGTACACCGCCCGGCCTGAGATCCCGCTAGCAAGGAGCGAGATCCCAATGAACAAAGTTACTCAACTGACCGCCAGAACATCACGGCGGCCGACACACTGGCCGTTGAGTTAGTCCAGCCTCCCGAGACACCGCCCGCCGTATTGATTCGCTGGCCTTCACAACCATCGGTTGTCCAGCCGTCGCAGTTCTCGGCCACGGCCAACGCGGCGATGCACGTCCTGGCCACTGCCGTAACGCAGCTGGCCGCACTCAAAGCGCGCGGACTGTAACCATGGTGAGGCCCAGTCCTGTCTACCTAGGAATCGACGCGCACAGGACTGGGCTAACAACTAGGCTATTCCATCTCAATGGCTGTGGTAAACCTCGGTGCCACAAGGATTATCGAGTCCTGTAGTGCCGTCGGACCACCAGGTGACACACAGTTCGCCATGTTCGGACGTTGCGGGCAGGATTTCAACCATAGTGACGTCGCCGTGGGCTGACTCCGTGCCCGAGGGTGGACGCGGAACGAAAGTTGGCATAGAGGCCGGATCGAGTTGCACGCCGGCAATCCGAGCAGCGATTAGGGCCATTTCTTGGAGCCGTCCTCGTACCTCTTCGCCGAGTCGAGTTAACCGTTGGCCGTCGTCTGGGTAATCCGTCATTGTGATCGGCTCCTTAATTGTTCATACAGGGATATCACAGCCTAACTGTCCAGATTCGGTAATTGCCAGGCCCAATCCGTGGGCCCTTCAGTCAGGTTCCGCCGCGGGTCGATTGCAAATGCAGAACCATCCACCCGAGGAACCCTCGACAGGGCCGATCTTTACCGCTCTCCGCGCCGTGCCGCCGACCCACGTTCGTAGCCGACACGGGTCCAACGCTCAAGTGGCGTAGTTCCAACGGCGCACCTCGACCACCGCCGGCCATGATCAGCATGCCGGCCGCGATCAGCTCATAACCGACCTCGCCAGCCGGATTTGCATACCACGATCCGGCAGTGATCCCAGCAGCTCAGCCAGCACGTCATTCCGGCCACCGGCTATCTCGCGCAATTCGGCTATGGCTGCGGCTAGGTAGCGATGCTCCACGGCATACCGGATTGCCGTTCCATGCAAAGCGCTGTACAGAAGCTTAAGCCTTGACCTCACCGGCCGCCTGGTGCCTGGTCACCGATCGGGCCGGTGCCGGACTGCGACCGTCCCAGATGGAACCGCTCGGCCGCGGCCGGGTGACCGTCACCAACGAACAGGACCGGGAAGGCCGCATCCGCACTGTGCACCGCCTCGACGGCCGGAAAGTCGACGCCGACGACCTGTTGCGGTTCCGGCTGTACCCGGCCGCCGGCACACCCGCCGGACTCGACCCGGTGGCCTTCGCCGCCGAGACCATCGGCCAAGCGTTGGCCGCGCAACGCTACGACGCCCAATTCTTCGGCGACTCCGCTATCCCGTCCATGGCGCTGATCAGTGACCAGTCCATCTCACAGGCACAGGCTTTACAAGCGAAGGCGATGTGCGAGGCCGCGCATAAAGGGCGCCGCGGCACCGCCGTGTTCGGCAACGGGTTAACGCCCAAGCCGCTGAGCGTGCCGCCCGAAGCCGCGATGTTCTTGGGAACGCAGCGATTCGGCCTGCAGTCGGTGGCCCGCTACTTCGGTGTCCCGCCGGAAATGATCGGCTCCGACTCCGGCAATCCGAAGACTTACGCCAGCCTGGAAATGAGAAATCAGGACTTCTTGACGTTCGGAATCGGGCCGAAGATCGCCCGGCTCGAAACCGCACTGAACGGGTTGCTGCCGGCCCGGCAATTCTGCAAATTCAATGCCGCCGCACTCTTGAGAACGGACTTGCTGAGCCGCTACCAGTCCTACGCGCTCGGCTTGGACAAAGGCTTCCTGACCCTAGACGAGGTGCGCGCACTCGAGGACCGCCAACCGCTCGAGCGGCCAACCTCACCCGCCGCGCTGGAAGTGGTGGCGTCATGATCTTGCAACGCACCTTCACCACCGAGCTGCACGTACGTGATGACGACAGGATCATCACCGGCACCTCGTGCCCTACGGCCAACCGGTGCAGATTCGGGAATACGGCAAGACCTACACCGAGGACTTCGCACCCGGTGCGTTCGACGCCGACGTCGACCGGGCCGAGGTGGAGCTGACCGCGCTGCACCCGCGATCGGCGCCGAGCTGCCCATCGGCATTACGCTCAGCCTGACCGACACGCCGACCGGTCTCGACGGTGAATGGCGCATCTCGGAAACCGAATTCGGCACCGAGGTGCTCACCCTCGTACGCGACAAGGCGCTGCGCAACCTGTCCGCCGGGTTCGCCGAAGGACGCAACCGCTGGCACACCCGAGACCGCGTCACCCGGCTGTCAACCACGCTCGACCACGCCGCGCTGGTCCGCCGTGGCGCCTACCCCGGCGCCTGCCTACGCAGCGCACACGGCCAAGCAGACCCGCTGCAGATCCTCGGCCCTCCGCCGACCGTGAGCGCACTGGCCCGCCCGTGCCTCGTCTGCGGTCAGCCAGTCGTCGGAGCATCCCGCTGCCCGAGCTGCGCCCCTGCCAAGGCCAAGCGCAAGACCGCCGCCCGCGGGTACGGCGCAGCACACCAAGCCAGACGGGCCAAGACGCTCACCGCTGCCTATGGCGAAGCTTGCGGCCGTTGCGGGAAGCCGATGCTCGAAGGCCAGGCCCTTGACCTGGACCACACCGACGACCGCACCGGGTATATGGGCTTCGCCCACGCTGCCTGCAACCGTCAAGCCGGCGGCCGCAACGGCGCTGCTGTTTTCTCCAGGCGCTCCCCGTGACCCTTGGCCAGGCGAAGTTTGCGACTCACACTAAGTGTTTTTCAGTAAATCTTTGGTGTGCCGGGCTTTCGCTGCGCCTGGTTTGCCTCCACCCAGATTTGCGCGGAAAGAAAAACCAACGGGTATTGCTCCTCGTCGGGCGTGATCAGCAATACTCCGCCTTCGAGAACGTTGATCGTGCCGTCGTAGGTCCTGGTGCCTGTGTCGCTCATGAGCACTTTGATTTGCGCCATGCAGGGAATGTTGCATGAAGGCGGGCCCGAAAGGCAATGTAAGCGCCCCGCCGCTGGACTTGACCGGATGGCCGGTGGATCGTGCAGCGCGGCGCGAGCGGTTCATTTCAGAGTTCTTAATCGTCCCCCGTGGGCAAGGCGCCGGGGCGCCTTTCCGGCTACGAGAGTTTCAGTCGAAGATCATCACTGGCGCGTTCGCTCCCGGTGTCGGCACCGGCCTAGTGTCAATGCCGCGGGCGAATGGCAAGACCATGCTTGCGGCCGCGCTGGCGATTGCTGAGTTGTGGGTTGGTCCGCCGTCCGCGGAGGCGCTGGTGGTCGCCAGTGATCAGCGCCAGGTCAACATCACGCTGCGATACGCGCGACGGATGATCGAGCTCAACCCGGTGCTGGCGGAACGCTGCCACAGCTTCGCCGACCGGCTGTATGTGCCGGGAACCGATTCGCTGCTCCTGCCGCTGCCCGCGGAGCCCGGCGCCCTGCGCGGCAACGACCCCACACTGCTGATCGTTGACGAGCTGCACGTCGTCACCGAGGACGTTTGTGGTCCAGGCACGGCTTAGTCATGCAAGCGCGAGCGAAACCTTAGGCATCTACTCCCACTTGTGGCCGGACAGCGACGACCGCACCCGCGCAGCGGTCGAAGCCGTTCTTACTGCGGACTCCGTGCGGACTAAGGAGGTGGGCGACGGACATAAGCCCAAGTCAGCAGCGAATAGGTGGACGAGCCGGCCGATAAGCCGGATTCTGTGCGTCACCGCGAGCGGTGACCGGCGATCATCCATCTGCGACCGCTGTTGCCAGCGGCCTGATGCGACCTACCCGGGAACTCGGGCGAGCAGCCCTCGAGCGTTCCCGCAGGCGCACGTTGGTGCGCCCTCTTGATCTTGCTCCCGGTGGGGTTTACCGAGCCACCTCAGTCACCTGAAGTGCTGGTGGTCTCTTACACCACCGTTTCACCCTTGCTCCCGTGAGGAAGCGGTTTGTTTTCTGTGGCACTGTCCCGCGGATCACCCCGGGTGGGCGTTACCCACCACCGTGCTCTGTGGAGTCCGGACTTTCCTCGGCTCCACCTCTTCGCCGAAGAGCATGGAACCGCGATCGCCTGGCCGACTCGTCCTCAGTCGATGGTAGTGCCTACCCGAGACTGCCGGTAGCGAGCGTGAGGATCTCGGCGCCCTTCTCGGTGACGACGAGGGTGTGCTCAAACTGGGCGCAGCGGCTGCCATCGGTGGTTACGACGGTCCAGTCGTCGGCCCATACGTAGGAATCGCCGCTGCCGATGGTGATCATCGGCTCGATGGTGAACGTCATGCCGACTTCCAACACTGTGTCGTACGCCGGTTGGTCGTAGTGCGGGATGACCAGGCCAGAATGGAAGCTGGAATGCACACCGTGACCGGTGTACTCGCGTACCACTCCGTAACCGAATCGCTTGGCGTAGCTCTCGATCACCCGGCCGATGACATTGACTTGGCGTCCGGGCCGGACAGCGTTGATTGCGCGTTCCAACGCCTCGCTGGTGCGCTTGGTCAACAGCCGGGACTCTTCGTCGACCTCGCCGCTGAAGAACGTCCCGCAGTTGTCTCCGTGCACTCCATCGAGGTAGGCGGTGACGTCAATCTTGACCAGGTCGCCGTCCTCCAATGGCCGTGCGTCCGGAATGCCGTGGCAGATCACCTCGTTGACCGACGTGCAGCACGACTTCGGGAAGCCCCGGTAGCCCAGCGTCGAGGGGTAGGCGTGATGATCAAGAAGGAACTCGTGGACCACGCGATCCAGTTCGTCAGTGGTCACGCCCGGGGCGATGGCCGCAGCCCCCGCATGCATCGCCGCGGCGGCGATGCCCCCCGCAACCCGCATCTTCTCGATGGTCTCGGCATTCTGCACGTGTGGCCCGAGATAGGGCTCCGGCGCCGGCTGGCCCACGTAAGGGGGCCGCGCAATGTACAGCGGGACCGAACGCAGCGGCGAAACGGTGGCCGGCTGGATGGGCACTTGGCGATCCTATGAGCAGCGCACGACCGGCCAGCCCAAGCCGCTCACGAATCTCGCAGCCGCGCGGAAACCTTCGGTAGCGGCTGCGAGATTTGGTAGCAGCTGTGTCCGGGTTTGCGCACGGACCGGGGGAGTAGCGTCGTCAGTGGCGACTTCGAGGAGGAAACGATGGCCGACGGGGACTGGTGGTATGACCTCAAAACCCACTCGGTGGTGCCGGACAACCACGTCACCAAGGTGACCGATCTTTTGGGACCGTACCGGACCAGGGAGGAAGCCGAGCATGCGCTGGAGAAGGTGGCGGAGCGCAATGAAGCCTGGGACAACGATCCTCGCTGGAACGACGACTGACTATCAGCTCTGAGATTCGACCCGCTGGTGCCCTCGAATCGGCGGCGTGTCGCTCCGACCGAAAACGCAGCGGTCAATCTCAGGGACCTCCGCTGCTAACCGGGGGCTAGGCGCAAGGCACTCGTAACGCGGGCGCGCTACATTCCAGAGCCGTCGCCACGGTGAAGGACAGGACGTGATCGGAGGCTCCATGGGACAGCGGACCGTGCTTGTCGGGTGCGACTTCGTCGAGTCGTCGCAGTGGCCGGTCTCGGCGGTGTTCCAGGTAGAACCGGTGAAGGATCAACCCGCGGAAATCGTCTCGAGCGAATGGAGCTCCGATCCGGCGATCGAGAACCACGTCTATCTCGACCTCTACGGCAACCCGTGCCGGCGGCTCACCATCCCGGTCGGGCGGTCGGTGATCAGCTACCGCGCTACTGCCGTGGTCCCGGACGCGACCGAGGACGTCGACCTCGACGCACCCGAGATGCTGCCCTCCGAGCTCCCGGACGAGGTCCTGCTCTATACGCTGCCGAGCCGCTACTGCCTGCCTGACGTGCTGGGCCAGGAAGCGTGGACTCGGTTCGCCGGTGTCACGCCCGGCTATGGCCGCGTGCAGGCGATCTGCGACTACGTCCACAACCACCTGCAATTCGCCTACGGCAGCAGCACCGCCCGCACCACGGCCGCCGATGTCCATGAGTCGCGCTACGGGGTCTGCCGGGATTTCACGCACCTTGCGGTGTCGCTGTGCCGAGCGCTGAACATCCCGGCCCGCTACGTCTTCGGTTACCTTCCCGAGATCGAAGTGGAGAAGCAGCGCGGCCTGCCGATGGACTTCGCGGCGTGGATGGAGGTCTGGCTGGGAAACCGGTGGTTCACGTTCGACCCACGCAACAACGAGCCTCGGAAGGGCCGCGTGTTGATCGGCCGGGGACGCGACGCGGCCGACGTGGCGATGCTCACCACCTTCGGCGCTCCCTACCTGCAGTCGATGACGGTTATCGCTGAGGAGGCCGCCAGCGTTTCCTGAGCGTTGGAGTCCACCTGAATACCAGCCTGGTGGCGACTGAGTCGACAGGTGCCGTCGGAGGCTAGCGACCTTCGCGCCAGCCGTTGGTGATCGGCAACCTGCGGTCTCGTCCGAACGCCTTGAAGCTGATCTTGGTCCCCGGCGGGTACTGGCGCCGCTTGTACTCCGCCTGATCGACCATCCTTGTCACCCGGTCGACCAGTGCGGCATCGAAGCCCATGGCCACGATCTCGGCATGCCCGCGATCGCCTTCGACGTAGTCGTCGAGGATGTCGTCGAGGAGCTCGTACGGCGGCAACGAGTCGGTGTCTTTCTGGCCGGGCCGCAGTTCGGCGCTCGGCTCCTTGGTAATCGTGTTCTCCGGGATGGGCGGGGTCTCCCCGCGGGCTTCGGCTTGCTCATTGCGCCAGCTCGCCAGTTTCCACACCCAGGTCTTGGGCACGTCCTTGATCGGCGCGAAGCCGCCGACAGCATCGCCGTAGATGGTGCTGTAGCCGACCGCCAGCTCGCTCTTGTTGCCGCAGGCCAGCACGATCGAGGGGCCGTGCTGGTTGGACTCGGCCATCCAGATCATGCCGCGGATCCGGGCCTGCAGGTTTTCCGCGGCAATCCCGTCGATGTCGATCATGGAGGCGAACGCGTCCACGGCCGGTCCGATGGGCACGGTGCAGAAGTTCAGACCGGTCCGCACGGCCAGGTCCGCAGCGTCGGTCTTGGAATGCTCGGAGGAGTAGGCGCCCGGGTTGGAGATCCCGTAGACGTTCTCCGCGCCGATCGCGTCGCAAGCGAGCGTTGCCACGAGCGTGGAGTCGATGCCGCCGGAGAGTCCGAGATAGACCCGTTCGATGCCGTTCTTGCGACAGTAGTCCCGCAGGCCCATCTCAAGAGCGAGGTAGACCTCGGCCATGGCCGGTAGCGGAGTCGCCACCTCCGGTGCAATCCGCTCCGCCGGAGGCTCGCTGAGCTCGGCGGAGATGACGTGCCTGGTGATGATCATGCCACTTTGACCTGGCTCGGCGGGCACGGTTCCCTCGGCTAGCTCGCTCTTCACCGGTGCGCTGGCAGCGGGCAGCTCGAGATCGGCGAGCACCAGCTCTTCGACGAACTGCAGGGCGCGGACCGTGATGGTCCCGTCCGCGGTGCTGATCATCGTGTCGCCGTCGAAGACGAGCTCGTCCTGCCCGCCAACCAGGTTGACGTAGGCCAGGGGGCAGCCGGCTTCCCGAGCGCGGCGCGCGACCAGATCACCCCGCACGTCGTCCTTGTCGCGCTCGTACGGGCTGGCGTTGATCACCGCCAGCAGTCCAGCCTTGGCCTCTCGGGTGGCGGCGACCGGACCACCGTCCTGCCATAGGTCCTCACAGATCGCCACGGCGACGTCGATGCCGCGGATTCGCAGCACGTGCAGTTCGTTTCCCGGCTTGAAGTAGCGGTACTCGTCGAAAACCCCGTAGTTGGGCAAATGGTGCTTGGCGTAGCTGGTGACCACCCGGCCCTGATGCAGCACCGCGGCCGCGTCCAGCGGGTGGCCGCCCTTCGGGTGGTCGGGCTCGTCGGTCCGGTCGAGATAGCCGACAACTGCCACCAAGTCGCCGAAGCCGCCGCCATGGAGCCGGCTGGCGAGCCGGGCGATCGAGATCCGCGACGCCTCGACGAAGGACTGTCGGAGCGCGAGGTCCTCGACCGGATAGCCGGTGAGCGCCATTTCGGGGAAGAGCACCAGATCCGCGCCGGCGACGTACGCCCGCTCGGCCCACTCCACGATGAGGTCGGCGTTGGCGGAGATGTCGCCCACCGTGGTGTTGATCTGAGCCATGGCGATGCGAAGGTGCGGCACCGCCTCAGCGTATTCGAGCACGAAGTGGCCGACATTCTCGCTCTGCCGGATTGTCCGTACCGCTGTTGGCGTCCGAGCCGCTTCGCCACGATCTTGCTGTTGATGACGACGTAACGCCGCCGTTACACGCAACTGGGCAGACTTGCCGTCGTGGACAAGCAGACCGAGTTCGTATTGCGAGCAATCGAGGAGCGAGACGTCCGCTTCGTCCGAATGTGGTTCACCGATGTTCTCGGCTTTCTGAAGTCGGTGGCGATCGCGCCTGCCGAGTTGGAAGGAGCCTTCGCCGAGGGGATGGGCTTCGACGGTTCGGCTATCGAAGGTTTTGCCCGGGTATACGAGTCCGACATGGTGGCGCACCCGGACCCGGCTACCTTCCAAGTGCTGCCCTGGCGCGACGCCAGCCCGGCGACGGCTCGAATGTTCTGCGACATCTCGATGCCTGACGGGTCGCCGTCGTACGCCGACCCCCGGTACGTGCTCAAGCGGGCGCTGAAGAAGGCGGCAGATCTCGGCTTCACGTTCTACACCCATCCCGAGGTGGAGTTCTTCCTGTTCAAGGACCCCATCGTTCCGGGTGAGCCACCGACTCCGGTAGATCGTTCCGGCTACTTCGACCACACGCCGCAAAGTCTGGGCAGTGACTTCCGGCGGGAGGCGATCACCATGCTGGAGCAGATGGGAATCTCGGTGGAGTTCTCCCATCACGAGGGTGCTCCCGGCCAGCAGGAGATCGATCTTCGCTACGCCGACGCCCTGTCGACCGCCGATAACTTGATGACCTTCCGGGTGGTCGTCAAAGAGGTAGCGCTGTCCCAGGGCATCTACGCCTCATTCATGCCCAAGCCCTTCACCGAGTGGCCCGGCTCGGCCATGCACACTCACGTGTCGCTGTTCGAGGGCGACAACAACGCCTTCTACGACGCGAGCGCCGAGCACCACCTCTCCAAGGTGGCGCGCTACTTCATCGCTGGCCTGCTGCGGCACGCCGCGGAGATCACCGCGGTGACCAACCAGTGGGTCAACTCCTACAAGCGGCTGGCTGGCGGCGGCGAGGCGCCGAGCTACATCTGCTGGGGGCGGAACAACCGGTCAGCTCTGGTCCGGGTGCCGATGTACAAGCCGAACAAGGGATCCTCGGCCCGCGTCGAACTGCGCTCGATCGATTCCGCCTGCAACCCCTATCTGGCGTTCGCCTTGATGCTGGCGGCCGGCTTGGCCGGGATCGAGGGGGAGTACGAGCTGCCGGAGGGGGCAGAGGATGACGTCTGGTCGCTGACTGAACGGGAGCGGCAGGCCCTGGGCATCTCCCCGCTGCCGCGGAACCTCGACGAGGCGATCCGCACGATGGAGCGGTCTGACCTCGCCGCCGAGACACTCGGGGAGCATGTCTTCGACTTCTTCCTTCGCAACAAGCGCGCCGAATTCGACGAGTATCGCCGGCAGGTCACACCCATGGAGCTCAACCGCCTGCTTCCCGTTTTATAGCGTTGCTCGCGCATCGCGCTCGACAACCCACCGACTTCGTCGTCGATCGCGAATCGAAAAGCGTGATTCACTCCCTCCTTCTCAGCACGGCGGCACGCGATACCGACGCTCGCAGCGACTTATAGCGCTCAGGAAAGGAGTGGCAGGGCGGGGGAGAGGTTGGCGCGAAGGCCGGAGGCGCTGATCGTTCCGTCCGCCGTGGCGTCGTCCCAGGTGATGCGGCCGGTGGCCAGCCGGAGGAAGGTGAGCGGATCGATTTCCACCACATTCGGTGGTGTGCCGCGGGTGTGAGTCGGTCCCGCGTGACCGGCCGGGGACGCGATTGAGCACTGCACCGCCGCGAACGGGGGCACCCGCACTTCAACTGAGCCCCCGGGTTGCTGGCCGGCCAGGATATCGGCGAGCGTCCGGGTGCAGCGCGACATAGCGGCCCGGTGCAGCAGGATCGGCGACTGGTGCGGAAGGGACCGAGACAGATCGTCCGCGTGGACCACGACCTCGACGATCCGCGTCGCCAAGAAATCTCTGGCGGTCACCGGTCCTCGCGGCGCACTGACCGCGGATCTCAGGTCGTGGGTTGGAAGTAACTCAGCCAACTCGTGGATCGCCACCTCAAGCTGGTCGACCAAATCCGGTCCCGAATGATCACCGGTGACCCGCAGCGTGGATTCGGTGATCATCTCCACGTCACGACGGTAGCGTCGGACGAACTCGGCATTCGGCAGCGGCCGTTCACGCGTCGGCTGCCCTAGCACCCGAGCGAGACCGCGGTGGACCACGACCAGATGCCCGGTAAGCGTGCGGACGTCCCAGCTTGGCAGCACCGAGGGACGAGCGAAATCATCCGCGGCCAATGCCGCGAGCCACTCGCACACCGTCCGCGACTGCTGGAGCAGCGCGGACGCGAGATCCGGGGCCTTCCCTACCACGGATTGAGGCTAGCGGGCGGTGGACGCCTCGGCCGCCGCCGAATTGGCCAAGAGCGCCTGCTCAGTAGCATCAATCCGTGATCCGCATCGCGACCGCGCAGGGCACCTTGGCGCGCCGGGGCTTCGTCGACGCGGCCGCTGCAGAGCGGATCATCACCGACTGGGACGCTGAGCTGGAACTGCTGCTCGACCTGGCAGCGCAGGCGGCCGATCCCGACCTGGCGCTGGCCGGCCTGAGCCGGCTGAGCGAGGTCCGTCCCGACCTGCTCAATCGCCTGGCCTCCGCGCCGCGATGGGCACGCCAGCTGATCATGGTGCTTGGCGCCAGTGCCTCGCTCGGACAGCATTTGATCGCTCATCCCGAGCAGGTCGACGTGCTCAACGCAGAACTGAGCCGTACTCCGCCGGAGCGGCTCAGCGCTGAGTTGCTCGCCGCGGTGGGTGCCGAGCAGGATGAGACGCCGGTAGCCACGGAGGTGAGTGGGGATGGGTTGCGGCTGGCGTACCGCATGGCCCTACTCCGGATCGCGGCCCGCGACCTGACCGCGGCCGAGCCGATCGAGGTTCTGGACAACGTCGCGGGCGAGCTGTCTGACCTCGCCGACGCCACCCTGGGTGCGGCGCTGGCCATCGGCCGAGCGAAGGTGGGCGATGATTCCCATCACTGCCGACTGGCGGTGGTCGGCCTGGGCAAATGTGGTGCGCAGGAGCTCAACTACGTCAGTGATGTGGACGTACTTTTCGTTGCCGAGCCGCGACTTGACGAGCGCGGCGAGCCATTGATCACGAGCGACCGGGCCATCACGATAGCCACTCGATTGGCGGCCGAGACGACACGGATCTGCTCGGCGCACACGGCGGCCGGGACAATCTGGGAGGTGGACGCCGCGCTTCGGCCTGAGGGCAAGGCAGGCCAGCTGGTCCGAACCTTGTCGAGCCATCGCATCTACTACGAGAAGTGGGCGAAGACCTGGGAGTTCCAGGCCATGCTCAAGGCGAGGCCCTGTGCCGGCGACCGTGAACTCGGTCAGGATTTCGTCGAGATGATTTCGCCGATGGTTTGGCGCGCGGCGGAGCGGGAGAACTTCGTCGCCGACACTCAGGCCATGCGCAAGCGCGTGGTTGCCCACATTCCAACCCGAAATCAAGATCGCGAACTCAAGCTGGGCGAGGGCGGACTGCGCGACGTCGAATTTTCGGTGCAGCTTCTGCAGCTCGTCCACGGTCGCGCAGACGAACGCCTCCGCTCGCCGGGCACCTTGCCCGCACTCAAGGCGTTGGTCGACAACGGCTACGTCGGGCGAGAGGACGGCAAAGGCTTCGCGCTGGCGTACCGGTTCCTGCGTACTCTCGAGCACCGCATCCAGCTGTTCAACCTGCGTCGGACTCATTTGCTGCCCGATAACCAAAACGATCTTCGGCGGCTGGGCCGCTCACTCGGATACGGGGATCCCATAGCGGAGCTGCTGAGCACGTGGCGCCACTGCGCACAGCGCGTCCGGCGGCTCCACGAGCGCCTGTTCTATTCACCGCTGCTGGACACTGTCGCTCGGATTCCCTCAACGGAGCTGCGGCTCACCACCGATGCCGCCGTCGACCGCCTGAAGGCGCTGGGTTACGCGGATCCGTCGGCCGCGCTGCGGCACATCGCTGCGCTGAGCCAGGGCGTCACCCGCCAGGCCGAAATCCAGCGGCAACTGCTACCAGCCATGCTCGGCTGGTTCGCCGGAGCACCGAGTCCTGATCATGGACTGCTGGCGTTTCGTCAGGTTTCAGAGGCGTTGGGGACCACGCCCTGGTACCTCCGTGCGCTCCGTGACGAGGGCGCAATGGCCGAGCGGCTGGCTCGCATCCTGGCGTCGAGCAGGTACGCGGTACAACTGCTGACCCGAGCGCCACAGACCGTCCAAATGCTTGCCCAGGATGAAGAGCTGCGACCCCGGACGCTAGCCGACCTGAAAGTTGAAATGCACGCGGCTGCCCGCCGCCAGGACAACGCCGTTGCCGCGGTTGAGGCGGTTCGGGCGATCCGCCGGCGGGAACTTTTCCGAGTGGCGGCCGGCGACATCTTGGGGTTGAACGACATCCATACCGTGGGGGCCGCGCTGACCGATCTCGCCTCGGCGACCATCGATGCCGCCCTGGCCGTGGTCCGAGCGTCTGCGGAGTCCAGGGCGGTGCCCCGGATCGCGGTGATCGCCATGGGTCGCTGGGGTGGCCGGGAGATGTCGTACGCCTCCGACGCCGACGCCATGTTTGTCATGGATGATGAGAGCGATTCGTCGACCGACCCGACGAAGATCGCGGGCGCCGCGATCACCGAGATGCGGCGGCTGCTGGCCAGACCTGGCGTTGATCCGGGGCTCAGCGTCGATGCTGACCTTCGGCCTGAGGGCAAGGGCGGCGCACTGATCCGGTCCCTGACCGCCTACCGCAACTACTACGCCCGGTGGTCGTCCACCTGGGAATTGCAGGCTCTGGTCCGCGCGGACGCGTTGGCCGGCGACGAAGAGCTCGGCAAGCAATTGCTCATCGAGATCGATGTGCGTCGCTGGCCCGAGGGCGGACTGACACCTGCCCAGCTGACCGAGATTCGCAAGCTCAAGGCTCGCGTCGAGGCGGAACGGCTGCCGCGCGGCGCGGACCCGGCCAAGCACACCAAGCTTGGCCCCGGTGGCATCGCCGACGTGGAATGGACTGTGCAGCTCTTGCAACTGCAGCACGCGCACGCCGAGCCAAGCCTGCGGTCGTCCCGGACGGTGACCGCGCTTCGAGCGGCTCGAGAAGCAGGGTTGATTGACGCCGCAGACGCGGGTCATCTCGAGGCATCCTGGACGTTGGCCAGTCGGATCCGCAACCAGATCATGCTGGTTCGCGGGCGTGGCTCGGACTCGTTGCCGAGCGACAATCGGGAGCTCGCCGCCTTGGCGGAACTGCTCGGCTATGGCCCGGGGGAGTCGTCCCATCTGCTGGCGGACTACCGCCGGGTGACCCGAAGGGCTCGCATCGTGGTTGACCGGGTCTTTTGGGGCGCGGGCTAGCTCAACGCAGACCGTCCCGGCCGAGCGTGATCGTCGCCTGGTTGCCACCGGCTGGGCACGCCGGACCGTTGGGGTAGGTGGTGCGCGCGTCGACATCGAGCGGCCCGAACGTGCGCTGCCGGCCGTTTCGGACCACCGTCGCCTCGATCGTGATCTTCCCGGCGGGCAGCTCGGCCGGTACGAATCCGATCTTGGAACCATTGGGTACCGCGGTGGCGGAGCACGCGGCGTCAGGTCCACTCCCGTTGCAGCCCTGATCGACGGAATCGGCACCGGGTGCGAGATCAGCGAGGTGATCGACGCAATTTCCGGGGGCCCAGCAGATCGTCAGGGTCAACGAATGAATGTCGGCCGCGATCTGCCGGTCGATCGTGACGTTGACTCCGGACGGAGCGCCGATGTCCGTACAGGTGACCTGCGAGCCCCCGCAGGCACCGCAGGTCAGCAGGCCCATCACGACGAGGGCCGCGGCTCGCACAGCGGGAGTCTACGCAGATGCACTGAGCGGGGCTGCAGATCTACGGTGCGCCTCGTCAAGGCACAAGGCGTACGCTTCGGTCCACATTGACGGGTCCTAAGACATTGCCAGCAAGGAGATGTCCATGAGCGTTGTCGCCGGAGTCGATTCCTCAACCCAGTCATGCACGATCGTGGTGTGTGACGCCGACAGCGGCGAGGTACTTCGCTCTGCACGAGCGCCGCACCCGGCAGGGACCGAGGTACCGGCCCAGGCGTGGCTGGATGCATTCCAGGAGGCAACCCGCGATCCGAGCCTGCTCGCTGACGTCGAGGCCATGGCAGTCGGTGGCCAGCAGCACGGCATGGTGGCGCTGGACGAGGCCGGCGAGCCGGTTCGGGACGCGTTGCTCTGGAACGACAACCGGTCAGCCACCGACGCCCGTGATCTCATCGCCGAGCTCGGCGGACCGCAAGCCTGGGCCGACCAGGTCGGATCGGTGCCAGTTGCTTCGCTCACGGTGGCGAAGGTCCGTTGGCACGGTCGGCACGAACCCGAGCTGGCGGCCCGTACGGCGTCGGTGCTACTTCCGCACGACTGGCTGACGTGGCAACTGGGCGAGCGGAGCTTCGCCCCGGCCACGGACCGTGGTGATGCGTCGGGAACCGGATATTTCGACGCCACCAGTAATCGCTACCGTTCCGACTTGGTCGAACTTGCTCTGGGACACGATCTGACGCTGCCGCGCGTGGCCGCTCCTGACGAGGTGGTCGGCGAAACTCCGCAGGGCATCCGCCTCGCCGCCGGCACAGGCGACAACATGGCAGCCGGTCTCGGCCTCGGTCTGACGTCCGAAGCCGCGGTGGTCTCGCTGGGCACCAGTGGCACTGCCTTCACTCGTAGCGAGCGGCAGACTCACGATCCGACGGGCACGGTTGCC
>DASQUD010000015.1:0-16776 GCA_035641455.1 Propionibacteriaceae bacterium | reverse complement strand
GGGGACGAGGTCACGATCGCCTTTGTGATCATGTCGACCACGTCCATCTTAGTGATGGTCGCGCCGCCCCACGCTAGCGCCGAAGGCGCTGAGCAGATTGTCCTCAACGCCGAAGGCGCTGAACGAGCTCGTCGAAGACCTCCGGAGCGGTAGTGTTGCAGCCAAGATCATGATCGAGCTTGCCCATGCCGTGGTAATCGCTGGACCCGGTCGCCAGCAAACCTAGCTCCGCGGCCAGCGTGCGCAGCTGAGCCCGAGTCTCAGTGTCATGATCTTGGTGATCGACTTCCACACCGTCGAGAGCATGGTCAGCGACGAGCGTCCTGAGGACAGCCGGAGGAAGCACGTGCTCGCGGCCACGTCCCCACGGGTGGCCGATGACCGCCACCCCGCCTGCACCGTGCACCAGGTCGATGCCGCGCTCGAGCTCGATCGCGTAGCGCGGCACGTGCGCGGGCCCGCCCTCGGCCAGGAATCGCTCGAAGGCTTCCTCGCGATCACGCACGTGACCAGCCTTGATCATCGCATCAGCGATGTGCGGCCGACCGACCGATGGCGAGTCCCCAACCTCCGCCATCACGTCGGCCTCGCTCACCGGAACCCCCAGCTCAGCCAGCTTCGTCAAGACGCCGGCCAGGCGATCCATGCGGCCGCCACGGACCCGCACCATCTCGCCGGCGAGGTCGGTGTTCGACGGATTCGCGCCATAAGCCAGCAGATGCACACTGTCGCCGCGCCTCGAACAGGACAGTTCCATGCCGCGGAACACGTGGACACCGACCCGCTCCCCTTCGGCCACGGCGGCATCCAAACCATCGAAGGTGTCATGATCGGTCAGCGCGACCACGTCGAGGCCGGCGGCTGCAGCCTTGCGGACGAGCTCCTCAGGGGTGTCGGTGCCGTCCGACACGGACGAGTGGGTGTGCAGATCGATCCGCATGTCTCAGAGGTATCACGTCAGCAATCGGCGAGAGTCACCTGATGGGATTCGACAGCAGGCCTCGGACGATCCGCAGACCCACCGACATCCGTGCCAAGTCCGGACGCCCCGCACAGATGGACCGCAACGTCTTGACCGCCTCGGGGACGCTCGGGTTCTGCCGCTCCCAGGCGGCGACCAACCCCCTGGCGCCATTGCCGCCGTCGCCGTTCAATACCTCGGCGGTGAGGTGGGCATGCGCGACCTGAAGATCGTCTCGGAGTGCTGCCCGAGCCATAGTCTGCCAACGGTCATCTCGGGGTAGCTCGACCATCCGCGACAGCAGGCGATCCAGACCGAGGCGCTGGCCCACGGTGAAATGCACCTCGGCGAC
This sequence comes from Propionibacteriaceae bacterium, assembly GCA_035641455.1. Classification (GTDB taxonomy): domain Bacteria; phylum Actinomycetota; class Actinomycetes; order Propionibacteriales; family Propionibacteriaceae; genus Microlunatus. The sequence continues at coordinate 15,463 of DASQUD010000015.1, read as the reverse complement.
CGACACTGGGTCACGTCCCTCCTGGTCGGCGGTGTGGACGATAGTGAGCGCCGCGTACGCCGGTGGCAACGCCGCCGTCACGGTGGCAAGATCATCTGGCACACCACCGCTGCGGTAACTCTGCAACCGTTTGTCGTAAGCGTCATGATCGCGGCCCTGCAGCAGGGTCGGGAGCGCCCGCTGCACTTGGTGGACCCCGCTGGTCATTTGCTTCACCGCGGTCGAGATGTCCAGCGGCCGCGCATGGTTGTTGATCAGCCACCGAGTGGCTCGTTCGACGAGGGTCCGCACCTCCATCCGCAATATCGTCTGCATCTGGGCATCGACGCGATAATCGAGATCGCGGATGGCCCTGTCGTGCTCATCAGCGTTGAAGATCGCGCGGGCCGCGATCTGCGCTCGGATAATGTCCGACGCGGAGGCGCCGGTCTCTCCGGAAAGCCGGTGGAAACAGGTGATGCCCGAGGCGTCCACAAACTGGTTGACCACGACTGTGGCGATGATCTCGCGGTGTAGGCGGTGCGCCGGCATGGCGGCGGCGTACCGCTCCCGCATGGCGGTCGGAAAGTAGGTGATCAAGCGATCAATGAGATAGGGATCATCCGGCAGGTCGGAACCGAGGATCTCGTCCTCGAGCACGATCTTGGTGTAGGCCATCAGAGTGGCGAGTTCAGGTGAGGTCAGTCCGCGGTTCTTGCTTCGCCGGATGTCCATCTCCTCCGTGGAAGGCAACGCCTCCAAGTTCCGGTCGAGAAATCCGGAGTGAGAGAGCCGTTCCATCCAGTCCTCATGGACGCCGGCCATGGGTGCCGACTGATAGACGCTGTTTGCCATTGCGAGGTTCTGGTCATAGTTGTGCGCGAGCACCAGATCGGCCACCTCATCGGTCATCGACGCGAGGAAAGCGTCCCGCTCTTTCCGAGACAGGCGGCCCGCCGCCATCTCACTGGACAACAAGATCTTGATGTTGACCTCGTGGTCCGACGTATCCACCCCGGCCGAATTGTCGATGAAGTCGGTGTTGATGCTGCCACCGCGGGCGGCGTACTCCACCCGGCCGCGTTGCGTGAATCCGAGATTTCCGCCTTCACCGACGCAGCGGGCCCGCAACTCGCAGCCATCGACCCGCAGGACATCGTTGGCCTTGTCGCCCACCTCGGCGTGGGTTTCGTTGGTCGCCTTGACATAGGTGCCGATGCCACCGTTCCAGAGCAGGTCGACTGGGGCCTTCAGACACGCGTTGATCAAGCCGGCCGGCGTCAGCGACTCGACGGCCGAGGGGATGCCGAGAGCCTTGTGCATGGCGGGCGTGATCTGGATCGACTTCGCTGTACGCGGAAACACTCCTCCGCCATCGGAGATCAGCGCGGGGTCGTAATCCGCCCAGCTGGATCTCGGGAGGGCGAAGAGCCTGGCCCGCTCCTGCCAACTGATGGACGCATCCGGAGTGGGGTCGAGGAAGACGTGCCGGTGATCGAAGGCCGCGAGAAGCTTGAGATGCTCGCTCAGCAGCATGCCGTTGCCAAACACGTCGCCGCTCATGTCACCAATCCCGACGCAGGTGACATCCTCGGTCTGGCAGTCGACGCCCATCTCACGGAAGTGCCGTCGCACCGACTCCCATGCTCCCCGCGCAGTGATGCCCATTGCTTTGTGGTCGTATCCGGCGGAACCACCGGAGGCGAACGCATCGCCCAGCCAGAACCCTGAGGAGACCGCGATCGAGTTCGCAATGTCGGAGAACGTGGCGGTACCTTTGTCGGCCGCCACTACCAGATAGGGATCATCGGGGTCGTACCGAATGACGTCTGGTGGGGCGACCACCTCGCCGGCGACCAGATTGTCGGTCACGTCGAGCAGGCTGGTGATGAACAAGGAATAACAGGTCTTGCCCTCGTTCAGCCAGGCCTCACGATCGACCCCGGGATCTGGCAGCTGCTTGGCGTAGAAGCCACCTTTGGCTCCAACCGGCACGATTACCGTGTTCTTGACCATCTGGGCTTTGACGAGGCCCAGCACCTCCCTCCGGAAGTCCTCTGCCCTGTCCGACCAGCGCAACCCGCCTCGGGCGACGGCCCCGAAGCGCAGATGCACACCCTCGATACGAGGGGAGTAGACGAAGATCTCGAAGGCCGGCCGCGGTTCGGGCAGCTCGGGGATCTGGCGCGGCAGAAGCTTGAACGCGAGGGTGGGGCGACCGGGCTGGTAGGCGTTGGTCCTCACCATGGCCGCGATCACCGCCAGGTAGGAGCGCAAGATTCGATCATGATCAAGGCTGGCCACGTCGTTCAACGCAATCTTGATCTTGTCCGTCAGCTCCGTCGCCCTTGCCTTGCGAGTCTCGGTATCCAGGTCCCGGCCGGGGTCGAAGCGAGTCTCGAAGAGCGTGACGAGCTGGCGGGCGAGGTCGACGTTGGAACTCAGCGCCGAAGCCAGGTAAGTCTGGCTGTACGTCGTTCCGGTCTGGCGCAGGTACCGGCCAATAGCACGCAGGACCGTGACCTGTTGCCAGCTGAGGTCGGCACCCATCACCAGTGCGTGGAAGCGATCTGGCTCGCTCAAGCCCGCGTACGACGCCGAAAAAGCATCCATGAACTTCTGTCGGGCAGCCATCGGCCATCGCGAACCTACTGCCGCGCGCCCTCCCGGCACCGTGATTCCGAAGTCGTAGATGAATGCGCGCTGATCGCCGCCCAACATCAGCTCGTACGGACGCTCGTCGATCACGTCTACGCCGAGCAACGAGAGGTGCGGCAAGATCTGCGACAGCGAGATCGGTGTGTCCCAGCGGAAAATCTTCAACCGCAGATCCGCTTCGTCGTCAGTCCGGTCGGGGACGTACATGACCATGTTCCTTCGGGCCGGGTTGACCTCACCCGCTTCCGGGAACGAATCGCTCGGCAGCGCCATCAGCGCGGCGAGGTCCTGCATCCCTTGCCGGGCCGAGAAGTCTTCCTTGTAGCCCTCCGGAAGAGCACCCACCAAGGTCGAAAGCTCGTCCGGCGTCGTGCCGACCAGCGGAGTCGGCCAGGTCGCCAGCACATCGGCGAACTCGTCGTCCCAGGAGCGAGTGGCGAGCGTCAGCTCCCGCTCCAGCGCACGAACGTCGACCTTGCCCAATGATTGGCCCATTGGCATTCGCACCACGAAGTGCAATCGAGCGAGCACCGATTCGGAGACCCGGGCCGTGTAGTCGATCGACGCTCCGCCGAGCCTGCGGAGCAGCAGCTCCTCCATCCGTTTACGAACCGCGGTCGTGTAACGATCGCGCGGAAGATAGACCAGGCAGGACAGATAACGCCCATACGGTTCGCGCCGGACAAACAGCCGCACCTGGCGGCGTTCCTTGAGATGTGCGACCTTCTCCACGACCGGAGCAAGTTCGTCAATCGATGCCTGGAACAGCTCGTCTCGCGGGTAGGTGTCGAGGACGTCCATGATCGCCTTGCCGCCATGACTGCTCGGCGCATAGCCGGAGCGTCGCAGCACCTCGGCCGCCTTTTGCCGCAGAACGGGGATGCGCGGGACGGATTCCGAATAGGCCGACGAGGCGAACAGCCCGAGGAATCGGCGTTCGCCACTCACCTCGCCATCGGCGGAGAACGTCCGGATGCCGATGTAGTCCAGGTACGCCGGCCGGTGAACCCGCGACTTCTCGTTGTCCTTGGTGATGATCATCAATTCCGGTGAGTTGCCGGGACGCGGTAAGGCATGAAAGGCGCCGGCCCGATCGGTGTCGGCCCGCAGGATGCCCAGACCGGTCGACGGCACGGGCTCGAATCGGCTTGCGTGATCTTCGTGCACAAGGCGGTACTGCCGATAGCCGAGGAAGGTGAAGTGATTGTCGTTGAGCCACTCCAGAAGCTCGGTGGCGAGCGCCGCCTCGTCCTGGCGACCGTCTGACACCGCAGCGGCCGGAAGCATGGCGATCGTCTCTGCGGACCGAGTGCGCATGCGCGACCAGTCTTGTACCACCTCCTCGACGAGCCGCAGGACCTCCAGCAGCCCGTGTTCAAGATCGGACAGGAGCGTCTCTGGGTGCTCGGGCCGAGACGGCGGGAGGATCTCCAGATGCATCCAGGATTCGGAGAAAGTCTCGGCATCCTTCCCCGCTTCGTTAGCCCGGACTATGCCTCGCAGGGTCCCGCCAACATCGCGGCGGACCAGGAACTGAGGGTGAAAGACCTCCCGGATGCTCCAGCCATGCCGGATCACCTCCATGGTCACCGAGTCGACCAGGAAGGGCCGGTCATCGGTGACAATCTGGACGACCGTGGCGCCCCCGGCCGTCCAGCCGTCCTGCGACTGACTGGGGCTCCGGACGGCCACGGTGGCTCGGGCGGCTGGTCGGTGCAAAGCGAGCCGGTAGTGACTTTCCACCAGCCCCAGCAGGTCATCGACACTGCGTTCGTCGACGTCCATCGCGTCGACGTGGCGGAAGTAATGCGACAAGAAGGTCGACGCCGCTCCCGGCTGCTGGCCGAGCTGTGGCGCGATGGATGCCCCACGAGCCGCAACTTGAGCGATCTTCTCGCTCTTCCCCTGTTCGAGCTCCAACTCGAATGTCGTCACGTTTCAATCCGATCCTGTGCCGCCGCACTGCGCTGTGCGGCTAGATCGACCATAGCCCTCTGGCGGTGATCGGGAGCGTGTTCTTCGTTGCGTACGAAGGTGGCTCAGGGGTAGTAGAAGATCATGACCAGCTACGTCGATGTGACGGTGCCGCTTGTTCCAGATCGAGTCCCGCTGTACCCGGGCGATACCCAACTCGAGGTGACGCGTGTCCAGTCGCGCGCGGCAGGCGAGTCGGCCAATGTGTCCAAGTTGGTCTGCTCACTCCATTGCGGTACCCATGTCGACGGACCGGCCCACTTCTTCGACGGCCAGCCTGGCGTGGACGCGGTCCCGGCCGACGTGTTGATCGGTCCGGCGTGGGTGGTAGATGCCACATCAGTTGAGGGGCACCTCGACGCGGATGCGCTGAGCGGGCTCCACATCCCCGCAAGGGTCAGCCGAGTGCTGTTCCTGACCACCAATTCGGCGTTGTGGGACGATCCTCGCTTCGTTGAGGACTTCGTGGCACTTACTGCAGATGCGGCGGCCGCGCTTGTCGGACGTGGCGTTCGGCTGATCGGCATTGACTATCTCTCCATCGCCCCGTATCAGGATCCGGCACCCACGCATGAGGTGTTGTTTCGGGCGGGTATCACCATCGTCGAGACGCTCGATCTGCGAGGCGTCGAACCGGGCCCCTGGCAACTGATCTGCCTGCCGTTGCTCATCCCGGGCGCCGACGGCGCGCCAGCACGCGTCCTGTTAAGTCGAGACTGAGCGGCATCACGCCGACGAGGTGGTCATCCGCGCACGCCGACGATGCGGGAGCGTTGCCGCAGATTCGAAACTACGGTTGGAGGGGCAGTTGATCCTCGGCCGTGGTGGAAGCCAGGAGACGGCGGGCCCGGCGTCCAAGATCGCTCAGGTCAACCCGGCCGGCCTCGGCGGCGGCGGCCAGTCGCGAGGCCAGATCCACCGCCTCCTCTAGCAGAGGCGCATCCGCGGCTGCCTCCTGCCCCATATCGCGCAAGATCGTCACTTCGGTCCGAGAAGCGATGATGGGTTCGAGCAGGCCCTCGACCCAGACCTTGGTCCTGCGGCCGTCGCCGCGCGCCTCTCCGAGAAGGGGCTCGAGCGCGAAGATGCGGTCAGCGCGGACGAACTTGCCGAAGCCCAAGGAGATCATCCGCGATTCGGTGGGCACGCGTCCATCTTCCCAGGGTTGCCCAGCCCCGTCATTCCTGCCGCCGGTCCACACCGATGCCATGATGTGCGATATGGACATTTCGGCTCGGTTGGATTTCGCCGCGTCCCCCGATCGGGTGTACGCCATGATGACGGATCAGGCCTACCTGGAAGAGGTATGCGTCGCCTCCGAGTCAATCAGCTACGACGTCTCGGTATCCGGCTTGGCCACCCACAGCTCGCGTACGCTGCCAGCCCCGGAGTCTGCCGCACGGTTCACCGGAAGCCAGCTCACAGTGATCGAGGATGTGACGTGGGGTGGTCCGTCGAGCGACGAGTCGCGTATTGGGGACATCACCATGACCGTGTTGGGACAGCCGGTGACGCTTCGTGGGCAACTTCAGATGTCACCTGGAGGCCTCGGAACGATCGTGGCTCTCGACGGTGAGCTGAAGGTCGCCATCCCGCTGCTAGGGAGAAAGATGGAGGAGTCCGCGGCTCCAGCGGTGCTGGCCGGTTTCCGGACCCAGCAGCGGGTCGGTGATCAGTGGCTATCTCGGTGATCTAGGAGCTGCCTCACCTCGAGCCCGCGCGCGAGTCTCGCAGCCGCGCGCGAAGATTCCGAAGCGGCTGCGAGACTCGGCAGCGGCTCTGCGCTCAGGCCTCGATTGTCCGCTTGGAGTCAGCAGACTCGACCGAGATCTTGCGCGGCTTGGCCCGCTCCGCCACCGGGACCTCAAGCTTCAACACACCATCGGCGTAGTTCGCCGTGATCTTGTCGAGGTCGAGGTTGTCCCCGAGGATCAGCTGGCGACTGAACAGACCCCGCGGCCGTTCCGCTGCAATCTGCTCTCCGGACATCTCCTGCGCTGGCCGCTCAGCCCGCACCGTCAACACGTTGCGCTCAACGTCCAGATCGATGGAGTCGGCTTGCACCCCGGGCAGATCGAACTCGAGGCGGAACACCTCGCCGTCACGCCAAGCGTCCATCGGCATGAACGCCGGGCGCGCTGACGTGCCGAACACCTGCTGGGTCAGGCGGTCGAGCTCACGGAAGGGGTCGGTGCGCATCAACATCGTGGCTTCACCTCCGACAGTTTAATAGGAAGTCGATGCACTTGCCATCTCTTATCTATGGTGGCGTACATAGATTATCGCGTGTTACCATGAGAGTCAAGTTCCAGATCCGATAGAGGTGAAATTTCGTGACGTCGCATGTGCCCGACCCGGCGGCCGGCGTCTACGGCATCTCCGTCGCTGCGGATCTGGTCGGGACCGGCGTGCAGAACCTTCGGGCGTACGAGAAGGCCGGCCTGGTCGAGCCTCTTCGCACGTCGGGAGGTACCCGCCTCTACAGCAGCGACGACATTGCGCGCATGCGGCGCATCGCCGACCTGGTGGCCGAGGGACTCAATCTGAACGCGATCGCCTTGGTGCTCGACCTCCAGGACACGAATGAGCGCCTGCGTCGGGAGAACGCCAAGTTTCGGTCCAGCTCCCGCAAGTCTTGATCAGTCCTGTGCGAGTCAAAACTCTTGAACAGCACGAAGTCCACACGCCGACCCGAGGTGATCGGACGACGTATCGACGTTAGCCCGTCGCCGTGGCCTGCTCCGCCTGCTCCCGACGCTTCTTCGCCGCCTCGACTGAGGCCCGCAAGGCGGCCACGAGGTCGACGACCTCCGCCTCTTTGGGGGCTTCCGGTTCCTCGGCCAACGGGATGCCCTCGGCCTTGCTCTGCACCAGCGTCTCCAGGGCCTCCCGATACGAATCGGTGAACTCCTCAGGTTTGAAGTCCCCGGCCAGGGCATCGATGAAGGACTGAGCCATGGTCACCTCGGCATCGGAAACCTTCACGTCGGCCGGCGGGGCCGCGAACGACCCGTCCCGCAGTTCGTCCGGCCAGAGCATGGTGTGCATCAACAACACGCCGTCCTTCGGCCGCAGGAGCGCCAATGCCTCGCGCGAGCGAAGTGCCACCTTGACCACCGCACTCTGGCCACTCTTGGTCAGCGCGTCGCGCAGCAGCACGTACGGCTTGACGCCCGGGCCATCTGCTTGCAAGAAGTAGGTCTTGTCGAAGTAGGTCGGATCGACGTCCTCCTCGGCCACAAACTGCACCACCTCGACCGCCTTGGTGGTCGCCAACGGCAGCGAGTCGAAATCCTCTTTCTCCAAGATCACCATGCGGCCGTCGGGCATCTCATAACCCTTGGCGATCTCGGCGAACGGAATTTCGTTGCCGCACTTCTCGCACACCCGCTTGTACTTGATGCGGCCACCGTCCTCGGGGTGGACCTGGCGAAAACTAATGTCCTTCTCCTCGGTGGCCGAGAAGAGCTTCACCGGAATCGTGACCAGTCCGAAGGAGATGGCGCCCTTCCAGATTGAGCGTGGCATGAGGCTAGTCTGCCCGATTAGCGGCAATATCCGTCGGATCACCCGTCTGCCCAAGGTGATCGAGCTCCTCGGGCGCGAACCACAGCAGGTCAAAGCCGTCCAGCAATGCACCCACCTCTGGCAGCGGCAGCGCCGTCGCCAGCGTGACCTCTCCCGCACTCTCCGTGACGGCGCGCCGCGCCGTCATCACCGCGTCGGCGGCCTCGGGCTCATCGAGAAACAGCGCCCGCACCTGCGGCCAGGAAAGGGACGAAATCGCGATCTCACCGGACGGATCCTCCGTAGCGGTGATCTGCGCCGGCTCGAGCTCCGCCGCGAGTACCAACCGCGTGAGCTCCGGCCCTACCAACAGACCCAGTACGCCTGCGTTACTGAGGGCAGCAAATTCCGCCTCCTCGGTGGTGCTCTGCGGTTCGAGAGCACGCAGCAGCGCGGGCGTCACCGCGCAACCCCGACGAAGGCCTGGATCCGCGCCCCTCCGCAGAGTCTTTGCCTGCTCCGTGCTGGCGGGAATGAACGCCGTCTGCCCCATCTAGCCCTCGGCTCGGCGCCCGCGTTCACGGCCACCCAGGCCCTGACGATTGGTAGGCCGGCGACCAATCCGCCGCGGCCCTTCCTGCTTGGCTGCGGCCTTCTTCACGGCCGCGCGACGAGCCGCCGGACTGGCCTTACGGGTCGGCTGGCGCAAAGTGGCCGCATCAGCGGCGGTGTCGACCAGCTCCTGGACGGCATCTATCAAACATTGAGCCAACACATGCAGGTCTCGGATGGCATACCGGTCCCCGGTGAGGCCGACAAAAACTTCGCCGTCGTAGGACGTGACTCCGATGGTCAGCAGATGAGCCGCCGACAGCGGCAGCAGGGGGTAACTAGCGACCATCCGAGCACCGGCGGCATAGAGCGGTACTTGGGGTCCGGGAACGTTGGTGATCAGAATGTCGTGCTGCTTCCGCAGCACCTCGGTGGAGACCCGTACGCCCAAGGCGTGCAGAGTCGACGGCGCAAAGCCGGCAATATCGGACAGTGATCGGGCTCCGACGGCACGGCCGCTTTCCTTATGCGCCTTGGTCGCGTAAGCCACCTGATGGAGCCGCATCAGCGCGTTCGGTTCCCCGACCGGCAGGGTCTGTAAGTGGGGCGCGACTTGGCTGCCGAGCGAGGTGGGTTCACCGTCGTCCTCCGTCACGCTCATCGGGACCAGCGCGGTCAGCGTGCTGCTCGAGCTAAGTGATTCCCCCCTGGTCAGCAGCCAGGACCGCAGGCCGCCAGTGATCACGGCCAGCACGACATCGTTGACGGTGTGGTCGTGCTCCTGCCGGATAGCCTTAAACTGAGCCAACGGCACCTGCAGAAGATCGACCCGACGCTGCTCGGACACGTCACCGGCCAGCGGTGAGTCCGAGGCCGGACGCTTACCACGGAGGGCGTCTCCGGCCAGCTCACCAAGAGCGCCGCCTATCCCGCCCACAGCCTCACCGATCGCCATTGCCATCCCCAAGGCGCTGGTAAAGGCGCCTCGCAGGTTTTCGAACGCCTTGGCCGGATCCTGAGCGCTTTCCCACAACGCCCCTCCGACCAGATCAAGTGACCCGGGCTCGGGTCGTGGCTCCCATGCGGTGGTCGAAGTCAGCGGCGGCCGATGGTCGGCATCCAGCAATACCTGCCCGAGGTCGACCCCGTCGACGCCATCGACGATGGCCAGGTGCGTCTTGCTCACCAGCGCGAAGCCTCCGTCCTCCATTCCCTCGACCAGATAAATCTCCCAGAGCGGTCGTGACAGGTCCAGCCGCCTAGCCAGCACGCGCCCCACGAACTCGCGAAGTTGATCAAGGTTGCCCGGTCGCGGCAGCGCGGAGCGACGAACGTGGAAGGTGAGGTCGAAATTCTCGTCATCCACCCACACCGGGGCAGCCAGTCGTGCTGGTACCGGCCGGACCCGCTGCCGATAGAGAGGAACGAACTCGATCCGATCCCGAATCAAGGCGATGAGGCGTTCATAGTCGAAGCCTTCGGTACCCGCATCGAAAACGTCGACCGTACCGACGTGCCCGGGAGTTCGTACGGTGTCCAGCGCCAGCATCGACACCTCGAGTGGGGTCAATCGCCGTGGCATGGAGGTCCCTTCGAGCTGCGCAGTCGAGTCCACCGCGAGTGGCAGATCTTCACCGTACTACCGCGGATTGCCGCTACGACCCGATGGCGGTACCAGCCAGGTGCCGATGTGCCTTGCCGTGAACTGCCACAGCAGGGGCGATGTTGACAGCGTTGCCGCCCTGGCTGCGCCTGGAACACTTAACCGGCAATGGGCTCGACCGGCGAGCGCACCGGGCGGCGCAAGATCCAGCACGAGAGACCGAGGGAAACGTGCGCAGAAGTCGATCAACCGAGTGGCCGCGAGCAGCGTGCGAGTTCGTTGCGCCCTGCGTGCACGTCATGACCCACTCGAGTCGATGACCTCGGTTCTGCTGCCGCAGCACGGCATTGCCTCGCGGCAGGATCTTCCGCTGCCGTTCACGTTCGTGGTGGCAGGGGCGGCCATCGCCTTGATCATCTCGTTCGTCGTGCTCATCTTCGCCTGGCGAACGCCTCGTTTCGCCAGGCTCAGCGGCGTGCCGCTGCCAAGGTTCACCAAGGTCGTCGACCATCCCGCTGTCCGGTGGACTGGGCGCCTGCTGATCTTGGCGGCTTACGCCATCGCGGCGCTGGCGGTGATAGCCGGGCAGGACAGGTTGACAAACCCGATCTTCGGCTTCGTCTTCGTCTGGATGTGGGTGGGGCTGGTGCCGATCTCACTGCTCCTCGGCTGGTTCTGGCGGGCGACCAACCCGCTCCGGACGGTGCACGCCGGCCTGTGTGCACTGGCACGCATCGACACCAGAGCCAGGCTGGTGAACCTACCGGAGCGGATCGGCGTCTGGCCGGCTGCCGCGGGCATCTTCGCATTCAGCTGGCTGGAGCTGGTGCAGCCCGATCGGACCACCTTGTCGGTGCTCCGACTCTGGGCGATCGGCTGGTTCGTGATCATGATCCTTGGTGCGATCATCTTCAGCCAGCGGTGGATCGGGGCCGCCGATCCTTTCGAGGCGTACGCGTCCACCGTGGCCGAACTGTCGGCTTGGCGACGGATCGAAGGGAACCTTGCGCTGGTCAATCCGCTCGCCGGTCTTAGTTCATGGACTCCTCCACCAGGCGCAGCGGGGGTGGTGGCGGCGTTGCTCGGCAGTACCGCCTACGACAGCTTCGCCAACACAAGCTGGTGGATTCAGACCGTTCAGGACTCTGACCTGCCATCACTGGCCTGGCAGACGGCCGGTCTGCTCGCGATGATCATCATCGTGCTGACCAGCTTCGCCTTGGCGGCGTGCTGGATGGGCCGCTTTACCTCGCAACCACTCAGCGTCTATCCACGGCTGATGGCCGGGTCGGTCGTGCCCATCGTGGTCGGCTATGCCATAGCGCACTACGCCACGCTGTTGATCTTGGAGGGGCAGCGAGCGGCGATCAACTTCTCGGATCCGCTGGGCCGCGGCTGGAATCTCTTCGGCTCCGCGGAGATGGGCGTGAATGCCTCGATCGTGAACCATCCGACGGTCATCGCGATAATCCAGCTCGTCGCCATCGTCGGTGGCCATCTGCTGGGAATCATCGTTGCGCACGAGAAGGCAGTCCGCCTGCTGCCGCCGGAACGGGCACTGGCCGGGCAATGGCCGATGCTCGCTGTGATGATCGGCTACACCTGCTCAGGCTTGATCTTGCTCTTCTCCCCCTAGCTCGACGTCCTCGAACCCCGTGCCGTCTTTGTGTGGACAAATCGGGTGGTCGGCGTGTGAGTCCGGCCCCGGCTTCTATGCTTCTCGCATGACCGAGCCGCCCGCTGCGCGCGAGCTCGACATCACGCTGGAGCGCAACTCGCCCGTGCCCCTCTACCATCAGCTAGCCCAGTCGATCGAGCATGCGATCAACACCGGCGCGCTGTCCCCCGGTGATCGGCTGGAGAACGAACTGTCGTTGACCAGCCGCCTGGGTCTGTCCCGGCCGACTGCCCGCCAGGCGATTCAGGAGCTGGTGAAAAAGGGAATGCTTGTTCGCAAGCGCGGCGTAGGTACCCAAGTCGTACGGTCACAGTTCCGGCGCGACGAGCGCTTGAGCAGCTTCAACGAGGACCTGACCAAGGCGGGCATGGTTCCCCGAACTCGGTTGCTCGAGTACTCGGTGGGCAAACTCAACCAAGAGGTCCGCGACGCCATCGACGCCGAGAGTGTCACCGACAAGACCTTTATCAAGATTCGACGGTTGCGGCTTGCTGACGATGTGCCGCTCGCAATCCTGACGAACTATCTGCCCAGCCATTTCGACATCAAAGAGGCTGACCTGACAGACAAGGGGCTCTATGCCTGTCTGCGCGGGATCGGCATCAACCTCAAGATCGGTCACCAGCGCGTCTCCGCACGACTGATGACTGATGAGGAGGCCGAGCTGCTCGATGTGGAAACACCAGCAGCCGGTCTCACGGTCGATCGGATCGCCTATGACGACGTGGGCCAGTTTGTGGAATTTGGCCGGCACCTGTACCACGCCGCGCACTACTCGATCCAAAGTTCCCTCGTCGTCTGAGCCTGGCTGCCCTAACGGGCGATCTCTGCGAGCGTCGCCAGATCTCGCGCGCGAAGGCGGGACAAGCGAGCCGAGCGGACGACGAGTCCCCGAGCGAGTGAAGCCAGCGACAACACGAGTCGTGATCGCGCGCGAAGAAGGTCACGGCGGCGGCAGCAGGACACCGAAACCGCCGGCGGCGAGGCGGAGCAGCACCTGCCCTGGAGCGGTGAGGTCGGCGATCTTGGCGGCCGACAGCAATTCAAGCTCCGCCAACCGGGCACGATAGGCGTCCGATCCGGCCAGCCGCGCCTGCTGCAGCGCGAAGGTGTTGTGCCACACCTTCTGCCTGGCCTCACGGAGAAATCGCTTGGAACTGGCCCGGTTGAGCGGAGTCAATACGCGGTCGAGGAGGCGGCGGGGTCCGCCGAGCTGGCCATCCTCGGCCGCCACCCGAGAGGCCAGGATGTCGTCGATGCGTTCATGATCACGTCGGCGTCGGTCGATCAACGCCGGATCGGTGAAGTCGTCGTCGGTGATCACCGCAAGCAGCGCCTGCGGCAGGTCAAAGTTGATGTGCGCGTTCATGCCGAGAAGAAGGTGCTGAAGCGTGTTCGTCCCCTCGGGGGGCGCGAATGCCAGTCGCCAGGGCCGCGGCGGCGGTACACCAGATAGATCGGCATCGTGGGCAACGAAGAAGAGGTCGGCGAACGCGCCGTCCCACGCGGCTACCCACCAAGGGTCATCGAAGCTACCGTCCTCGATCGCACGGGCTACCGCCTCCGTCGTCCGCCGGTACGTGGCGATGAACGTCCGGCGGAACTCCATCCCGGCCGGCAGCGAGTCCAGCCGTACCTGAAGCTCGTCCAAGACCCGTGCAATAGTGGCGTCAGCAGCCATTCCGACATTGTGTCCCGCGGCTTTTCCACAGATTCGCGCCCTGCTCTTCCCAACCGGTGGCATTTCTCCCACGCTGGTGGCCACCCTCCCGGGAGGAAGAAATATCAAATGGCATCCACTGCCCGATCGACGCTCAAGCTGCGGCGCGCCGTCGAGAGTCGGCCCCCGGCACAGACCTGGCTGCCTCGGCTGGCCGAGGCGGTGGATGAGTCACAGCCGATGCTCGATTTCGATGGTGAACCACCGGTGCAGGCGAGCACTATGAGCGGCAGCTGGATGTCGGCTCCATCCGCGGAGTTGCCAGATCCGAAGGCCTGGAGTATCTCGCTCGCGCAACTCTTGATCGAGACGCTGCAGGAACTGCGGCCTATCGGGCAGCTCAATCGTTGGGTTGATGACCAGGTGCTGGCAGCGATCACGATCCAGCGCAGACAACGGATCGCAGCCCGATCACGGTCACGGCCGACCCGTCCGGCCACCCTGCGCTCGCTTCACCTGCAGTTCCCCACTCCGCTCGCGGCGGAGGTCGCCGCTCACTTCACGCTCGGCCGCAGATCAATCGCCCTGGCATTCCGGCTCGAGGAGTTTTACGGTCGATGGCTCTGCACTGCGGTGGAGCTTGGCCCTAGGCGTTCGCTCCAGGGCGCCCGTGACACATCTTGAACTTCTTGCCCGACCCGCATGGGCATGGCGCATTCCGCCCGACCCCCGCGTACGGGTCCTTGGCGCCCTCCCCATTGGCCGCTGCCGTCTTGACGGAGCCATCCTCCTCCGGTGCCGAGTATGTCAACGGTCGAGAGCCGGAGGAACCGAGACCCTTGGCACTCACCCGAGGACGTGGTGTCGGGGTCTCTTCCCGCTCCGCCAGCTCCAGCCGGGCCAGCTGCGCGTCGTCGAGGACCTCATTCATGTCCGCGGCTAGGGCGGCGGCGTCAGCGTCGTCGCCCACCGCGTGCACCTCGATTCCGGTGCCATCCGGGTCGGGACCGGATTCGATCAGGTGCTGCTGGCCACCACCACGGCCGTTGCTCGCCGCTGCCGCCGCCGCACCGACCTGCACCGGCAACCCGTCCCCGCCGGTGACCACACCGACCGCTGGACCGGCCTCCGAAGCCTGCTCAACCTCGACCTCCAGGTGGAAGACGAAACCGACAACCTCCTCCATGAACGCTTCCATCATGGCGTTGAACATGTCGCTGCCCTCGCGCTGGTACTCCACCAGCGGGTCGCGCTGCGCCATCGCTCGCAGCCCAATGCCCTCGCGCAGGTAGTCCATCTCGTACAGATGCTCGCGCCACTTCCTATCGAGAACGGTCAGCAGCACGCGCCGCTCGACCTCGCGCATGACCTCGGCACCTAGCGATTCCTCGCGTTTGTCGTAAGCCGCCTGAGCGTCATCCTTGAAGTCATCGACCAGCATCTGCCGGTCAAGATCCTCCCGATCCTCGTAGTCGGCGCGGTTGAGGCCCACTGGATAGAGGGTGCGCATATTGGTCCACAACTGCTCGAGGTCCCAGTCCTCCGCGAAGCCCTCCGTCGCGCCGATCACGTACTGCTCGACCACGGCGTCGACGGTTGCCCGCAGACGGGCCTCAACGTCGGCACCCTCCAGGACTTTCCGCCGGTCGCCGTAGACGGCATGGCGCTGGCGATTCATCACGTCGTCATATTTGAGGATGTTTTTCCGGGTTTCGAAGTTCTGGGCCTCGACCTGGCCCTGCGCGCTGGCGATCGAAGCAGACACCCGCTTGTTCTCGATCGGTTGGTCGTCAGGCACCTTGAGCGCCTGCAGCACCCACTCGACGATGTCGGACTTGAAGAGCCGCATCAA
>DASQUD010000014.1:0-2183 GCA_035641455.1 Propionibacteriaceae bacterium | reverse complement strand
GGGTGACCTCGCGGTGGTTGACGCGCCGAGCGACTGCGATGACCTGGTCAGCCGTGGCGCCGGGCCAGCCGACTATGTCCGCCCCCGGCTCGCGACGGTCGGCTGCCTGCGGGCAGCGCACCACGATCGGCATTCCGGTTGATTGCGCGGCGCGCGGTGGTCGGACGCCGCCTTCCCGGTAGTAAAGGGCGACCACAGCCGCGGCGAGAGCGGACACGAGAAAGACCATGATCGCGAAGGCTCGCCTCACGACCTGAGTCTGACGGACTTCCTCCTAATCGGCGCCGTGACCTACGGCCTGGACGAGCGAACTCCGGTAGCTGGTAGGGCCAGAACGGCGTGGGTGAGTACACCGGTCCCCGCCGATGCAGTATCTGAGGGTGCTTATGGTTCCCCGGCCCTCAGCACCTGCAGGTAGCGGTTCGAGCCTTCCCAATGCCGGACGATGATGTCCTGCGCCTCTAAGAATGTCACCTGAGCGCGTGTTGTCGGTTCCGTCCGGCGGATTTACGGTGGCGGTGTGGGTAGACGAAGACGGAGCAACGGTCCGCACGGCGATGGGGGAGCGTATGCAGCGGCGTTGCCCAGCGATCAGGTTCTGCGCTGGGTGGCCGGAGTGGTCGGCGGGCGCGTGCTTTCGGTCGAGAACGCTTCGCGCAGCACCCACCGTCCCTCTGGCACGTTCCGCCTCCGAGTCGAAGGACTGGCGGACCGGGCGACGGACGTGATCTTGAAGGTGCCCGTCCGGCGCTGGATCCTCGACGGCATGGTGATCACGAACGCCCGAGCACTTCGGCTGGCCGAGACCCATGGTCTGGCCGCGCCGCGGCTGATCGCCGCCGATCTCGACAGGACGTCCAGCGGAACCGTCGCCACCCTGGAGACGTTTCTGTCCGGCAGCGCCGATCTCCCGCCGATGGCTTCTGCCGCCCGCCTCCGGGAAGCGGGAGCCGCCGTCGCGAGGGTCAACGCCGTCGTCCTCGCGCCACAGGCCGACCTGCCGTACCGGCACAGGCCAATTGCCGTCGACGACCGCGCCGCGGAACGTCGGCGGGGGCGGATGCCGACGACTCCGCTGTTGCAGCAGGCCGACGAACGGGTCAGGTCACATAGCATGCCCGCAGCCGCGTCGGTGTTCGTGCATGGCGACGTCTGGGGCGGCAACATGCTGTGGGAGGGCGACCGCTGCGTCGCGCTGATCGACTGGAAGACGGCCGGGGCGGGTGATCCAGGAGTCGATCTGTGCAGCCTGCGGATGCAGATGGCGCTGCAGTACGGCCCCGACGCGCCAGCCCATGTGTTGGCGGGCTGGGAGCGAGAGGTCGGCCAGGAGGCAGTCGGGGTGCCCTACTGGGATGCGGTCGCCGCGCTCAACACGCCGACCGTGCTGCACGGCTGGCCGGGGTTCGCCGACGACGGCAGCCCGCTGGACGCCGCCACCGTCACGGAGCGCCGCGACGGGTTTCTCCGCACCGCTCTCGACCAGCTTCCGACACGCGTCCGCTGACCGATGCCAGGGCGCCGGCGCCACCGGAGTTCGGCCGAAGCCAGCCTCCGCGGAATAGCCGCCGAGTTCGGTGTCTACGACGACGTGTTCCTCTGCCTGTCACCCGGAGAGCCCTGGGCGGAGCACGGCATCGTGGAGCATCGGTACAAGGAGCTGCGCCCCACCGAGTACCGGGAAATGATCGACCGGTGGGGCCACGTGATCCAAGGGCCTCGTCGGTATTCGGTTACGGCGTTCCTGACGCGACGCTGGAGCCAGCTTGCGAGCGACGGTGTGCTGGCGGCGCAGCTCGGTCCGGCTACCGGCGTGTATGAGCACAACGGCACCATCTTGTACTGGGCGCTTCCCCCTGGCCCCGAGGCTCAGCGGATCAGGACGTGGGCCGACTTCGCAGCAGAACTTGGTATCGACCCCTTTGACTGGCCCCTTCCCCGGTGAACCTCAATTAGCCGGCAGTGCCCTGGGCCAGTGTTTACGAATGTCCCTTGACGGTTCTGACCGTCGACAGAGGCCCAGACCGCTAGGACATAACGGGCTAGCCTGGCGTCATGAGCCGCCGGACTGGTTTGGCATTGGCGCTCGTCATCCTCGGCGGATGTGGAGGCGGTGAGGAAAGCCCGTCCTATTCGCGTTCGGAGGTAAAGGAGGCCTTCCGTGCCGAGGGGATCAACCTGAG
>DASQUD010000013.1:0-3051 GCA_035641455.1 Propionibacteriaceae bacterium | reverse complement strand
AGACGTTAGCCGCTATGAGTCAGCAGGCGACCTACATGAGCGAGTCCGGACAGGCAGTCGATATTGCTCGCGCTGCCCGGACGCGGTGGCGTCCTAGCCTTCCTGTAAATGGAGGTGGCCTGCTCGATCATGTCGGGTGATGAGGACCGACGATCGAAGGAGCAGGCCGATGAGAAGGGTAGCCCCGTCCGTGATGGCTCGCGAGCAGTTGCAGGACCTGCTCGCTGGTGGTGCCGACCGCGAGACCAACATTGTTTCGGCGCTGGTGGAGACGGTGTCCCGGCTGGTGGTGCAGGAGCTGCTGGAGGGTGAACAGCGGGACTTCCTGGGCGGCCGGGGCCGCTACGGCCGCCGCGGCGAGGGCCAGGCCGGGTCCCGGAACGGTTATGAGCGGGGCCGGCTGCGGACCGCGGAGGGGTTCATCGACGTGGCGGTGCCGCAGGTCCGCGGCGCGGGTGAGCCGTTCCGGTCGAGTTTGATGGGGTTCCTGGACGGCAACAGCGAGGTGTTGGATTCGCTGGTCAACGAGATGTATGCCCGCGGCCTGTCCACCCGAGACGTCGAGGACGCCTTCCGTGACGCCACCGGTGAGTTGTTGATCTCCAGGTCCTCGGTCAGTGAGATCACCGACCGGCTGTGGGAGGACTACCAGGCCTTCGTCAGCCGTGATCTGTCCGACGTCGAGGTGGAGTACCTGTTCGTGGACGCGGTGTTTGAGTCGCTGCGCCGACACGGGGCGAAGGAGGCGCTGCTAGTCGGCTGGGCGATCGCCGCCGACGGCACCAAGCACCTGCTGCACCTGGCGGTGGGCAACAAGGAGTCCGAGGCCTGCTGGACCGAGTTCTTCCGCTCCCTGCTGAGCCGGGGGCTGCGGATGCCCACCACGGTGACCTCCGACGGCGCCCCCGGCCTGGTCAAGGCGATCACGGTGTGCTTCCCCGCCTCGATTCGGATCCGCTGCTGGTTCCACCGGTTGGCCAACATCCGTGCCAAGCTGCCCGACGAGGCCGCGGCGGAGGTGATGGCGCACGTCTACGCGGTCCGTGACGCTCCCACCCTCGACGCGGCGAGGGTGGCCGCGGACCGGCTGGCCAACACCTTCGGCCAGCAGTTCCCGGCTGCGGTGACCTGCTTCGCCGATGATCTCGATGCGCTGCTGGCGATCCACCGGGTGCCGGTCCGACACCGCATCCGGGTCCGTACCACGAACCTCGCCGAGCGGTCGTTCGTCGAGGAGCGCCGCCGCACCAAGGTCATCGGCCGCTTCAGCGACGAGAAATCAGCGATGAAGCTGGTGTTCGCCACCATGATCCGAGCCGCCGACCGCTGGTGCCGGGTCTCGATCAGCGACCTCGAACGACACCAGCTCACACTGCTGCGCGCCGAGCTCGGCCTCGACCCGCCCCCAGCCGACACCGACAACCGCAAGACCCACCGACGTAGAAGCGTCGCCGCATGATCAACCAGGCCACCCATTTACAGGACGCTCAGGACTTGACCCTGCGGCGCGTATCGGGAAAAGTACACCCTCACGGACTACAAGGCGGGCTCCGCCTAGCCTCTGTGAACCACCGTCGGGCACAGCAGCGGCGGGCAGCAAGACACCCGGCTGTGGTGGCTGCGTAAGCGGTCCATCTTCGTCTGTCGGCCCGCTCAAATTGACGTACTGGAAGCCGCCCCGAGGAGTTCGTGACCAGGCGGTCCGAAATCGAACGGGCAGCCCTCGCGGGCCACTATCGGGCCACACCGAGGAGGCGCTGAGGGTTAAATGCGGTCACTCCCGCGCCGAGGTCAACACCTACATGGACCTCGGCGGACGATCTAGCGCTTATTTCCAAGCTGGTCATGCAAGTTCGATTCTTGTCAGGGGCCGCTTCACAACCGCAGTTTCCGACGCCTCGCCGTCCGACCGGCCGCGAGGCCTCACGATGCTGCTGGCGACCGCCGAACCCACGGCCACGTGATCAGCGCCCAGACGCCGGCCAGCAGGGTCAGGACCACCAGCAGGTACCACGGCCACTCTCCCAGCAGGTCTAGCAGGGAGCCACCCCCCGGCTTGTGTGACAGGTAGCCGTAGTTGGTGTCGAGAGCCCGGTTGATGGTCAAGGTGACGGCGGCCCAACCCACGGTGACGACGAGCGCCAGTCTGTAGCCCCGCCAGTTCGGATGCAGCCCAAGGCCCCAGGTCAGGTAGCAGACCGCCCACATGACGAGCACGTGCTGCACCCAGTACGAGGCGAACTCCAGCACCGGTGCCACGTCGAGCTTGAGGTCTGGAGTCAGCAGGGCCTGCGGGTTGAGCGTCAACCCCCAGTAGTAGGTCAACGTGACCGCCCAGCGTCGCCGGCTCCACAGCGCATAGCCGCTCACCAGCCGCAGCAGATCCGACAGATGCAGCGGAAGTGACTGATGCACGTCGAACAGCGGTGGGACGAGCCAGAGGACCAGGAAGCCGAGCGACACCACCAGCTGGACAGCACCGAACATCCGCGCGAACGCGACCCCGGCCGGGGTTCCGCGATGTCGACGACCGAGACGAACCAGAAGCACCACTCCCGCGACCGTCAGCGTGAGCAGCATCCAGTGCGCGGGACCGTACGGCGTGAACGCGGCGGCGGCCAACGGCGAGTCCACGCGCCAACGCTAGGCCTTAAGCATCGGACGGTCGCGCCGGCCACTGGGCCACAAGCACCAGTGGCTATGGATCGGCAGCACAACCACCGAAACGAACACTTCAGCCGGGCCGGCACCACCCTGACAGCCAGACTGCCAGCCAATCGGGGTGATGCCGTGTGATCGCCAGCGGACTCCCACGCACTCCGCACGGGCGGCGACAGGTTTGAATGCGCAGGAAGGGCTGCCCTGACACGGAAGAGGTCACTGGTTCGAACCCAGTATCGCCCACCAACATCGTCCCCAGTCAGGGGGCGGTTACACGGTCGTGGGTCTCGAGCTGCCATGCCTGCGCGCTGACACGGAGCCAAATCTTGGGAGCCAACTACTCCCTGAGCGAGGGGCTTAGTGACCTACTGCGTCGGGGCATGACGATGC
>DASQUD010000012.1:0-6389 GCA_035641455.1 Propionibacteriaceae bacterium | reverse complement strand
TCCGCCCACTGGCGCGGCAGCCTGGTATAGCCACGGATCGCCTCCGGTAGATAGTCGGTGGCCGTGGCCATGACCGAGTACGCGTCCGGGCTGCCCAGCCCAAGATTCCGTAGCCGGGGAAGGGTTTGACGGACCGTTTCGACCACTCGCTTGACTCGCGACGAGACCGGCGCGGGCACCGCACCGCCCCCGACCATGGCCACTACGTGCTCCAAGGCGCGCATGATGTCGGCTTCGGTGGGCGGCGCCGGGACAGATAGCTCCGGCGGTGGAGTGGGGGTTGGCGCAGGGTCGGGCCGACCGGTCAGCCTGCCGAACCACTCGCGGAACCCCATGGCAGCGGACGAGAGTCGCAATCGGCGCCGTCAGCGAAGGCCGCCGCGGGCGTCATCGTCGAGATCCAGCGCTCCCGAGGCGAACTGCTGATCCTGGCGGCGGGCACGGTCCAGATAGTCCCGTGACTTCACGACTTCACTTTCCAGTGTTCCGATCGTGGCGGCCATGGTGTCCAGCGCCTGCAGCTTGAAGTTGTCGATGGAATCCATCGTCGCGTAGATGTTCTGGAACGCCGCTTGGAGCTGGGGCAGGCCAATGGTGGCCGACGCCGCCTGCTGCTGAATCTGCGCCGAATTGTCGCGAAGCATCTCCGAGGTCCGCTGGATCAGATCAGAGGTGGTGGTGTTGAGAGCGGTGATCTGATCAAGAACGAGCTTCTGGTTGCCCAGTGCCTGGGCCACAATGACGGCGGTGCGCAGGGCTGAGATCGTGGTCGTCGAGGCGCGATCGACTCCCTTGATCAACTCCAGATTGTTCTTGATGATGATGTCGATCGCCAGATAGCTCTGGATAGACACGGCCAGCTGAGTGAGCAAGTCCTGGTGCTTCTGCCGGACGTAGAACAACACGTCTTGACTGAGCGAGCGGGCGCGCTCGGGATCGGATAGCTCCAACTGCGAGATGGTCGCGGCCAGCTTGGCGTCTAGCCGCTCAGCCACGTAGATGTACTGGTTGAGCCGGCCCATGGTCGCCCACAGATTCTGCTTCTCCATGTTCAGCGCGACGTTGTCCCGAGTCAGCTCGTCCTGGCCGTTGCGGAGAGCGTGCAGAATCCCGTTGAGATGGCCCTGGGCCGATTCATACCGGCGGAAGTAGTCCACGATCTTGTCGCCGAAGGGAATGACGCCGAGGAACTTCCGACTGCCCGTCGCCTGGCTGGGATCAAGGCCTTCGACGGTGCGCCGTAGCTCCATCAAGGTGTTGCCCACCTTGGACCCGGAGGCGAGGGCGCCTTCCTTGATCGCTCGGACCGGGGTTTGCAGCAGCCGGTTGGATGTTTCCGCGGCGCGGCGGACGTCGGCGTCGCCCATCGTCCGGACGTTCGCGGCCTGCTGGGCGAACTCCGGCGAGCGAGTCTGCGCGCTCATCAGGGCGGTGACAAAGCCGTCGACTTTGCTGTCGAGGGAAGGGATGGTGTCCGGATCGACCTGCGGTGCCATCGCCGGCGCCTGGGTGGCGACTACCGGCCTTGGCGCCTCGGGAGCGGTGAGCGTCAAGGGATCGGAGTCCGGGGGTGCGAGCGGCGCGGCCGCTGCGGCGAACGACGTGGGTTCGGTCATCGATTTCCTCTCCGGCGCTGGCCCCTCTCGGGCGGCGGTTGCGCTCGGCGCGTGCACTGGCGTGGGACCTGGACAAATCTACTCGACCTCGGTCTGACAGGTGTCTGCGTCGGCAGCCGGGAGTCATTCCGGAGGCGATATCTCTCCCGAGCCGCGCGTGATCAACCGGGACGGCACGATGACCGTCTGCGGCGCCGCAGTGTCTCCATCCAGTCGCGCGAACAGCCGTTCGGCGGCGATGGCGCCGATCCGAGCCGGATCCTGGGCGATCACCGTGATCCCGGGCTTCAGCACGTCAGCGAGAACCAGATCGTCGAATCCGACTATGGCGACGCGCTGTTGCAACCCGAGCTGGTGCAGGGCACGGATCGCGCCGATAGTCACGAGGTTCTGTGATGTGAACAAGGCGGTGGGAGGCGCGGAAGAGCGCATCAACCGATGGACGGTCGAGAAGGCCTCCGAAGCCGAGCGAATGTTGTCGGTGTGCTGGCTTTCGCTGCCGGGCAGGCCGGCGGCCTTGAGCGCCTCCCGGAATCCGTGGCGACGCTCCCGGGCTGTCTCGATGCTGAGTTCGTCGCCCAGATGAGCGATCGTGCGGTGACCTTGCCGGATGAGGTGCTGGGTCGCGACGAAAGCAGCGTTGAAGTTGTCGGTGAGTACCGCGTCGGCCAGCACACCCAACGGCGGCCGATCGACGAAGACGATGGGTGTGCCTTGTTCCTGCTCGGCCTGCAGGTAGCTGTGGTCGGTGCCGATCATGGTCACGATCAGCCCATCGACCCGTCGGCGGGTGAATGCCGCAACCAGCGCTCTTTCGTGCTCCGGATCGTCTTCAGAGCTGGCCGCGAAGACCGCAGTATTCCGGGCGGTCGCTATCTTCTCCACCGCCCGATTGACCGCGGCGGAGAACGGGTTGTCCACGGAGTCCAGCAGCAATCCGAGCGTGTAGCTCTTTCGGTCGCTGCGCCGCAGGGCTCCTGCGCCGAGATGGGGCTGGAAGTTGAGCGTCATGACGGCGCGCCGGACCCGCTCGCGGGTGGGAGGGGACACGTTGGCCTCGTTGTTGATCACCCGAGAGACGGTCTTGATGCCCACTCCAGCGAGCGCGGCAACGTCGCGGATGGTGGCCCGTGGCTTGGTCGGCTTCGGCGACAACTCTTGGTCTGACATCGATGTCTCCCTTTTTCGCCCGGACATTACAGGTTCAGGTGCTTGCGCCGCCTCAGCCTTGACGCAAAGCTGAGTCTTGGTTTAGAAATGCTCATGACACCGTTGTCAAGCGTATCGACGGTGCAGAACCTAACGAAAGGGTCCTCATGAATCCGATCCCGTCGATCGCGCGAGGCAAACGCCTCACTGCGGGCGTGGCTTTGGCCGCGGCGGCATCGCTAGCGTTGGCCGCCTGTGGTGGCGGCGGCGACACCGGCACGCCGGGCGCCGAAGGCACTGAAGGTGGTGGCGGCGGCGAAGACGTGGCTGTCACATTGATCACCAAGACAAGCACCAACCCGTTCTTCATCGCGATGCAGGAAGGCGCCAAGGCAGCGGGGGAGAAGAACGGCGTCAGCATCACCACGGCAGCCGGCAAGGCTGACGGTGACACCGACACCCAGGTCAAGGCCATCGAGGCCGCTGTCGCCCGAGGCGACAAGGGCATTCTCATCACACCCGCAGCCGAGGGCGTCAACAGTGCCATCGAGCAAGCTCGGACCGAGGGCTTGTACGTGATTGCGCTCGACACCCCGCCGAATCCGCCGGACACGGTGGACATCACCTTCGCGACCGACAACTTCAAGGCCGGCGAGCTGATCGGCAAGTGGGCGGCAGGGCAGATGAACGGCAAGAAAGCCACCATCGCGATGCTGGACTTGTTCAACGACAAGATCGTCTCGGTCGACGTCAACCGTGACCAGGGCTTCCTCACCGGCATGGGTATCGACGTGAAGGACAAGCAGAAGAACGGGGACGAGGACAAGACCGGCAAGTACACCGGCGGCAAGGGCGGCGACTACGAGATCGTCTGCAACGAGCCGACCCAGGGTGCGGCCGACGAGGGCAAGACTGCGATGGAGAATTGCCTTTCGAAGTCCAAGGACATCAACCTCGTCTATTCGATCAACGAGCCGTCCGGTGGCGGTGGCGCCGAGGCGCTCAAGGACGCGGGAATCACGGACGCGATCGTCGTCTCGGTGGACGGTGGCTGCGATCCTGGTCTGAAGCTGGTCAAGGAGGGCACGATCGGTGCTACCTCCCAGCAGTACCCGGTGAAGATGGCGGAGTTGGGTGTCGAGGCGATCAAGAAGATCGCTGACAGCGACGGACAGGATAAGCCTGCGGTGACTCCTGGCCTGGACTTCTACGACACCGGTGTCGCTCTGGTGACCGACAAGAAGGTCGAGGGCGTAGAGAGCATCAGCGTCGCCGAAGGCGAGAAGCTCTGTTGGGGCAAGTAGTCATGAAGAATTGACCGGTTGGCTCCGCTACCAAGGCGGAGCCAACCCCTCATGCGAGGATCGGGTCGCCTCCGCAGCAACCGGCGTAACTACTACGACAAGGAAGTCCATGTGACCACGACAGTCGAACCCCCCGCACCAGCGTCCGCTGCCGAACAGTTCGCCGCGCGCCAGCAGTCGCCCGTCCAGCGGATTCAGCACGTCCTTCATGCGCATCCATCGATCAGCCCATTGATGGTGTTGCTCGTGTCGATCATCGCCTTCACGATCATCAATCCGCGCTTTATCCAGCCCGGAACGATCGGCATCATCCTGCAGCAGGTCGCGGTGATCGCCGCCTTGGCCATCGGCCAGACGCTGATCATCCTGACCGCTGGCATCGACCTGTCGGTCGGCGCTATCGCGATTCTTTCGTCGCTGCTGATGGCCAACTTCGCCGTGAAGAACGGCATGCCGGGAATCTTGGCGTTGCTGCTCGGTATCCTCGCGGGGGTCGTCGCGGGAGCCATCAACGGAACGTTGGTGACGCGGCTCAAGCTGCCGCCGTTCATCGTCACGCTGGGTACCTTCAGCATCTTCACCGCAATCGCGCTGCTCTACTCCGGCGGTCAGGAAGTAGGCCGGCGGCAGCTGCCGCCGATCCTGAACTGGGCCGGCACGCGTATCCAACTCGGGCCGTTTCGGATCACGACCGGCGTGATCATCGTGGCCATCTTGGCCATCGTGATGGCGTTCATCTTGAGCCAGTCGACCTGGGGAAGGCACGTGTACGCGGTTGGCAACGACGCGGAGGCGGCCCGTCTTGTCGGTATTCGGGTCGACCGGGTCTTGTTCAGTGTCTACACCGTGGCTGGTCTCATTTACGGCATCACCGCATGGGTCCAGATCGGACGCGCGGGCACGGCGAGCGCCAATGCCATCGTGGACGCTAACCTCGACAGCATCACGGCTGTGGTCATCGGTGGCACCAGCCTGTTCGGTGGGCGCGGCGCCATCATCGGCACGATCCTCGGCGCGCTGATTGTCGGCGTGTTCCGCACCGGCCTCAGCCTTGCTGGCGTCGACGACCAGTGGCGGGTGTTCGCAATTGGAGTGCTGGTCATTGTCGCCGTTTCCATCGACCAGTGGATCAGGAAGGTAAAGGCATGAGCACCACCCCAAGTACCAGTCAACTCTCGCAGGAGGAGCAAGGCACGGTCGGTCTGGGCTCGCCCCCCGTACTCGCCGACACATCCGAAACGGTGCTCTCAGGTCGCGGGCTGGTGAAGACCTTTGGCAAGGTCGTCGGTGTCGACGGCGTCGACATCGATCTGTTCCCCGGCGAGGTGTTGTCGGTGATCGGCGACAACGGTGCCGGCAAGTCAACCTTGATCAAGGCCCTCACCGGGGCGCTCATTCCGGACACGGGGCAGGTCTATCTGGATGGTAAGGAAGTCCACTTCCGCACGCCGCAGGACGCCCGGGGGGCCGGCATCGAGACGGTCTACCAGACTCTGGCTGTCGCGCCGGCGCTGGACATCTCGGCGAACATGTTCCTCGGTAGGGAGCGGCGCCGCTCGGGTCCGCTGGGCTCGGTCCTGCGGATGCTCGACAAGAAGGGTATGAAGGAGGATGCGGGTAAGTCGATGGCCAATTTGGGCATCGCGACCGTACAGAACATGAGCCAGGCCGTGGAAACCCTCTCCGGTGGGCAGCGGCAAGCGGTGGCGGTGGCTCGAGCCGCGACATTCGCCACGAAGTTCGTCGTCCTCGACGAACCCACCGCGGCCTTGGGCGTCAAGGAGACCGGTCAGGTGCTCAACTTGATCCAGCAGATCAAGGCCAGGGGCCTGCCGGTGATATTGATCAGCCACAACATGCCCAATGTGTTCGAGGTATCGGACCGGATCCATATCGCCCGGCTGGGCGGCTGCGCCGGAGTGATCACGCCGAAGTCGCATACCCCCACCGAGGCGGTGGCCATCATGACCGGGGCGACCACCCTCCAGAAGGGCTGACTCGATCCGGACCGGGTGCTAACCACTTCGCGGCCCTTACCCCCGACTTCACACCCTCTGCGGAGGGTGCGGAGTCCGGGTACGGGGTGCGGAGTCGTCTCGGGCACGGGCCGGCTGCTCGCCGCCTATGGCCGCGGGTGGCCCCCATGCTCGGTGAGTGGGAAACCGCTGATCCCACGCCAGGCAAGGCTGCTCACCAATTGCTTGGCCTCGTCGAGGGGAATCTTTCCGGTGTCGGGGGAAACCCAGTAACGGGCGCTGACCTGGGCAATGCCGACCAGGGAGATCGCGAGCAGCTTCGACTCTTCCGTGGGAAGCGCTGT
>DASQUD010000011.1:0-18589 GCA_035641455.1 Propionibacteriaceae bacterium | reverse complement strand
CGCTTCGCCCGGCGTGCGCCGCGTGTCCTCGCTGGCTGCGGGCCGCGCCGCCGATGATCGGAGATTGACGACGAGGGTAACCTCTCACGCCGTCCGCAGAATGTCCGATCCTCTGCCTGGTGCAGCCTCACATCATTGATCTCAACACGTCGAACTCGGCTCCTGCCGAGTTGGGGTCGAAGCCGTGCTCGATCAGCCAGCGGGCCGCCACTAGGCTTCGCCACGACCACCACGCGCGGATCACGCCGAGGTCGACGTCGGTGCCATAGCCGGCGACGACATCGCCGAGGTGCTCCTCATGTCCAAGCGTCAAGATCGCGAGGTCGTACAGGGCATCGCCATGTCCTGCCTCGGACCAATCAATCACGCCGGTGACCTCGTCACCGTGGACGAACACGTGGGTGATCTGCAGGTCGCCGTGCGCGAACACTGGTGTCCAGGGCCGGAGTGCAGCCTCGGCGATCCGGCGGTTGCGCGTAACCAGCTCGGTAGGAAGGACGCCGTTCGTGACGAGCCACTCGCATTCGCCGTTGAGTCGCGATGCGATCTCGTCGAGGGTGCGCCCGGGCCATGGCGGCAGCGGCGCCTCGTGCAGCATCCGTGCGGCGGCACCGGCCGAGGCCCACGCCGCCGACGACGCGGTCGACGGCTCGCCGAGGCGGCCGAGTGCCGTCCCTGGAAGGGCGGCGAGCGCGAGCACGGGCGGCTTCCGCCACAGGACCTTCGGAGTCGGAATCGGCGCCATCGCCATCGCCTCGACCTCGATGTCGGTTAGCGTCTGATCAGAGTCGATCTTCAGGAACACGTCGTCGACGCGCAGGGTCGCGCGCTCGTTGTGGGCGACGACAACCTCGACCTCACCCACGTCGGCCATTGTCGGGGCATGACCACCAACGTCGCCACGGGTTATCGCGTGGGACTGGCGGCTGGCAGTCAGCGGCTGACAGCCACCGCCTTGCACCAGGTCTTGACCGGTCTCAGCTGTAGCTGACGTACGGCGACGTACGGGTCCGTTGCAGTTACCATCGCCGACGACCGCGCACAGGCCTGATCTTCATGGCTGGCAACTCCGCAGTGACGGCGACTAGGATCACCCGATGTTCAGGCGTCCGAGCCGCAAAGCCCTCCTGGCCAAGATCGCCCGCATCGAAAAGGCGCTCGACGATCTGGAGAACTGCCCATGTGGGCATATGGAGCACGCCCCTGACCCGAACGACAAGCTGCTGAAGAACCTCGCTCGTGACCTTCGCTACATGATGAACGACGCCTAGGCCGGGAAGTCGGCGTTGGGCATCTGCTTTCCGTCAGGAGGCCAAAGCAGAGCCGCGGAAGCCGGTCCCGTCGCCGAAGCGGAACAAGGGGTCGGCGGTGTCGAACGGCACGTCACTTCTGCTCTCCTCGACCGCACGGGTCGAGGACGGCAGGTCGAACGGCAGCCGCCCCTGCGGCGATGTCAGCCCGAATACCACCTCGGCAAAGGCGCGGGCGCTGCTGCCGTAACTGACTAGCAGTGCCGCCGCACCCGCCGCGATTTCGGGCACGATGGCCGGCCGGTCCAAGTAGAGATCGACGACAGTCGGCACCGTGCCGAACAAATCCTGCAGTCGGCGGACTTCCTCGACGGGGAATTCAAGGGAACCGGCGTGGAAGTGCGCTTCGAACCCGCCGGGACGCGGCTCGTATGGCGCCTTGAGCCTGACCAGAGCCACATCAGCCGCCGCTGGGTCCGACACCACCTGCGCGTACGGCTCAAGCACCCCCGCGTCGACCCCCTCGACGTAGACCGTGAGCGCGGTGTTCAGGGGGGATGTCGTCGCGGTTGATCAGGAGCGTGTACGACGCGCGCTGCGCGTCCAGCCCGGCCTCGATGAAGTCGGCTCGACCGACAACCGTCGCGGCAGCGTCGACGTCGAGGTAGCGCTGGTCGAACAGGCCGAGCCGGAACTTCTCCAGCAGCAGTCGTCGCACCGAGACGTCAACGCGGTCCTCGGACACTCGGCCGGCCCGGACCAGCTCGACCACCAGTTCGGGACAGGCTTCACCCCCGAACTGGTCGCAACCAGCCTCCAGCACCATCTCCACCCGATCCAGCGGACTGAGGTGCTCCACGCCCCAGGCTCGTGCTGGCATCGGCTGGCCCAATAACTCGGCATCGTTGATGAGGCCCCAGTCGGTGCACACGATGCCGTCGAATCCGAACCGCTCGCGCAAGAGCCCGGTCACCACACCACGGTTGAACCCGAAGGCCACCGGCTCCAGCTCGGTTCCGATGGGCATCCCGTAGTACGGCATGATCTGCGAGCCGCCGGCCTCGATCACGGCTGCAAACGGTTTGAGGTGGTACTCCAGGTTGTTGCCCGGGTAGACCTGCTCCCGGCCGTACGCGAAATGGGGATCCTCCCCGTCCAACTGCGGACCTCCGCCGGGGAAGTGCTTGGTCATCGTCGACACTGACGTCGGGCCAATCTCTGCACCCTGGAAGCCACGCACATAGGCGACCGCCAGCTCACTAGTCAAGTCGGCATCCTCCCCAAACGTTGCGGCGATCCGCGACCACCGAGGCTCCGTGGCCAGATCGACCTGGGGGTGCAAAGCCAGTCGAAAACCCAACGCCAGATACTCCTGACGAGCGATGTCAGCGAATCGCTGCACCAGCTCGGCAGATCGCAGCGCGGCCAGCCCCAACGGCTCCGGCCACTGAGAGACAGCCCCGGCATTGAACGCCGTCCCGGGGTTGTCGGTGAAATGGTGCCGTGGGTCGGTGGAGAGCGTGATCGGGATTCGGAGGGGCGTGCTGTCGGCCAGTTTTTGGAGCCGGTTGTGCCATCGGGCGACCAGTTGGGGCTCCTGGACGACGCCCAGCAGGTTGAAGTGGGTCATCCTGCGGCTGAGGACGAAGTCTTCGGTGCTTGGCAAGCCGAAAGCAGGATCGGCATCGGCGAAGGTGCCGTCCGGACCCATGCCGATTTGGCTGTGAAACAGCTGGCCCGCCTTGTCTTCGAGCGACATGCGCGACAGCAGGTCCTCGGCCCGCTGCTCGGGTGCCAGCGCGGAATCCAGGTACGGATGCACGGGGGGCATGGACAACCTTTCGAATTTTACGACCATGGACTGCTTCGAACGTTTACGTGCTCAGGGGTTTGTCTTGTGCGTCCAACGGACGGAATTCCACGCTGGCGCTGCTGGGCCTCGACCTTGTCTACAACCTTGTTCGCACCACCGACCGTGATTGACAACGCCTTAGCGACATCCAGTACCCGGCAACCCTCGGTGGCATCCACCACCTGCCCGACCTCGGCCCGGCTGACCAGTCTGGCGGCTACAGGGGATTGCGTCCAGTAAGGCGTCTTTCGCCAAGGCCCGCCGCGCGGTGGTTGCGCCCTCCTTTTCGCTGCTCGCCGGTGCGCCCATTTCTTGCTGAAAAGGAGCATGCTCGGCGACATGAGCGCTGCCGAGATTCACCGTGAGCCTTTTATCCACCTGGTCGATCTCGCTTCCGACCGAGCCCTCATCGCGTGGGGCGCGTTCTACTTCGAGCGCACGGAGCTCGGCCGTTGGGAGATTGTCGACGACGACCAGCTCCAAGACCGGGTGGGCCGAACGACGTGCATCGGCTCGACGGCTGAGCCGTTCGGACACGCCACCGTCCAGGTCCTCGCAGCTGACGGCGAGGTTGCGGCCGAGGCTTCCACCGACGAACACGCGTGGGCGTGGGCGGAGGGCCTGGAGCCCGATACTGACTACCGCTACCGCATCGAGGTCGACGGGGAGGAATGGGCTGCGGGGGAACTGTGGGACTGGGTCCCCAGTGATCGCAGCGGCTACGACCTCGCGCCCGCCGGAAGGTGCTATGACCTGCGGTTTCGGACATGGCCGCATCCCGACAACCCCACCCCACCGGTCCGATTCGTGGCCATGGGCGACTACGGGGTCGGAGTGCGGGCTGACGCGGAGTCCAGCCGCCGCCAGCGGCGCATCGCCGACGTGCTCGAACGACTCGTCGCTGACCACGACGTCCGCTTCGTCCTCTCACTCGGTGACAACATCTACCAGGGTGAGCAGGGTCGCGTGGACCAGGAGGGCGGGGGAGAGGACGACGATTGGTACTCCAGCTTCTTCCAGCCCTACCGGCTCGCGATCGCGCGCGTGCCGATCTTCCCAGCCATTGGCAATCACGACAGCGCCGACTCTGAGGGCAGCGATGACCGTGCCCAGATGGAGGACAACTTCCACATCCGCGAGCGGTTCCACCGCGGCCTCGAGACGGCGTCCGTCATGCCCGGACTGTTCTACCGGCTGCGATACGGCGCCGGCCTCGAACTCGCCTGCCTCGACACCTCGCTCGACAGCGAGCAGAAGGAGAGCCACCGCTTCTTCCAGGCGCCGAAACACCAGGAGTGGCTGCGCTCGACCTTCGGCCGGCGGGGGGATCGCTGGCTCATCCCGTACTCCCACCATCCCGTCTACACGGCGGGACCGAACCACCAGAACGACGAGGAGATGCGGGAGGCGCTGGAGCCCTTATTCGACACCGCCGACGTGCGCCTCGTCCTCGCCGGTCATGAACACAACTTCCAGGTCAGCCAGGTCGGCAGCCGAACGTATGTCGTCTCCGGCGCCGCAGGCCAGCTCGACGAGAGAGTGCCGGACGGCTTCCCCGCGGCGCACACCACGGCCTGGGCGGCCCAGGCGCATCTGCTGCTCATCGAGGTCGACGGAGCCAGGGCAACGCTGACTCCGATCACGGGTCTCCTCGACGACGGCCGCCTCCACCTGATGACGGCACTGAACCCCCGCAACGAGCTCGTCGAGCCACCCGTCACGATCCGGAACGACTGAGCAAGTAGCGACTGTTCACCCCCAGTCCTCGTGTCCGTCAACCGAACGTAACCGTCGGCAGATTGACTGCGGTGTACCGCTCAACGCTTTGAGGCACCGAAGGACGGCACATGAGTCATATCCGGAAGGATGACAAGCTCGATATGACGGGGGCAGCAGCCCCGGGGACACTGTCTGCTCTGATGTCTCTACCGAGTGCGATCAGCGAAGTGAGGATCCGAGGCGCGTTCGGGTCGTACCACATCTGCTGGGACGGCGAAGTTCACGACCTTGACCTACCACCACTCGAAATCAGCGACGGTCCATACCTGACGTTCAGGGGTGCCTTACGTGCAGCGCGACGAAAGATTCGGAAAGATCGCAGAGAGCTCCAGGTCGAATTCATCAACACGCACTGGAACCAGCAGAACTGATCCAATCCTTAACTGCATGCTTTCTTTCTAGGGGCTCGCAGCAATACGCTCCAGATCTGCTCTCGCATTCAGGTCCCTGAAGGTCTGGCGGGCCTCGGCGAGCAGATTCGCGGCTTCCTCCCGGCGGTGCTGTGCGCCGAGCAAGCGGGCGAAGTCGACCTGGGCGCGGGCTTGCCAGTACCTATAGCCAAGGTCGTGCAGCGTTTCCATCGCTGAGCGCAGTCCCGCCTCGGCGTCGGTCACTGGCTGCCCGCCGGCGACAGTCAGCAGGGCGGCATACCGTGACTGCTGCGCGGCAAGGTAGGGGGGAACGTGTCCCGGCGGAGCCTCGCTGACCATCGCAAGGAGCGCCTTGGCCTCGTCCTGATCTCCGCAGCGCATTACGGCCTCGAGCGCCAGCGGCCAGGCCAGCCGGAAGCTTTCCGAAATCAAGCCGTTGGATTCCAAGGCGCTCCTGGCGGCCTTGACCGCTGCGACCACCGCCTCAGCCGGTGGTCCGGCAGCCAATGCGACGCCCGCCTCGGCGATCAGGTACGAATCCCGGCTCTGCGCGTCCTCATCGTCCGACCAACTCTTCAGCTCACACAGATGCGTCCGGGCGGCGTCGATGTCCCCACGGGTCACGGCCAGCATGAGCAACGGAAAGTGTCCAAAGTTCTGCAGCTCCGAGATGGTGATGGACTCCACTGCGCGTCCGGCATAGCTTTCGGTCCGATCCCACTGGCCGGTGTAGAAGTAATAGAAGGCGAGGTTGCTGAGCGCAACCGCGCGGTTGCCGACATCGCCCAGTCGTTCCGCGAGCTCGAGCGCCGCCAGGTGTTCGGGCTCAGCTCCTGGCAGGTCTGACTGCGATCGGACGTCCGCCAGGTTTCCTCGTCCCATCAGCTCCGCGCCCGGGATGTCGTGGGACCGGGCGACCTCGACGAGGGCTGCGAACATGGCAGCGGCCTCTGGCGCGTGGTGCTGCCTCTGAAGAAGCCAACCTTTGGCATTGAGGGCCCTGCAGAGGACATTGGGAGAGTCGGCGGCACTGGCGAGCTCATGCGCCTTATTTGCGTGCTCCGCGACTTCGTCGTCAGTCATCGCGAAGGCATACCACTCCGCCAGAATGGCGTGGGCTTCCGCCTCCGCCGCCACTTCGTGATTCGCGGCCAGCACCTCGACGGCACGCCGCAAGACAGATATCCCGTCCGCTATCCGCCCGAGAACGCTCAGGCACCGGGCGAGAAGTGCACCGGCCCTGGCGGCGGCCACGTCGCGTCCCGCCGCTCGGTGTCCGGCGACTGCATGTTCGTAGAGCTCGAGTGACTTCTCGTACTGGCCGCTCCGATAGCGCATCTGGGCGGCTGATTCGGTCAGTCGCAGCTGCTCAATCTGGTTCATGGTCAGGTTCGCGGCCGTCTCGTAATATCCACCGGCGCGGTCAGGCAAGCCTAAAGACGCCACGCGTGCGGCAGCGCGCCCGTATGCCGCCGCTGCGCGCGCCCGGATGTCATCCTTGTCGGGATCATTCCGGGCCGCTTGGTAGGCGTCGTTGTAGTGAGCTGCCACCAACTCCACGACATCTACTGGAGCCGTCTCCTCGAGGCGGGTTGCCACCGCCAGATGGCGAACTTTCCGTTGTCGGCGACTCAGCAGATCGCTCGCAACCGTACGCAGAATCGACTGGACGAATTGGTACTCTTCAGCGGCCGGCGAAGTCGATTCGGCAACGACCTGGAGAACACCTTTCCGCACCAACGCCTGAAGCGTGTCATCGACCTCGTCGTCGGACAATGTCGTGACCGCGCTGATGGCGTCGCGCCGGAATGAATGCCCAAGGATGGCCAGCCCTTTGACGAGGTCTCGCTCGACCGGTGGTAACCGGTCGAGGCGGGCGGCGATCAACGCAATGAGTGACGCGGGCACCTCAAGATCAGCGTCCGGGCTGAGCAAAGCGTGACGATCGCCTCGAGTGATGACGTGGCCACGATCCACCAACGCCCGAACCGTCTCGATCACATAGAGCGGGACACCGGCTGAGTGTGCGGCGATCTTGGCCTTGTGCGTAGCCGGCATTCCGGGTACGAGGCCGTCCAAGATCTGCTCGATCAGATCGGCGGAGAGCGGGTCAAGATGGAGGGAAGCTGCGTTGCGATGGTCCCCTATAAGGCCTTCACTTTCCTTGTCGTGCTGTGCGCGCATGAGGGTGAGCAGGAACAGGGACCGGTCGGACGACCACTCCAGCAGATAGCGCAAGAAGTCCAACAGACCGCTGTCTGCCCACTGCAAATCTTCGAAGACCAGAACGACTGGTTGGGCGTCGCTCAACCTCTCGAAGAACAGCCGCCACGCGGCAAAAAGCTCTTGTCGGGTGAAGTCCCGGTCCGAGGCGTCAATAAGCACGCACAACCTTGGCTCAACGAACCCGCGCTCCTTCTCGTCGGGAATCCATTGCTCGAGGCGTTCAGCCAGCTTGGCCCGGGCCGCGTCGCCGGCTTGATCCGCCCGAAGGCCGAGCCGGTACCGAACCATCTCACTCAATGCCCAGAAAGCCACGCCTTCGCCGTACGAGAGGCATCGCCCGCGAAGCCAGGCGACCTGCGGAACCGAGCGTGCTACGTAGGCCTCGAACTCGGACGCCAGCCGACTCTTTCCAGTGCCCGCCTGCCCCGTGACCGCGACCAATTGGGCTCGTCGGTTCTGTAATGCAGTCTGGAAGAGGTTCTGGAGCTCGGCTAGCTCACGATCGCGGCCAACGAACGAAGTTTCCAGATCATCCGGCCGTTGTGAATCCCGATCAGGCCCGACCGCGCGAAGGGCCCTCCAGAGCTGGACCGAGCCTGGCATGCCTTTGAGCCGGTGGTCGCCGGCCGAGGCATAAGCGATTGTTGCGCGCGTTCCGCGCATCGTCACGTCGTCCACGAGCACGCTGCCGGGAGGCGCGACCGACTGAATTCGCGAGGCAAAGTTGACGCTGTCGCCAGCCACCAGACCCTCGTCCGCGCGGTTCAACAGCGCGACCCGCCCGGTCACCACGCCGCCTCGAGCCATCAGATCGGGCAGTCCATGTTGCTCCCCGAATCGGGCAACCGAGGCCAGTACCTCAATGCCGGCGATCACACAGCGTTCGGCGTCGTCCTCACGTGTTGCATCCGCGCCCCAGACGGCAACGATCGCATCGCCGATGAACTTCTCTACCTCACCGCCGTACCGGCCGACGATGCTCCGAGCCAGCTCGAAGTACCCCGACAACATGTCTCGGAGATCCAGGGCATCCCAGGAGTAGGTCAGCGCTGTGTAATCGGCGAGGTCCACGAATAGCACCGACGCCCAGCGCAGCTCGCCGGCCTGTTGCCGAGAAGGGGACCCTGTCATCGGTTCGATGTCTCAGGGTAACCGGCCGACTAAAGAGCTTCAGAGGAGTTCGCTGTGGCTCGTCATGTCAGATGTGGCCCGCCGAGAACACCTCGATGATCTTCGTACCACCGGTTATTCGACAGTTGGCTGCTTTTCGGCGTCCACCAGCAGACCGAGCTCGTTAAGCTTCTCGACAAAGATCGAGCCGTCTGGGGCGTACAGCCAGGGAACCGTCGATCCGGCCGGCGCGCCATGCGTCTTACCTGCACTTCCGGCCAGCATGGCCTGGCCCGGACTCAGCTGGCGGATGCAGACTGCGACAACACGATCAGCGTGGCTGGTGACGAAGTTGCCGTAGATCTCCTCGTCGTGCTGCCCGTCGTCGCCGATCAGCAGCCACTTCACATTCGGGAACTCCTCGGCCAGCCGCTCCAGACTCTTGCGCTTGTGGTCGCTGCCGCTACGGAACCAGCTGGTCTCGGTCGGCCCCCAATCGGTGAGCAGCAAGGCGCCGGCCGGATAGAGGTTGCGAGCCAGGAAGCGGGTCAGGGTGGGCGCCACGTTCCAGGCACCGGTCGACAGATAGACCACTGGTGCGTCGCGGTAGGCGCGCGTCAACCGCTCGTAGAAGACGGGCATTCCTGGGGTTGGCCGGCGAGAGTGCTCATTCAGGACGAACGCATGCCAGGCGGCCAACATCGGCCGAGGCAATGCGGTGACCATCACCGTGTCGTCGATATCGGAGACGATTCCGAGCCGGGCTGCGGGGTCGACCACATAGATCTGAGCCTCATTCGGCGGCCGGTCAATCGTCGGCTCGGGGTCCGGATTCTCGGCCTGCAAGCCGATGGTGTGCCACCCCGGGCTTAGGGAAATAGGGACGACCTCATCAATGAGCCCGCTGCGATTCGCGGTAACGGTGTGGCGCTGCTCGCCGATGGTCACCCTGACCTTGGCTTGATTGACCGGCACGCTCAAGAAACTGCGCCAGCCTCGAATTCCTTCAGGGTGAGGGGTCGAGGCCCGTTCGGTAATGTCGTGGGTCAGCAGCACCCGCCCCAGCACACGAATCCAAGTGGTCGAGCCGTAACCGGTGTACGGCACGACCGTGGCCAGGTACCCGTCCTTACGGCCCCGCTGCTCCCGCCATTCCCGTAACGAGTCGCTGAACCGTGCGGCCCGGTGCCGTACCTGCGGCGGAGCTTCAGGCAGAGGTTCGAAGCTCACAGTTGATGCTCCTGCCTGGGTCGCTAGCATCAAGCCAGGTCAAACCCTTTTGATCTTGATTTCCCGCTGGTGTCCTGCAGCACACGTTAGCGCAGCGGTTTCACTCTCCGCCGCTGCGCCGCAGAACTTCGCTCAACCGTTCGGCCGCGGCAATCACGGCGGGAGCGTGCAGCCGGCCGGGCTGCCGAGACAATCGCTCGATCGGACCGGAGACGCTGACGGCAGCAATGACCTTTCCCGAGGGTGACCGTACGGGCGCCGAAACCGACGCCACACCCGGCTCGCGCTCACCCACGGAATGTGCCCAGCCACGACGTCGTACGGCCGCGAGCGCCACCGCCGAGTAACGGCTGCCCCGAAGACCGCGCTGCATGCGGTCGGGCTCCTCCCAGGCGAGAAGCACTTGAGCGGCCGAGCCGGCGTTCATAGTCAACTGCGTGCCCACCGGCACGCTGTCTCGGAGACCAGACGCCCGCTCCGCGGCAGCAACGCACACCCGGTAGTCACCTTGGCGACGGAACATCTGGGCGGATTCGCCGGTGATGTCGCGCAGCCGGGCGAGCACGGGTCCCGCGGTGGCCAGCAGCCGGTCCTCACCAGCGGCGGAGGCCAGTTCGCCGAGCCGGGGACCGAGGATGAACCGGCCTTGCAGATCGCGAGAGACCAGACGATGATGCTCGAGGGCCACCGCCAGCCGGTGGGCCGTCGGTCGGGCCAGCCCGGTGGCCGATACGAGGCCCGCGAGTGTGGTTGGCCCGGTCTCCAAGGCGCTCAACACGAGGGCGGCTTTGTCCAGGACGCCGACACCGCTAGAGTTGTCCATGTCTTGATACTGCCGTCTCGAATGCTGGAATGCAAGTCCGGCGAAAGTCATGAGGGCCGAAGGGAGCTGCTCACCGCAATGGGCAAGACACTGAGTGAAAAGGTCTGGGATGCGCACGTCGTGCGCTCGGCGGACGGGGAGCCGGACCTGCTCTATATCGATCTGCACCTGGTCCACGAGGTGACCAGCCCGCAGGCCTTCGACGGGCTGCGTCAGGCCGGCCGCCGCGTCCGGCGACCGGACCTCACCCTGGCCACCGAAGATCACAACACGCCCACCCTCAACATCGACCGGCCCATCGCCGATCCGGTGTCCCGCACCCAGGTCGAGACCCTTCGCCGCAACGCCAAGGAATTTGGCGTTCGGATCCACAGTCTGGGGGACCTTGATCAAGGGATCGTGCACATCATCGGACCGCAGCTCGGGTTGACGCAGCCTGGCATGACAATCGTCTGCGGGGACTCGCACACCTCGACTCACGGGGCGTTCGGGGCGCTGGCCTTCGGAATTGGCACGTCGGAGGTCGAGCACGTCCTCGCCACCCAAACGCTTCCTCAGGCCAAGCCCAAGACTATGGCGGTCAATGTCGATGGCGAGCTCCCGGTGGGGGTCACCGCCAAGGACATCGTGTTGGCGCTGATCGCCAAGGTGGGTACCGGTGGGGGCCAGGGTTACATCGTCGAGTACCGCGGATCCGCCATCAAAGCGCTCTCCATGGAGGGCAGGATGACGATCTGCAACATGAGTATCGAATGGGGTGCCAAGGCCGGCATGATCGCGCCGGACGACACCACCTTCGCATATATGAAGGGCCGCCCGCATGCCCCGGTGGGGGAGGACTGGGACGCCGCCGTGGCCTACTGGCGGACCCTCGACAGCGATCCTGATGCGCTCTTCGACGCGGAGGTTGATCTGGACGCGAGCGCCTTGACACCCTTCGTCACCTGGGGGACGAATCCGGGCCAGGGTGTCCCACTCGGTGCAGCGGTGCCCAATCCGGAGGCTTTCGGTGAGGAGGCTGACCGAACTGCCGCGACCAAGGCGCTGGAGTACATGGCGCTGCAGCCT
This sequence comes from Propionibacteriaceae bacterium, assembly GCA_035641455.1. Lineage (GTDB taxonomy): Bacteria > Actinomycetota > Actinomycetes > Propionibacteriales > Propionibacteriaceae > Microlunatus. The sequence continues at coordinate 6,880 of DASQUD010000011.1, read as the reverse complement.
GGCCAACGGATGCGCGACATCGCGGTGGACACGGTCTTCCTGGGTTCGTGCACGAACGGACGGATCGAGGACCTGCGCGCGGCCGCCGACGTGATCAAGGGCCACCATGTTGCTGAATCCGTACGGATGCTCGTGGTGCCCGGATCTGCCCGTGTGCGTCTGCAGGCTGAGCAGGAGGGGCTTGACGCGATCTTCACCTCCGCCGGCGCCGAGTGGCGCGCCGCTGGCTGCTCCATGTGTCTCGGCATGAATCCTGATCAGTTGAAGCCTGGAGAGCGAGCGGCGTCCACGTCCAACCGCAACTTCGAAGGACGGCAGGGCAAGGGCGGCCGTACTCACCTAGTCTCGCCACTCGTGGCTGCCGCCACGGCGGTCACCGGCAAGCTCAGCTCACCTGCGGACCTGTAAGGAGAGGGCAGTGGAGAAGTTCACCAGCCACACGGGGACCGCCGTCCCGCTACGGCGGAGCAATGTGGACACCGACCAAATCATTCCTGCCGTCTACCTGAAGCGGGTGACCAAGACGGGGTTCGAGGACGGCCTGTTCGCCGCCTGGCGAGCCGATCCGAACTTCGTACTCAACCAGCCCCAATACGCAGGAGCGACGATCTTGATCCCCGGCCCCGACTTTGGGACCGGATCGTCCCGGGAGCACGCCGTCTGGGCGCTACAGAACTACGGATTCCGGGTGGTGATCGGGTCCCGCTTCGGCGACATCTTCCGTAGCAATTCCGGCAAGGCCGGCTTGGTGATCGCGGTTGTCGATCAGAAGATCATCGAGGAACTATGGGATCTCGTCGAAGCCAATCCGGCCGCCCCGTTGACAGTTGATTTGCTGCATCGCTCGATCACCGGGCCGGACTTCAACTGTGACTTCGAGATTGACGACTACACCCGATGGCGTCTCCTCGAAGGGCTGGACGACATCGGCTTGACTTTGCGCCAGGTTGATCACATTGATGCGTACGAGAGCCAGCGACCGGCATTCAAGCCGAGAACCTTGCCGGCGAAGGTGGACGCTGCGTCCTGACCTCTTGTCGCTTTCTCAACGACACAACGCAAATGTGTCGTCGAGATGATTGTCTGAGTGTCGCAGTTTCCCTAGCGTAGGTTTCGCAGGCGTAGCGGACGGCTGCCCAAGACCGCGGGCTTGGTATGCATGCCGGAAGGGAAACCATGAACAAGGCCCAGTTGATCGAGGCCCTTGCCGATCACTACAACGGCAGCAAGGCCGAGGCAGCCAAAGCGCTGAACGCCGTCGTGGAAACGATCACTCGCAAAACCGCAGCGGGCGAAAAGGTATCGATCACCGGGTTCGGTGTGTTTGAGAAGGTCTCTCGAGCCGCTCGCATGGTGCGCAATCCTCGCACCGGAGAACGCAAGCGAGCCAAGGCAACGGCCGTCCCACGCTTTCGTGCCGGCTCCGATCTGAAGGCGTATGTCTCCGGCGCTAAGAAGCTGCCGAAGGTCGGAGCCAAGAAGACTTCCCCAGCGGCGAAGGCGGCGCCGGCCACCACTGCAACGGCCAAGACCGCGGCGAGAAAGAGCAGCCCGACGAAGGCGACCCCCAAAAAGTCGGCCGCTAGCAGAACCGCCGCCAAAGCGCCTGCCAAGTCCGTCGCCTCGGCCAAAAAGTCCCCAGCCAAGAAATCCGCGCGTCGCTGACGCGATCATTCCAGCCAGGCAGACAGAACCTGGCTATTCCTGACGACCGCATGCAGTCGTTGACCGGGTACGGTCGTCCGTCCGCCCACCGCGCCTGCCGGTATGGCCACGCGATCGCCGCTGGCCGTCACCGCGTGCTGCGTTTCGCCGGGCTGGGCATCCTCGGCCCTGATCAGCTCATACCGGCCCAGGCGCCCTTGCGAGTCGAACAACTGTGCCGTGGAGGGACCGAGCCCGATGAAGTAGGCGTCGTACAGGTCCACTTCGCTGTCCACATCGCGGCGCGCGTCCGCCAGCGGCCCGCCCAGCTCGGCTGCACCGAGTGCGACGGCTCCCGACTCCCGATGCCCGGCGGCTGAGCGGCCCTGAAAGTGCGGCTCCAGCTTGGTGTCCGAAGCGATGAGCATCGTCGTCCCCGTACCTGAGGCGTCTGCGACAAATGCACGCCCGCCATTGATCGCGGCGGCGAGCACTGCCCGGATGGAGTCCGGCCGCAGGGCCGGCAGATCACCGACACACGCCAATGTTGACGAGAAGCCCGCCATCGCCGCAGCCTTTTCGCCGTGCCGCAATGCGGCGTTCATCCCGGCAATCACGGGTTCGGCCAGAACGCGCGCCGAGATCTGCTCGCGGCTCAGGCGGGCCGCCAACTCTGGCTGATTGCTAATAACGATCACCGGAAGCACTGCGGTCAGCGCTCGCAAAGTGTCCATCGCCATGGTCCAGGCGAGCCGCCGGCGTAGTGGGCCGGGCACCATAGTGAGCCGAGATTTCGCCACGTCGGTGCGTTTCAAGGCCACCAATGCGACGCATCGCTGCTCTGCCGGATCTTCGCTTTGCTGAAACCCAGCCCGCTGGTCGTGGCCTGCCATGATCTTGCGATGGTGCCACGAAGATCCCGTAGGGTGAAGCCGGCTCATGCACCTCAGTGCTGGAGCGCTGTGATGACATCACCAGCGAGAGAAGGTGATCATGAAGCGTCGCGAGCCTCGTGACGCGCTACGGCCCCTCGCGGAGGTCAACACGGAGCCGGCAGAGCCGGCGCTGGTCCGCACGGTCAGGTTGTTGCACGCGATCCTCCGGCCGTTGACCAGGCGAGATTGGCAAGATCAGCACAAGGTTCCGCAGGCCGGCGGCCTGATCTTCGTGGTCAATCACATCTCCAATGCCGACCCGTTGGCGGTCGGACAGTTTCTGGCCTTTTCTGGGCGCTGGCCGCGGTTCCTGGCCAAGTCATCGCTCTTCGACCTACCGCTAGTCGGCCGAGTACTGCGTGCGTGCGGACAGATTCCGGTGCAGCGGCAGTCTCCAGCCGCCGCGGACGCCCTGGCTGCGGCGGTGCGCGCCGTGGAGGACGGCCAGGCCGTCACGATCTATCCCGAGGGCACCATTACCCGCGACCCAGACCTGTGGCCGATGGCCGGCAAGACCGGTGCCGCTCGGATCTGCCTACAGACCGGGTGCCCGGTGATTCCGATCGGCCAGTGGGGTGCCCAAGAGATCATGTACGGCACCACGCTGGGGTTGCCGAAGCTGCTGCCACCCAAGACACTGCGGTTCAAAGCTGGTGATCCGGTCGAACTCGATGATCTGCGTTCCGAACCGGTCACGTCCATCATCCTGATCGAAGCGACGAACCGGATCATGGACGCGATCACCGCTCTGGTGGCCGACCTGCGTGGCGGTGTTCCGCCGGCGAAGCGCTTCGATCCGCGTGCGGAGTCCGATGAACGGCCGCGCAGGGACAAATCGTGACCACGGCCCGGATTGCGGTGATGGGTTCAGGTTCCTGGGGCACGGGTTTCGCCATGGTCTTGTGCGACGCCGGCAACGATGTCCGGCTTTGGGCTCGTCGGCCCGAGCTCGCCGCGACCATCAACCGCGAGCACCGCAACGTCGATTACTTCCCGACCATCGCACTCCCCAAAGGGCTCCGAGCTGTCAGCGAACCGCATGAGGCCATGGACGCCGCCGACTTCGTGGTGCTCGCGGTGCCATCGCAATCGCTGCGCGGAAACTTGAGCCACTGGGCCGTGCCGTCAGGCGCGATCGTGGTGAGCCTGGCCAAAGGCATCGAGGTCGGGACAGGGCTGCGGATGAGTGAGGTCATCGCGCAGGCCGCCGCGGTGCCGGCCGAGCGGATCGCGGTCGTCACCGGTCCGAACCTGGCACGGGAGATCGCCGAACGGCAACCGTCGGCCAGCGTAGTGGCGAGCAGACTTCTGCCAACCGCTGAGGCGCTGCAGGGCATTTGCCATACTGCGCGCTTTCGGGCGTACACGAACACTGATGTCGTCGGTTGTGAGCTGGGCGGCGCTACCAAGAACGTGATCGCGTTGGCGGTGGGCATGGCGATCGGGCTAGGTCTGGGAGCAAACGCGACTGCGTCGGTGATCACCCGGGGGCTCGCCGAAATCGCCCGGCTGGGTGCGGCGCTGGGAGCGGATCCGCACACGTTCTCGGGTCTGGCCGGCCTTGGCGATCTGGTCGCCACCTGCTCATCGCCGTTGTCACGCAACCGCACATTCGGCGAGGAGCTTGGCCGAGGACACAGCGTCGCTGAGATCGCCGCGGCCACCCGGCAAGTCGCCGAGGGTGTCAAGTCGTGTGCTTCGATCGAGCTGCTGGCCGCCAGGCACCAGGTGGAGATGCCTATCGTGGCTGCGGTGGCGGAGGTGATCGCCGGCCGGATGACGCCGCCAGAGATGATCGACTCGCTGATGTCCCGGTCGGCCAAGCCCGAGCGGTACTGATCAGCTGACCGCCAGAGCCTGTTCGAGGTCGGTCCAGAGGTCCTCGACGTGTTCGATTCCGACTGACATTCGGACCAGGCCCTCCGGCACGGTCAGCAGCTCACTTCGCCAGCGGCGGCGACGTTCGAGAGTCGATTCGACTCCTCCCAGACTGGTGGCGTGGACCCACAAGTTGAGCCGGTCGATGAAGGCGTTGGCGGTGACCGCATCGGCGAGTTCGATGGCCATCAGCGAGCCGAAGCCGGCCATCGTACGGCTGGCCACCTCGTGGCCGGGATCGTTCGGCAGGCCGGGGAAGCGAGTCCGGCACACCGCTGGATGTCGATCCAGGCGCTCGGCGAGAATTGCGGCGTTTTCTTGCGCTCGCTCCAGACGCAGGACCAGGGTGCGCAGGCCGCGGAGAACCAGGTAGGACTCCATCACCCCGGGAACGGCGCCGTGCACTCGGCGAGTAGCCTCCAGCCGGTCGTACAGATCATCCCGGTCCGACCGCACCACGACGGCGCCGAGCAGTGCGTCGGAGTGGCCGGACATGAGCTTTGTCGCAGAGTGCAGCACTAGATGAGCCTTCTGGCTCAGCGGCTGCTGGAGCAGGGGTGTCGCGAAGGTGTTATCGGCCACGACAATCGCCGTCTCGGACACAGCAGCGGCCAGGGCTGGAAGGTCGGCGACCTCGATTGTCGGATTGGTGGGGGACTCGATCCACAGCAGGTCCGCGTTTTCGGCAGCCGAGATCACAGCGGCAGTGTCGGAGACCAGCACCCGGCGCACCGTCCAGTTGAGAAGCGCGGCCCGTTGGTCGATCAGGGCGGAAACACCGAGGTAGCAATTCATCGGCAAGACGACGGTCGCACTGGCGGGCAGGAGTTCGACGATCGCGTGCGCTGCGGCCATTCCGGAGCTGAAAGTTAGAGCTCGACCTCCCTCGAGCCCACCGATCGCGCGCTCCAGGGCATGCCAGGTCGGATTGGCATAGCGACCGTAACCAAGATCTCCATCGTCAGGATGGTGTGATCCGACATAGGTGGAGGCGAACACAGCGGGTTGGTTGAAGGGAGCGTCGACCTGGCGCTCCGGGCGACCAGACGTGACGGCCAGGGTCTCGGCTCGAAGGCCATCAAGCGTGGGCTCTGTCATGAGTTCAGTCTCGCGCGCCTTCCTCGCTTGCGCGGCGGCTACCGGTAGGGTGTCGGATCGGTATCGTCGGGGGGAGGAAGCCATGAGCGACGATCGGCCGGCTAACGGGACCTCGGCATCACGGACGCGGGTGGCCGTGATCTTCGGCGGCACCAGCGGCGAACACGGGGTCTCCTGCTTGACGGCGGCGGCTGTCCTGGCCGCCATGGACCGCGACCGCTATGACGTCGTGGGCGTCGGCATCACTCCGTCCGGCCGCTGGGTCCGGGTGAGCGAGACGGCGATCGCCAGCCTGCATCAGACGAACGGTCACCTGCCCATGCTCGGCGAGGACGCGCACGACGCCATGCTGCTACGGGGTGTGGCAGGCAGCGAGCTCGCTGTCCGTGACCAGTCGGAGCTGGAGCAGCTTGGTCCGGTCGACGTGGCTCTTTCGCTGCTGCACGGGCCATTCGGTGAGGACGGGACCATCCAAGGTCTGTTCGAGATGATGGGCACCCGCTATGTGGGCGCCGGTGTGCTGGCCAGCGCCGTCGGCATGGACAAGCACTACATGAAGATGGTTCTCGCAGCGTCTGGATTGCCGGTCGGTCCGTTCGTAGCAATCACCCCCAGTGAGTGGGTCCGGGACAAGGTGGCGTCTCTGGACGCGTGCTCGGCGCTGCATTTCCCGGTGTTCGTCAAGCCGGCCCGCGGCGGCTCGAGTCTTGGGATTTCCAGAGTCGAGCGCGCCAGCCAGCTGGAAGCCGCCATCGAAGAGGCCCGTCGATTTGATCCCAAGGTTGTCGTCGAGCAGGGCTTCGTGGGCGCTCGTGAGCTGGAATGCGGCGTCTTGGAGTCGCTCAACGGTGGGCGTCCGGTGGCCAGCGAGGTGGCCGAGATTCGCGTGCTGAACGAGTCCGGGTTCTACGACTACCGGACAAAGTATCTTGCCGACGAGCAGGTGGAACTCGTGGTTCCGGCCGAGGTCGACGCGCCCGTCGCGGACGAGGTGCGGTCGCTGGCCGTACGAACGTTCGAGGCGATTGGCTGTGAAGGCCTCGCCCGGGTGGATGTCTTCGTCACCCACGAGGGCCGCATCATGATCAACGAGATCAACACCATGCCCGGCTTCACCGCTCATTCGATGTTTCCCCGTGTGTGGGCGGCCAGCGGCTTGGACTACCCAGCGCTGATCGATCGCCTGATCACCCTGGCAATGCGGCGCCCGATCGGTCTCCGCTGAGATTTTCGCGGGCCGCCGCTCAGAGGCAGGGCTTGAGCAGGGGATCGTGGGATTTGACGGTGGCGGCCAGGTCGACGAGGGCGTTGGCTTCCGGAGCGTA
>DASQUD010000010.1:0-3529 GCA_035641455.1 Propionibacteriaceae bacterium | reverse complement strand
TGGTCGAGGATGAACCGTGTCGTATGCCCGATGCTGCGTGGGCCAAGCCGCGTGTGGTCGCCATCGCGAGCGAGGACCAGCATGCCGGCGCTTGCACAAGCAGCGACGACCTCTCCTTCTGGTCGGCCCCATCGTGCCTGTCGGCCTGTCGGCCGGCCGAGACGGGCCTGTGCGGCGTCGAGGAGAGCTTGCTGGGCCGCCTTGAGATTGTCGGCCAGCGGTCCAGTGTCGGCTGCAGAGCCACGGCCCAGCAGGCTTGCCCGAGCCCCCGCCAGGGCGTCCAGACTTTCGGAGTCAATGACATGGAGCAACTCGATGCTCGTAGCGGGTTGGTCGCGGACGGCATCGATGCATGCCTCCCACGTGCCTTCAGTGAGCCAGACCATGATCTTCATCTGCGTGCACTCCTCACCACATGGCTGAAACCTGCAGACCAAGCCATAGTGCCGCTACCCCCACGAGCAAGGCGGCGGGCACCGTCGCCGCACCCAGCCGCAGGAAGTCCCGGGTCGCTGGCGGATGGTCGCGGGAGTGCAACACCTGCCGCCAAAGCAGCGTGGCCAGTGAACCTACGTATGTCAGGTTGGGGCCGACGTTGACACCGATCAGTACGGCGAGCGTCAGACCGGGCGAGTGCGCGACGAGGGGTACCAACATCAAGGTGGCGGGCAGGTTGTTGACCAGATTCGCCAGCATTGCTGCGATGGCGGCCGCGGCCAGCAGCCCGACGAAATTGGCCCGGTCGGGCGTGATCTTGTCGACCAGACCTCCGAAGCCGCTCGATCGCAATGCAAGGACCACGACACCCAAGGCAAACACGAACCCGCAAAACGGAAGATTCGCCGCCCGAACCAACGCGGCCGCCTCGGCTCGAGGTCGTCGGACGATGCGGTGTGCAGCCAAAACGATGACACCCGAGGCGGCGGCCCACGCGGGGTGCACGCCAAGTGGTTCCGCGACGACAAACCCGGCGAGGGTGCCGAGGAGCACCACGAGCGCGAACCCGGGCCGGCCCGCCGAGGCCTGGAGTATGGGGTGCTGGCTCCAGCCGGTCAGGTCTGCCGCGAAGAAGAGCCGCACGACCAGGTACTCCGTCGCGATGACGGCCAGCCATGGCAGCGCCATCAGGCCCGCGAACTGTGCGAACGTGAGACCGCTGCTGGCAAAGGCCAGCATGTTGGTCAGGTTCGACACAGGTAACAGCAGCGAGGCCGAGTTGGCAAGGTGCCCACAGGCATACACGTGTGGTCGGGGGCGTACTCCAACCCGGACAGCCGCGGTGAGAACGACCGGGGTCAGAAGCACTACGGTCGCGTCGAGGCTGAGGGCCGCCGTGACCACCGACGCGATGATGAACACCACTCGCAGCAGCCGGCCAGCGGATCCGCGGCTGAGGCGCCCCGCGATCGCTCCCGCGTAGTCGAAAACGCCCTCTTCCTCGGCCAGATGGGCCAACATCAAGACGGCGGCGAGGAACGCCACGGTTGGACCAAGCGCGGCAAGCTCCCGGGTGATGTCCCGCCAAGACACCAGACCAAGAACCCACACCATAACGGCACCTGGCAGGGCGGCGACCAGCTCAGGAAGACCCCTGGGACGGATCACCGCGAAGACCAGGACGGCCGCGAGGACGAGCAGGGACAGCGCCGTGCTCATACGCACAGCCCCCATCCTGATCGACTGCCGTCATCTGGCCCGGTCACCGATGCACGCTACCGGGCTCGAAACGCCCAGCGTCCTGACGTGTGTCCACCTTGATGAACCCCTCCCAGTGAGCGCCGTGCCGCTTGTCACACGCTCTGTCGCTGGGGGTGCGGCCACTGAACTGGGCCGGATCCCGGCCCGATCCTCACATGTCTCCCAAACCCGACCATGATGATGGCGCCGCCGGAACAGGCTCACGTCTGCGGGGCAGCCGGTATCGAAATATGGCCGACTTGGGGTTCGCGCATCAGCTGCTGATCTGCCCGGCCGCCATCACGCTCGCCGAGGTGCTCACCACGCCGCGCCGCTATGATCGGGTGGACGCGTGTTCGGCTCAGTAGCCAGCGAGCATCTGTTGCGCATTCGCCACACTCAGTGCGTCCCCAAAGCAGCGCACTGCGAATTCTGGCGCCTCCCTACCAAGGGCCGGGCTCGCCCGCGGTGTGTCCTCGCTCGCTGCGGCCGCACTGCTTGATGAGTCTGTTGAGATACTCTGCATGTGAAGCCATCGGCAGTGTTCGTACCGCGCGAAGCCTTCGGCTGCGTCGTTACACAGCCCGCGGGCTTTCTCGCTATTCCCGCGCGAGACTGGACAATTTCGTCGGCGTCTGCCGAAGGGCTCAACCTTGCTGTATCTGACAGCATGTCTGCTTCACCTTGCACTGAGCGGCCCCTAGGCAACCATCTTGCTGTCTCCCTGCGGAATTAGCGAGCCCGCTCATCGCGGCAGCCGTAAGGACAGATCGGAAAACATGGAAATTGCAAAGTTGCTCAGAAGACTCTGGCCGTACACAACGCGCCGACAGAAGGTGACATTGGTCGCCATAACAGTTGGCAATGCGATTGCAACTCTTGCACCTTCCGCATGCTCATCGGCGAGCTCTGGGCTGCTGCTGAGACTGAGACCAGGGGCCGATCTCTGGTGGTGGAGAAACAGTTCTGCGCGCTGGGTCCGGCGGCGGAGGCGTTCCTGGTCGGCGCCGCCGCAGCCGGGGTGTCCAAGCTAAGCATCAGCCCGCCCGTGCTGGCGGCGGACCCTAACGCCGGGCTGAAAGGTTGAAGATGGCCGCGATGCGTCGGCTGGCGCCGGAGCTGTTCGTCACGGCGAAGACGCAACGGTGGAGCCCGGAGGAGTTCCTCCGCACCCTGGTCGAGGCCGAGATCGCCGCCCGGGACGCCTCCAACGCCGCCACCCGACGACGCCAGGCCGGATTCCCCGTGACCAAAATCTTGGACGACTACGACCTGACCGCCTCCTCCGTGCAGCAGGCCACATTCGACTATCTCGGTTTGCTGGAATGGATCCGCGCCGCCGAGAACGTGTGCCTGATTGGAGCGGCCGGGACCGGGAGGTCACATCTGTTGCTCGCCTTGGCTCGCCGCGGTCGACGCCGGCTACCGAGGGCGTTACCTGACTGCCGCCGAGTTGGTCGACACCCTTTACCGAGGCCTGGCCGACAACTCCGTCGGCAAATCATCGACACCCTGCTCCGCAACGATCTGATCATCTGTGACGAGCTCGGCTTCGCGCCCCTGGACGACACTGCCGCCCAATTACTGTTCCGGTTCGTCGCCGCCGCCTACGAACGGCGCAGCCACGGCATCGGCTCCCACTGGCCCTTTGAAGCCTGGGGACGATTCCTCCCCGAACACACCACCGCCGTCAGCCTGCTCGACCGACTCTTGCACCACTGCAACACCGATATCACCGACGGCGAGTCCTACCGCACGCGACAGGCCAGACACTGAGGAGGACCACGACGAGAACCTAAATCACCGAACCAGGAGCGGAGACTTCTCCCGGCCACCAGCGGTGACCACGAAC
>DASQUD010000009.1:0-5177 GCA_035641455.1 Propionibacteriaceae bacterium | reverse complement strand
GCCTGGCTGGAGTGCGCGGCCATTGGGGCTACACCGACATCGCGCCAGCAGATCCATGACTCAACTGGAGCGTGAGTATGTGCTGATCAGCCTCCCCTCCGCCGTTGCGGTCGACTCGATCGCGCGCAGCGCCGTGTTCAGCGCCGCGCCGTCGCGCAGCCCGATCGGCGCTGAGAGCGCATAGACCGTGAACCTGTAGTGGTGTGTTCCGCTTGGTGGGCACGGCGGAGAGTATGACGCGCGATCCGCCGAGTTCGTCGCCTGGATGGCGCCCGACGGCAGCGAACTCCCATCCAGTTCTGTGGCGTCACCGGGCATATCCAACACGACCCAATGGACGAACGTCCCCCGCGGTGCGTCAGGGTCGTCAACCACCAAGGCCAAAGCCGCCGTGCCCGCCGGCACGCCGTCCCAGGCCAGCGGCGGAGGCTGGCCGTCGCCGTCGCACGTGAATCGGGCGGGAATCGATTGACCGTCGGCGAAAGCGTGGCTGGTCACTTTGATCATCTGAGATGCTTCCACGGCTGTCCCTCCCTGGATGAGGTCTGTGCCCGTTGCGGGATACGCTCGCCATCAACGCGAGCATCAATACGTCAGCATGCGTGACGCACATGGTCAGCGTCTCATGAAGCGCATTCCGATGAAGCCGTGCGAGCATTGTGGACATAAGGCCATTGGAGGTTTCTTGCCTAATACCAGTGCGGTTCTATACGCCGCCGGAGATCTGCGCATCGAGAACCGGCCCGAGCCCGTCCCGGTCGACGGCGAGGTCCTAGTCGAAGTCGCCGCCGTTGGCATCTGTGGGTCCGACGTTCATTACTACGACCACGGTCGAATCGGCGACTACATTGTGGTCGATCCGATGATCGTCGGGCACGAATCGGCTGGCGTCATCGTCGACGTCGGCCATGCTGTCGACCGCGATCGAATTGGTCAGCTGGTGGCGCTGGAACCCGGAGTGCCCTGCCGCTCCTGCCCACAATGCCTGGCCGGGCGCTACAACCTCTGCCCGAATGTCCGCTTCTTCGCAACTCCCCCTATCGACGGCTCAATCAGTCGGCTGGTGGCGATCGACGCGGCCTTCGCGCACCCTGCACCTGAGGGCCTCACCGCGGAACAGGCCGCCATGGCCGAGCCGGTCTCCGTTGGCGTCTGGGCAGCGCGCAAGACCTCGATCGGTCCTGGCGATCGGGTGCTGGTAACGGGTGCCGGCCCCGTCGGCCTGTACGCCGCTCAGGTCGCGCGGGCCTTTGGCGGCGGGCACGTGACCATCACCGATGTCAGTGACTTCCGCTTAGCCAAGGCGCGGGAGCTCGGCCTGGCCACCCGCCGGGCCGAGGAGCCCCTGACCGACGAATTCGACGTGCTTCTGGAATGCTCCGGAGCCGAGCCTGCATTGACAAGCGGCATGCGAGCCATGGCGCGGGCAGGGCGGGTGGCCCTCGTCGGCATGGGTGCGGACTCGGTGAGCATCGACGTACCAGTCGTCCAGGGCCGAGAGCTGACGATCAGCGGCGTCTTCCGGTACGCAAACACGTATCCACTGGCATTGCAGCTGATTGCCTCGGGCGCGGTGAACGTCACGGACGTGATCAGCCACCGATTCCCGCTGGCGGAAACCGAGCTGGCACTCACGATCGGCAAGCACGATCCCCGGGCCCTCAAGGCGCTCGTGCTGCCTCAGGCCTGAGGCGTCCAGAAACAGTTCTGGCGTAGCGCGGGTGCGGCTACGCCAGAGGTCTGTTGGTCGGACCGTGCTACTTCACGCCACCTGCCGTGAGGCCGGCGACGATGCGGCGCTGGAAGAGCAGCACCGCAATGAGGAGCGGCACGGTGACGATCACACCCGCGGCCATGATGGTGCCGTAGGGGGTGTCGAAACCAGTCGTTCCGGTGAACTTGCTGATCGCCACCGTCGCCGTTTGCTTCTCCGGCGCCTGCAGGAACGTCAGCGCGAGGAGGAACTCGTTCCACGCCCCAATGAACACGATGATCGCCGTCGTGAACACACCTGGTGCGGCCAACGGAAGAATGACCTTCCGGAAGGCGACCGCCGGGGTGCACCCGTCGACCATCGCCGCCTGTTCCAGTTCCACCGGCATCTGCTTGAAGAATGCCGTCAGGTTCCATACCGCCAACGGGAGGCCGAAGCTCAGCCCGGGAATGATGACGGCCTGGTAGGTGTCAATCCAACGCGGGAACCACTCGAACGGCGTTGTCGAAGAGAACATCTTCAGCAGCGGCGGGATCAGGATGATCAACGGGAACATCGAGCACGCCATGATGATCCACAGCACAGCTCCCTTACCTCGGAAGGCCAAGCGGGCCAACGCGTACGCCGCAATGATGCCGAACAGCAGCGTCAGGACCGTCGTCGTACCCGAGACGATGAGCGAGTTGATGAGCGACCTGCCGAAGTTGTTCTGCCCGGCGAAGACACCCTTGTAGTTCTCAATCGACATGGGGTTAGGAATGAATTCCGTGCTGCGGCCCTCACTGGGAAGCCGGAGCGAGGAAACGACCATCCAGTAGAACGGGATGACGCAATAGAGAACGATCAGACCCATGCCCACGTAGGACGCGATCACCCCGAAGCGTGCCCTAGCGCTCGGCTTCGGATGGGCGAGCGCCTCAACTTCTTCCTGAGACAGATGGGACTCAGTCGTCTCGGGAGTAGTAGCGGTCGTCATCAGTGAGCACCTCCCATCGCCTCTAGTGCTGGTACTTCAGCCGACTTGGCTTCATCTGGGCCACCCCGACGCTTCTTCTTCTTGGTCTTTGGAGGCGCGCTGTCACCGATCACGTCGGCACCGAGCACCCGAACGAAGAGGAAGGCGACCAGCAGGACGTAGATGAACAGGATGATTGCGTAAGCCGCAGCAGGGCCATACCGTGTCTGCGCCGCCTCCTGGTAGGCGAAGATGGACAACGTTTCGACACGATACTTGCCTGGGCCGATCATGCCGTACGGAAGGTCGAACATCCGCAAGGTGTCGAGGGTCCGGAACAGGACGGCGACGACGAGCGTCGGTTTGACCATGGGCAGGGTGATGCGAACGAACGCCTGCCATGCCGTGGCTCCATCAACCTTCGCCGCTTCGTAGACCTCAGCCGGAATGGTCTGCAGACCAGCCAGAGTCAGCAGTCCGATAAAGGGTGCGGTCTTCCACACATCAGCGATCACGATGGCCCAGAACGACGCCCCGGTGTCGGCCAGCCAGAGAATCTCCCGGCCCAGGATCCGGTTCATCACGCCGGAGGAGTCGAAGATCAGCTTCCACATCAGGGCCGAGACGATGGTCGGAATCGCCCACGGCACCAAGATGCCGGCCCGCACGACGCCCCGGCCCCTGAAGGCCTTCGCCATGATGAGCGCCATCGCCACGCCGAGCACAGTCTCGAGCAGGACACAGACGATCGTGATCATGGTCGTGTTGAGGAAGGCATTCCAGAACCGGTCCATGGTGCCCCAGGTGCCCACGACCGGGTTTTCGCCGGAGAAGATCTGAGTGAAGTTCTGCAAACCGACGAATGACTCGCCTCCCTGCACCAGGCCGGTGTTCGGGTCGACGCCGGAGTTTGTTGCGAAGAACGACTCACGGATGGACATGACCACCGGAATGCCGGCGACCACAAAGATGATGAGCATGGTGGGTGCCAACAGCAGCCAAGCGAGCCGGCCCTGCCCATCACTCAGGGCGTTCTTCTTATGCTTGTGGCCGTCGTCGGTCGCGGCCGGCACATTTCGCGCTTCCGCCGTGGCTGTTGCCATCCGGCTACCTCCTTCTCGAGATGCACCGAGTTCCCGGCTCAGCTGTGGGCCGAGCCGGGAACCAGGGGCGGACAGCTACTACTTGATCAGAGTCTGCAGCTTGCTCTGCAGTGATTGCAAGGCCGCATCAGGAGCAGTTTGACCTTGCAGTGCACCGTAGGCCGCATCCTGGATGGCCAGGGTGACATCACCGTACTCGACCGCCTTCGGGCGAGGCTTGGCGGTCTCGACCGACTTGAGCTGGATCGGCATGTAGGGGAACTTCTTGACGACGTCCGGATCGCTGTAGAGCTCCGCCAGCGATGGCGTCGAGGAGGTGGCCAGGCAGTTTGACTTCTCGGTTTCCTTGGTTGTCATGAACTTGATGAAGTCGACCGCCGTGCCCTTGTTGTCGGCGTTCTTCGCGATCGCGTAGTTGTGACCACCAAGGCTCGACACACCTGGTCCGGTGATACCCGGCAGGGCCGCCACGTCGAACTTGCCGGCAACCTTGGACGATCCATCGGTCTTCTGCGCAAGGTTGTAAACGTAGCCCCAGTTGCGGTGGAAGATCAGCGTGCCGTCCTGGAACGCCTGCCGGCCTTCCTCCTCCGTCCAGGTGATTGCCGCCTTGGGGATGTCACCGTTCTTGAACCAGTCGACCAACGTCTGCAGGCCCTTGGTGGCCTCCGGGGTGGCGACATTGGGCTTGCCGTCGTCGCCGACGATGACGCCGCCGGCACCGTGTACTGCCTCGTCGAAGTTCACGGTCAGGCCCTCGTACTTGTTGTACTGACCGGCGAAGCAGTTCAGCTTGCTGTCGTTCTCACCCTGTTTGATCTTGTCGCAGGCCGCCTTCATCTCATCGAATGTGGTCGGCGGTTGCAGGCTGTACTTGTCGAGCAGGTCCTTGCGGTAATAGAGCAAGCCGCCGTCCGACGTGCTCGGCATTGCGTAGAGCTTCTGGAAGTAGGTCGCCGTGTCTACGGTCGCTGGCAAGTGACCTTCGGTGGGGAATAGGT
Source organism: Propionibacteriaceae bacterium (assembly GCA_035641455.1). GTDB lineage: Bacteria > Actinomycetota > Actinomycetes > Propionibacteriales > Propionibacteriaceae > Microlunatus. The sequence continues at coordinate 404 of DASQUD010000009.1, read as the reverse complement.
CATTTGGCAGCGCCTCCACGTAGCCCTTGGCAGCGAACTCCGCGGTCCACACCACGTCGACGCTCAGCACCGCCATCTTGGGATTCTTGATCTGGGTGTTCTGAACCATCTGCTGCCGCTGCTGGTCCGCTTCATCGGGCAGCTCATGGAAGATGACCTTGCCGTTTGGATGCGAATCGTTGAACTGCTTGATCAGCTTCGGAAAGTTTCCGGTGACGTCCTTGCCCTGCCACACTTCGATATCGCCCTGCTTGGTGAAGTCGGCACCAGCGGCGGTTCCAGAGGCTTGCGGGCTGCCTTCCTCGCCACCGCCACCACAGGCGGTCACGGCGAGGAGGGCAACGATGGATGCACCCGCGAGGACGCGGCGTGCGGGTGGAACAGAAGTCATGAGGCCTCGCTTC
>DASQUD010000008.1:0-3116 GCA_035641455.1 Propionibacteriaceae bacterium | reverse complement strand
TCGCCACCCCCATTCGTGCGCTTGGCTGCCCACCCCGTGCGCTGGCGACTGCTCACCGAGCTCGCAGGGAGCGACTTGCGTGTCCGCGAGCTGGTCGCCCTGGTCCGCAAGCCGCAGAATCTGGTGTCCTACCATCTGCGGCTGCTGCGCCTCGACGGGCTGGTCATCGCGCGGCGCAGCAGCGCTGACGCCCGCGACAGCTACTACCGGCTGGACCTGGACCGGTGCGCGCACGCCCTTAAATGGAGCGGCGACGCCCTACACCCAGCGCTGCTCGCGGCGTCACCGGGGGCGACTTCGTCGGTCGAAATACGGCAGTTGTCCAGAGTCAGCGTGCTGTTTGCCTGCACTGGCAACAGTGCGCGCTCACCGATCGCCGAGGCTCTGCTGCGCGACCGCACCGACGATCGGGTCGAGGTCGCCAGCGCGGGCAGCGACCCCAAGCCGCGGTTGCACCCTCACGCGGTGCGGGTACTGGATGAGCGATACGGGATCGACCTTGCCAAGCAGTTGCCCCGGCACCTGGACAGATTCGCCGGCCGCCGGTTCGACTACGTCATCACGCTGTGCGACAGGGTCCGCGAAGTCTGCCTTGAAATCGGCGACGCATCCCACCGTGTGCACTGGAGCATCCCCGACCCGGCCGCAGCCACCGTCCACGACCAACCTGACTACTCCGAATTCGTCCGCACCGCGGCCGAGATCGACACTCGCGTACGCCACCTGATAACCAAGCTAGCCCTCAAGGAGGCCCAGCCATGACCACGCACGACGCCTACGCCAGCGTCCGATACCTCGTCGACGATGTCCAAGCCGCCGTCGACTTCTACACAACCCACCTCGGCTTCCGTCTGAACAGCAACCCCGCTCCGGCCTTCGCCGACGTCGTCCGCGGGCCGCTGCGGCTCCTGCTGTCCGGACCCGCCAGTTCCGGCGCCCGCTCCACACCGGCCGATGCCACCGCCGCCGGCCGGAACCGCATCCACCTAGTCGTCGACGACCTGGACGCCGAGATCGACCGGCTGCGCAGCGCAGGCTTGCCTTTTCGCAGCGAGGTAGTTGCCGGCCCTGGCGGACGGCAGGTACTTCTCGCCGATCCGGCTGGCAACCTCGTAGAACTGTTCCAACCAGCCCTGAGCGCCTCACAGTCGCAAAGAGCTGCGTCGGAGAAGGCGACCAGGTAGCCAGATTCTGAACGTTCTGTGATTGTGCTGACTGGCGAGAATGCTGTGGCCGCCACCGTCCATCGGCCGACTGTCGGTGGCTGAGCAATCGGCTGATCGGCATCACGGCAATGACGCGGCTGCCGGCCAAGGTGCCGCGCCGCGCCTGGCGCGCCGGCTGAGCACCACCGATGCGGTTGTGCTCGGCCTCGGGTCGATGATCGGCGCGGGGGTGTTCGTCGTGTTCGGGCCCGCGGCGCGGGCAGCCGGGGCCGGATTGCTGATCGGGCTGCTGATCGCAGCCGTGATCGCCTACTGCAACGCAACCGCCTCGGCTCAGCTCGCCGCGGCGTATCCGACCTCAGGCGGCACCTACATCTACGGCCGAGAACGCCTCGGACCATGGTGGGGATTCGCTGCCGGATGGGGATTCGTCATCGGCAAGACCGCTTCGTGCGCCGCAATGGCGTTGACCGTAGCCGCCTACGTGGTGCCGGGACCGTGGTGGGCCCAACGACTGATCGCAGTCGCAGCAGTGCTCGGGCTCGCCGCCCTGAACCACCGTGGCATCACCAAGACCGCGGTGCTGACCCGCGTCCTGGTCGCGGCCAGCCTAGCGGCGCTCACCGCGTTCGTGGCCGCGGTCGCTGCCGGTCTGATGACTTCACCCGCCGGCAGCTCCCTCGACCGCCTGGACCATTGGGGCGGAATCTATGGAGTGCTGCAGGCCGGGGGGCTGCTGTTTTTTGCGTTCGCCGGCTATGCCCGAATCGCCACCATGGGTGAGGAGGTCCGCGACCCCCAACGCACCATTCCTCGCGCCATACCGATCGCGCTATTCATCACCGTCGCGATCTACCTAGTCGTGGGATTGTCGGCCCTACTCGCGGCCGGCCCTGAGAGGCTCGCCGCGGCCACAGCCCCGTTGGCCGAGGCCCTGGAGGCGGTCGGGGCCGACGCTTTGGTCCCCGTGGTGCGGATCGGTGCCGCGGTCGCGGCTTTGGGCGCGTTGCTGGCCCTGATCGCCGGGATTGGACGAACCACTCTCGCCATGGCCCGACACGGCGACCTGCCCGGCTGGCTTTCTGCAGTGCATCCCCGCTACCGCGTACCGCACCATGCCGAGCTGGCGCTCGCCGTCATCCTGAGCGCGCTGGTGCTGGTCACCGACCTCCGCGGAGTGATCGGCTTCTCTTCATTCGGCGTTCTCCTCTATTACGCGATCGCCAACGCTGCAGCCTTCACCCAACCTGTCTCCCAGCGCCACTGGCCGCGGGCCCTCCAAGTCCTCGGGATCGGTGGTTGTATCACCCTTGTCGCCACGCTGCCTTGGGCATCGCTGCTCGCTGGAGCTGTGGTGACCACCGTCGGGCTTGCCAGTCGATGGCTCATCCTCGCCCGACGAGCACACCATGAGCGAAGCAACCCTCCGTAACCAGCTCATCCGCCGTGCTCGGCTGCTCCCCTCCGACCTGCGTGCCTCCCTCGTCCCTAACCAGGTTGCCCGCCCGGCCGGATGGTCAGAGATAGGCGCAGGTCGCGGGCGCCCCGGACCCGGACCTTGCCGTGGCGCCGGACCTTGCGTACCACCCTTAATGAATAGCCCTGCATGCGGTTGCGCACTATTTAGCGTTGCAGCATGCCCATCGTCACGCAGTCGATCCGTGGCTGGGCCATCACCGGCCAGCGATCGCGGGCCTGCTGCTCGCTTCAGCTGCGGTGCAGTGGTTGTTCTTACGCCGCCGCCACCAACAAGGCTGCGCCGGTGGTGCGGGCCGCTCCTGCAAGCCCTCATGACCGACCGGTCGCCGAGCCAAGCCCCGTAGGCTCCCGGCCATGCTCGTTCTGAAGTCGATCGCGATCTTCGTTCTCGCCGCCATGGCCCGAGATCGGCGGGGCCTGGCTGGTCTGGCAAGGCGTGCGGGAGCACAAGGGCTGGGTTTGAATCGGTGC
>DASQUD010000007.1:0-9140 GCA_035641455.1 Propionibacteriaceae bacterium | reverse complement strand
CTCGCGGTCCACGGACTCAGAAATCTTGTCGTACAGCGGGGATCCGAGGGCCAGCGTCAGCGCGGTGAACGAGATCACCATCAGCAGGATCACTCCACCGGCCAGCGTCAGGCCGATGAGGACTCTGGCTACCGATGCCGTGCGCGGTGCCCAGGTCTCGGCGAAAGGCGTCATCATCCGCACCAACGGATCGAGCTGGGTGAAGAGCACGACGAGCACACCGATGAAGATCAGCGAGCTGATGGCCGGCGGAATGGCGCCGAGCAGAAACAGCCGCGGCCGGCGGACGATCAAGGCAAGTCCGCGGGCCAGCAGGCCAGCCCCCGTTGCCAGTTCCCCTACCGCATTGGCCACGGTGGTGACCTTAGCCGCTGCCGGCCGACGGCCTCCACCAGAACCACATGAAGGCGGCCGGTGTATCAGCGAAGAGTTAATCGAACGGAGGTGCAGTATGCCGTCTGGAGATGCGGTGATCCGCCGCACGACAAGTCTTGTCGCATTGATCGCGCTGCTTGCTGCGGTCAGCTGGTTCGCCGCCGCCCAATCCGCTTCGGCCGGCGGACCGACCAGCGTGTTGCTGGCGAGCCCGCAGACCGGTCGTGTCGCCGCGCTTTACCACACCGACAGTGCCTACGACCGACTTGCCGACGCCGTCGGTGCTTTCGAGTCGGGGACCGGGTCGACGGACAAGCCTGCGGCGGTGCCGGACGACCCCTCTGGCGAGATCAGGCTCACGTGGCTGATCCATGACATGCGCATCTGGCGCATCGATCGGGTTCATGTCACGACGGAGGACGGGATCTGGATGCAGACGGTCGTGCGGACCGACGGCAGCGGCGAAGTTTTGGATCTACCGGGCACCTGGCACCGGCCGGTCGACCCTGAGGCCCTCGCCGCCGCGGTTCGTGACGCTGGCCTTGAAAAGACGTCTGCGGCGGACGACAACAGATCCTCGTCCGCATCCAGCGCGACATCGAGCCCGGCAGCGGTCACGAACGCGGCCATGCCGGGTGCCGCATCGCCGAGCGTCGGCTTGGTGGCGGCCGTTGGCATTGGTGGAGTGCTCGTGGGAGCGGCCGGATCGACGCTGCTCCTGCGCTCCCGCGCTGGCCGGCAGGACCGTTCAGTGCTGACCGGCTAGGCCGGCTGGTCGGGCCGCGAGTTCGCTCGTACGGCGGCGCCCTTGGCCTCTGCGACCTGACGGAGCTGATCTTGGAAGTCGAGCATCCGCTGCCGCAGATCAGGGTCACCCGCCGCCAGGATACGAACGGCGAGCAGGCCGGCGTTCCGGGCATTACCTATGGCGACAGTGGCGACGGGGACCCCAGCTGGCATCTGAACGATGGAAAGCAGTGAGTCCATCCCGTCCAGGTACTTCAGGGGAACCGGGACACCGATCACCGGCAACGGGGTGACTGCGGCCAGCATGCCGGGCAGGTGGGCGGCGCCGCCGGCTCCGGCGATGATCACCTGAAGCCCGCGGTCGTGCGCATTCCGGCCGTAATTGATCATGGCGGCTGGCATCCGGTGGGCGGAGACCACATCAGCCTCGAACGGCACGTCGAACTCGGCCAGCGCCGTCGCCGCCGCGCCCATCACCGGCCAGTCGGAGTCGGACCCCATGACAATGCCGACCCGGGGCGTCGGCGCTGAGTCAAGCATCCGGATCTCCTCTCAGGTACGCCGCGGCATGCCGGGCCCGCCGGCGGGTGCTGTCGAGATCATCGCCGAAGGCGGTGACATGGCCGACCTTGCGTCCCGACCGCACCTGCTTGCCGTAGAGCTGCACCCGGAGCCTGCGATCCCGAGCGAAGCAATGCAGCAACGCCGACGGAAGATCATCGATGCTGCCACCGAGGACATTGACCATCACCGTCCACGGCACTCGGGCGCTCGGATCACCCAGGGGCAGATCGAGGACCGCGCGCAGGTGGTTCTCGAACTGCGAGGTGTACGCGCCGTCGATGGTCCAGTGGCCGGTGTTGTGCGGCCGCATCGCCAACTCGTTGACCACGATCGAGCCGTCGGCCCGTTGCATGAGTTCGACGGCGAGCACACCGACCACGCTCAGTTCGGCGGCGATGGTCAAGGCGAGCTGTTGTGCCCCGGTCGCCTGGGCCTCGGTCAGGTCTGGCGCCGGCGTAATCGTCTCGACACAGATCCCATTGCGCTGTACCGATTCTGAGATCGGATAGGCCGCAGCCTGGCCTGCCGGCGAGCGGACTACGAGGGCACTCAGTTCACGGGTGAAGTCCACGAACTCCTCGGCGACGATTTGCACGCCCTCCCCGAGGTCGCGGAACGGTTCAGCGGCCTGGGCAGCCGAGTCGATCCGCCAGACGCCCTTCCCGTCGTAGCCACCGCGAGACGTCTTGGCGATCACCGGCCAGCCGTGTTCGTCCCCGAAGGCGATCAGCGCTGCCTCCTCGGCGACCACCCGGTTGGCCGGGCAGGGCGCTCCCAGGGCGGTCAGCCGGTCCCGCATGATCGCCTTGTCCTGCGCATGGAGCAATGCCGCCGGTCCCGGCCGCACCCGCGCGCCGGCCGCTTCCAGGTCGCGGAGCAGGCCGGTGGGGACGTGCTCATGATCGAAAGTCACGACGTCGCAGCCGGCGGCGAAGGCCCGTACGGTCGGCGGGTCGGTGTAGTCGCCGACCGTGACGTCGTGCACGATGCTCGCCGCGGAGGATTCCGGCCCTTCGGCAAGCAGCCGTATCCGCACACCGAGGCTGATCGACGCGGCGTACATCATCCGCGCGAGCTGCCCGCCACCGATGATGCCGACCGTGAACGGGCGAGCACTCACTCGCCGAAGCGTACCGGGCCCTCGTGCGAGCGAGCGCGAGCCAGAAGAATGGTTACCTGAGCTTGAAGATGACCGAGCGCTGGACTGCGAAGTTGACGGTGGTAGCCACGCCCTGGGCGATGACGAAGGCGATCACCTGAACGACCACTCGACGCAGGCCTTGGTCGGTGAGCCACACGTACAGCGCGCTGAACAGACCCACCTGCAGGGCGAAGGTGAGAGCGTAGAGCGCAACGACGGCCAGGAAGCGCCGCGTTGACGGACTGGCCCGGAACGTCCAGCGCCGGTTGATCAGGTAGGCCGTCGTAGTGCCGGCGAGAAAGGAGAGCGCCTTGGCCGGAGTATGGCTCAGACCCATCGCCATCAATGTCACCAGAAGCCCGAAGTCGACGATCGCCGACAACCCCCCGGTGAGCACGAAGCGCACCAGCTGATCACGCAACCCGAGTGCGCTCTCCCGCTCATCGAGCGGCAGCTCGACTGGCTGGGGGAGCTGTGAAGCCCGAGGTTCACTCATCCCTCGCGCCGCGCACTCGGCCACCGAGGCTCCCGCCGGCCCACGAAGGCCGCGATCCCCTCACGGCGGTCCTCTGAGTAGGCTGCGTGCTCCCAGCTCTCATTCTCGATCAGCAGACCGCTGGGCAGATCGACGTCGAAGCCGCGACGCAGCGCCAGCTTGGCCGCGCGAAGGCTGACCGGGGAATTGGCCGCGACGGCGACCGCTAGCTGGAGGGCCGTCTCGCGCGCCGTTCCGGCTGAAACGAACCGGTCCGCAAGACCGAGCCGAAAGGCGTCATTCCCGTCGATCCGCCGGCCGGTGAAGATCAGATCAGCCGCACGATTCCAGCCGACCCGCCGGGGTAACAGCTGCGTCCCACCGCCTCCCGGAATCAACCCCAGGCCGACCTCGGGTAGCCCGAATACCGCCGTTTCGGATGCGACGATCAGGTCGCAAGAGAGCGCGAGCTCGCAACCGCCGCCGAGCGCAAAGCCCTCTACCGCGGCGATCGTCGGGATGGGAATGTTCCGGACAGCGCCGAAGGCGTCTTCGATGATGGGCCGCTGCCGTCGCAGATCATGGTCGCTGAATGCCGCCCGCTCCTTCAGGTCGGCACCCACGCAGAAAGCTTTGGCGATCGAACTTGTCATGATCACCGCACTCAAGGCATCGTCCTCGAGGACCTCTTCGCACGCTACGGCCAGCTGGCGGGCCACATCGGTCGAGATGGCGTTGAGCGCTTCCGGCCGGTCCAAGGTCAGTTCAGCGACCAGCGGTGCCGGTCGCTCGACCCGGACGCTCACATGCCACCCTGCCGATCAGGATCGGAGCCCGGAAGGCGCCGGGCATCCGGCGTGGTGCCGAACAGCAGCTCGGTCATCTCCAGGTGAAGCCGCTCGACGTGCGGCACGTCGTCGAGCTTGATGGTGCCTCCCTCGGCTGCGGTCTGGATGAACAGCGTGCCACAACCGAGCATGCGATCAAGCAAGCTGCGCTCGTACGAGACGTCGTTGATCCGCATCAACGGCATGTCCTTGCCGACCTTGGTGAGGATTCCCCGGTGCATGATGAGGCGTCGATTCGTGACGGTGTAGGTGGTAGTCCACCAACGAAGGAACGGGACAACGACCCACCACACCGCCAGCACCAGGCCGACCAGCGCGATGGCCAGCTGACCGATCGGGCGTGCGGCCTCGGGAATCAGTGCCGACCCAACGCCGACTCCTAGACAGAGGACCACCAATGCCACGGCCGGCAAGATCAGCCGTTTGGGGTGCGTCCGGGTGTGGATCACCACACGCTCATCGGCACCGAGCAGCTTCGGTGAGAACGCCACGGTTCAAGGCTAGACACTCAGCAGGTGAATCACGTCTCCTGCGCTGAGGACCTGAACGCCCGAATCAGTCCGAATCACCAGCCGTCCGCCGCCGTCCACGCCCGTTGCGGTCCCCTCTATCGGTCGCCCCCCGACCAGCTCGACCCGTACCCGGCGGTCGATCGTCGCGCACCGTTCCCGGTACGAAGCAGCCAACTCCTGGTCCTGCTCGCCCTTCCGCCACGCGAGGTATAACGCACCGAACACATCCAGACAGCTACGGACCACCTCAGTTCGGGAAAGTGGACCGGGCAATGCCGACTCGGAGGCGTGGATGGCGAGCGACGTGGCTGACGGTACGGGCAGGTCGGCAGCCGTGAGGTGCACGTTGACCCCGAATCCGACGACCACCGCCGGGCCTCGCGGCGTGTCGATCCGCTCGGCCAAGATCCCGGCAACCTTGCCGTCACCGATCAGCACGTCGTTCGGCCACTTCAGTGACGCTGGCACGCCCGGATACTGCCGCAGGCCTTCAACCACCCCCAGTCCCGCCACCAGCGGCAGCCAGCCCCAACGAGCGGGCGCCACATCGACCGGATGCAGTAACACCGACACCGCCGCTCCACTCCCGGAAGGGGCCGACCAGGTTCTCCCCCGCCGACCCCGGCCGGCGGATTGAAAATTCGCGATCAGCACGCAGCCTGAGGGAGCGCCGCCACGAGCCTGCGCGATCAGATCGAGGTTGGTGGAGCCGGCTTCGTCGACCACTCGGAGATCCGCCCAGGGGCTGTCATCACGCAACAGGGCCAGGCGAAGCCTTGCCTCGTCGATCGGGTCCACGATGGCCACACGTCCTCTATACAGTGGCTAGAGTCCACACATATGGACCGCCCCACCGCCGCGACGGAGACAGCCAGCGTGAGCGAAGCAAACGACCCTGGCCGCGTGAGCGAAGCGAACGACACCGGCCGGGGTGAGCGACGCGATACAGACAGCGCGAGGGAAGCGGACACCAGCCCTCGCGGTGAGCGACGCGATGTGCATACGACGGCAGGCAAGCTGGCGGACCTGGATCGCCGGATCGACGAGGCGGTTCATGCCGGCTCCAAGGCTGCGGTGGAGAAGCAGCACGCCAAGGGCAAGAAGACCGCGCGCGAGCGAGTGGAGCTCTTGCTGGATCCCGGATCCTTCACCGAGCTGGATGAATTCGCCCGGCACCGTGCCACGTCGTTCGGTCTGGAGCAAAAGCGCCCGTACGGAGACGGCGTCGTCACCGGCTTCGGCACCGTCGACGGCCGCCCGGTGTGCGTCTTCAGCCAGGATGTGACGATCTTCGGCGGCAGCCTGGGCGAGGTGTACGGCGAGAAGATCGTCAAGATCCTGGACTTCGCGCTGAAGACCGGTTGCCCGTTGATCGGCCTCAACGAAGGCGGCGGAGCACGCATCCAGGAGGGGGTGGTCTCGCTCGGGCTGTACGGAGAGATCTTCCGCCGGAACACCCATGCCTCTGGCGTGATCCCCCAGATCTCATTGATCATGGGACCCGCCGCCGGCGGACACGTCTACTCTCCGGCCTTGACCGACTTCGTCGTGATGGTTGACCAGACTGCGCAGATGTTCATCACCGGCCCGGAGGTGATCAAGGCCGTGACTGGTGAAGACGTCACCATGGAAGAACTGGGCGGTGGACGAACTCACAACACGAAGTCCGGGAATGCCCATTACTTGGCGGCGGACGAGGAGGACGCCATCTCCTACGTCCAGACACTGCTCGGTTTTCTGCCTCAGAACAACCTCGAGGATCCGCCCTCGTTCGACTTCGAGAACGACCTCGATCCCTCCGACACCGACCGCGATCTCGACACCTTGATCCCGGACTCCCCCAATCAGCCGTACGACATGCATGAAGTCATCGCCCGGGTGCTGGATGACGGTGATTTCCTCGAGGTGCAATCCCTGTTCGCGCCCAACGTGATCATCGGATTTGGCCGGATCGACGGCCGCAGCGTGGGCATCGTCGCCAACCAGCCGCTGCACTTCGCCGGCTGCCTGGACATCGACGCGTCTGAGAAGGCTGCGCGCTTCGTCCGCACCTGCGACGCCTTCAACGTGCCCGTGATCACCTTCGTCGACGTGCCTGGCTTCCTGCCTGGCACCGATCAGGAATGGAACGGCATCATTCGGCGGGGCGCGAAGTTGATCTACGCCTACGCCGAAGCCACCGTCCCGCTGGTCACCGTCATCACCCGGAAGGCGTACGGCGGCGCGTACGACGTGATGGGTTCCAAGCATCTCGGCGCGGACTTCAACCTGGCCTGGCCCACCGCTCAAATCGCGGTGATGGGCGCTCAGGGCGCAGTGAACATCCTCTACCGCAAGGAGATCGCCAAGTCCGGCCAGCCGGAAGAATTGCGCGCCGAGCTGATCACCGAGTACGACGATGAGCTGGCCAACCCCTACATCGCCGCTGAGCGGGGCTATGTTGACGCGGTGATCGTCCCGCACGAGACACGTGTCGAGATCACCCGCGTGCTACGCCTGCTGCGGACGAAACGGCAGAGCCTGCCCCCCAAGAAGCACGGGAACATCCCCCTGTGACCGAACCCGTTCGTGTGATCAAGGGCAATCCGACTGAGGAGGAGCTGGCCGCGCTGCTGATGGTCTTACGCGGTCGCGGTTCCAACGCCGAGGCGCCGTCGGACACTCCTCGAACCGACAACGGTTGGTCGGCCTACTGGCGGAACGTGCGCGCTCCGATCCGCCCGGGTCCGGGCGTCTGGCGAGCGTCCGGCCGGGCGAGCTGACGGGGCTGGGTCCGGCGTTAGAGTGAGACGGCGCGCTGCCCGTAGGCAGCCAAGGCGGAAGGGCACATGGACGATCTGGACGACATTGTCGCTGGTATCCCGATGAACGCGCTGGCGGACCGGCTCGGCGTCGATCCCACGACCGCAGAGTCAGCCGTTCGGCAGGCATTGCCGGCGCTGCTGGGTGGGCTGCAGGCCAATGCCGCCGACCCCTCTGGTGCGGCTTCGCTCACCGGGGCCTTGGACAAGCACCCGCCCGATCTGGTGGCCGGTGGTGTCGACCTCAACCAGGTCGACACCGATGATGGTCAGAAGATCGTCGGCAACATCTTCGGCTCGAACACCGACCAGGTGGCTCAGACCATCGGCGGCAATCTGGGTGGTGGAAGGGCGGACTTGATCAAGAAGCTGCTGCCGCTGCTGGCACCGATCGTGCTCTCCTACCTGGCATCGCGGATGCGCGGCGGGACGACCACCGGCACCGAGGTTCAACCCAGCGGCAGCGTGGGTGACGTGCTCGGCTCCATCCTTGGCGGCATGGGCGGCGGCGCCGCGAGTGCTTCGGGTGGCTCAGTTCTGGACATGCTCGGTGGCTTGCTCGGCGGTGGTCGGCGCTGACCGAGCCGCACGGCCCGACGGCTCGCGCCGTCGAGTCACCACGGGCGACTGCTCGCGCCGTCCAGTCGTCGGGCGCGACTGCTCGCGCCGTCCAGTCATCGGGCGCGACTGCTCGCGCCGTGGATTCGATCGCGGATCGCTACGTCGACGAATGCGTGGCGCGCTATCCCGAGATCGCCACCTATCTTGGCGTCGAAGGCCATGATCACGAGTGGGGGGATTACTCGCCGGACGGGCTGAAGGAGCAGATCGCGCACACCCGCAGCACGATCGCCGCGCTGCGGTCCGCCGATGCGTCCGACGACCGCGAGCACACGGCCAAGGAGGCCATGCTCGAGCGCCTGGGCTTGGAGGTGGAGCTCCACGACGCGCACATCAGCCAATCCCGGGTCAGCGTCATCGCGGGCCCAGCTCAGGAGATTCGGTCCACCTTCGATCTGATGCCGACTGATGGCGAGCAGGCCTGGCGCAACATCGCGGCACGGCTGCGGAAGCTGGATCTGCCGCTCGGTGGTGTCCGGGAGACCCTGCGCGCCGAGGCCCGCGATGGCAACGTTTCGGCTGTCCGGCAGATCAACGGGACGATCGAGCAGATCAGATCATGGACTGGCCAGACGGGGGACGACGATTTCTTCGCCGGCTTGGTCGCGCAAGCGCCCGACGACTTGCCGGACTCCTTGCACTCCGAACTCGTGGTCGCCGCTGACCAGGGGCGGATCGCCTTCGACGACTTCGCGAGCTGGCTCGGTGCCGAGCTGGCGCCACTGGCGCCCCGCTTGGATGCGGTCGGTGAGGAACGCTATGCCCTCGACTCGCGCTACTTCCTCGGTGCCGCGATCGATCTGGAGGAGACGTACGCGTGGGGCTTCGACGAGCTGCACCGCATTCAGAACGAACAGCGGGCGATCGCCGAAGACCTGATCGGCAGCGCCGACATCAAAGCGGCGTGCGCCGCGCTGGACGACGACCCGCAACGACAGATCCGCGGGGCGGAAGCATTCCGGGAGTGGATGCAGCAGCTCGCCGACCGTGCAGTAAGTGAGTTGGCCGGCATCCATTTCGACATCCCGGACCCGATCAAACGGATTGAGTGCTGCA
>DASQUD010000006.1:0-2819 GCA_035641455.1 Propionibacteriaceae bacterium | reverse complement strand
CGGATGTCGTCGGGGACGTACTTTCCGCCTCCGGTGAAGGCGGTGGAGATACCCAAACCCCATGGTGGTGGGACGAGGGTCCTCGGGGTGCCGACCGTGGCGGATCGAATAGCGCAGACCGTGGTGGCGCTGACGTTGGAGCCCCGCACGGAGTCGATCTTTCATGACGACTCCTACGGGTACCGGCCCAACCGGTCAGCGTTGGATGCGCTGGAGAAATGCCGGCTGCGGTGCCAGAAGAAGGACTGGGTGTTGGATTTGGATGTCCAGAAGTTCTTCGATTCCGTCGATCACGATCTCGTGATCAAGGCGGTGGAGGTCAACACCGACCAGCGTTGGGTTGTGTTGTATGTGAAACGGTGGCTGACCGCCCCGCTGCAACTGCCCGACGGCACCCTGCGGGAACGAGACCGGGGGACCCCACAGGGGTCGGCGGTTTCGCCCGTTTTGGCCAACCTGTTCATGCATTACGCGTTCGATTCCTGGCTGGAGCGTGAGTTCCCGACCGTGGGGTTCGAGCGGTATGCCGACGACGCGGTGGTGCACTGTGTGACCGAGCGCCAAGCCCGAGCGGTGTGGGCGGCGCTCGCCGACAGGATGGATGAGGTCGGGCTGCGGTTGCATCCCGACAAGACCAAGATCGTGTACTGCAAGGACGACAATCGGCGCGGCTCGAGCGAGCACACGTCGTTCAGGTTCCTGGGGTTCATGTTCTGTCCTCGATCGGTGAAGAGCAGACGCGGCGTCATGTTCACGGCGTTCGCGCCCGCGATCAGCCCGGAGGCCCTGAAGAAGATCAGCCGCGAGGTTCGCGGTTGGAGGTTGCACGCACGCACCCGGCACGACCTGACCGAGCTCGCCGAGCGGATCAACCCGATCGTGCGGGGCTGGATGAACTACTACGGCCGGTTCTTCCGGTCGAAGCTGCATCCCCTCCTCAAGCGCATCAACGGCTACCTGGTGCGCTGGGCTCGCAAGAAGTATCGACGACTGGCCTCGTTCAAACGCGTCAAGAGATGGTGGGACGGTCTTGTGAACCGGCACCGTCGTCTCTTCGCGCACTGGCAATGGACGGGCACGTTCGAGTGGATCAGATGATAAGAGCCGTGTGAATCGAGAGATTCACGCACGGTTCTGTGGGAGCCCGGGGGTGAGATTCCCCCGGGCTACCCGACTGAACAAGTATCGTGTCGAGCACGCCGACGAGGAGCCGCCACTGACGATCTCGGATCGTGCGCGCCTTCGCGAGCTCGAGCGAGAAAACCGTGAGTTGAGGATGAAAGCCGAGTTCCTGGGAAAAGCGGCCGCCTTCTTCGCCCAGGAGTATCGGTGAGCGCGAAGTTCGAATTCATCGATGGAGAGAAGGCGCTGTTCCCGATCGTGAAGATGTGCATCTGGATGGGAGTGTCGACCTCGGGCTATTACGAGTGGCGGGACCGGCCGGCCTCGGCGACCACCCGGCGCCGGGCGCACCTGGCCGTTCTCATCGGGTGGATCTTCGAGGACTCGGAGCAGACCTACGGGCATCGCCGGGTCCACGCCTGGCTGGCCCGCCAGGGCGAGCGGTGCAGCCCGGAGCTGGTGCGAGCGATCATGCGTGAGCTGGGCCTGGTCGCCTGCCAGCCCCGGCCGTGGCGGCCCACGACGACGGTGGCCGGCGACGCCACGCCGATCCCGGACCTGGTGGCCCGCGACTTCAACGCCGACGCGCCGGGCGCCAAGCTCGTCGGTGACATCACCTACCTGCCGACCTGGGAGGGCTTCTGCTACCTCGCCACGGTCATCGACTGTCACACCAAGGCCTGTATCGGCTATGCGATCGCCGCCCATATGCGCGCCGAGTTGGTCATCGACGCCCTGCACATGGCGGCCCGAAACTACACACTGGTCGACGGGGCGATATTCCACTCCGATCGCGGCACGCAATACACCAGTGAGGCGTTCGCCAAGGCCACCGCCGAGCTCGGTGTTCGCCGATCGGTGGGCCGGACCGGAACCTGTTTCGACAACGCCCAGGCGGAATCCTTTAATGCGGCGCTGAAAGTCGAACAAGTCAATCGCACTGCCTACCCGACCCGGGAACACGCCCGCACAGACGTGACACGTTACATCGAGTTCCGCTACAATACCAAGCGACTCCACTCGGCACTCGGCTACCGGACCCCTAAAGAGGTCCACGACGAATACCTGAGTCAGCAGCTCGCAGCGTGAAAAGACCCATAACAGCAGTCCGGAAAATGCGGGGCCGCCCAAGTACCTCCAAGCGAACGCCTCGATGGGCCAAGCGGCGTCACTGAGTCGCTTCGGCGACAACCCATTGGTCGTCCTGACAGCAGGCAGCGGAAGTGATGCCACCTTGATAGCGAGGCATGAGAACCTGGCGACGTTGTCGACCAACAGCGTGCACCGCGTCATCGACGGCGCCGACCACCAAGCGCTGATCGCGGACGAAGAAGACTCCGCCGCCACCACTCGAGCGATCCTCGACGTCGTCTCATCGGTCCGGAGCGCAGAGCCGCTGGTCAGGTGATCCGCAGCGCAACCGCCAGAGCATCTCGATCCACTTGTGATGGCACTCGACGGTCCTGGCTGCAAGCCCTTCCGCACCAGAATCCCTACTTGCTCGATCTCGGCTCCGCCCACCCCCTCAACAGACGTTCAACCGGGGAGCACGATGAGTCGAACCCGCGCGAGGCCGGCGTGTTTGAGCGCCCGGGCAGTCATGAACCGGGTGGGGTCACCAGTCTCGGCCAGGATCGCCGCGGCGCCCACCGGCGACAGCTTGGTGATGGAAGTGACCAACGCGGTCAGGCCGAGCT
>DASQUD010000005.1:0-4708 GCA_035641455.1 Propionibacteriaceae bacterium | reverse complement strand
ATGGCCTGCTCAGCCGAGCCGTCTGTGGGTTCCAGCACCGCGATCCAATAGCCCGGCCACTGAAAGGTGGACGCGTTGGCGATTGACACCAGGCCGAAGCCACGCCCAGCAAGCCACGTCCGCCAGCCGCCGATCGCCGCGTGCAGATCGGGATCGGTTTGAGGTACCGATGCTAGTGGGACCTCCAAGACCGATGACAAGCATGCCCGGAACGACTCGACGACCCCGGATTCCTCTCCCACCAGTTCGACGTCTAGCACGATGCCATCCTGGCACTCGGCCGGTAACCGGGTGGCTAAGCCCGGACAGCGAACGAGGGCACTCCACGCCCTTCGTCGAGCAACCATCCATCGGCACGACCGATCCGTCTGCGGCAGAAGCGTGAACTCCTGTGACAACTGAGTCGAGACGGTCTCGGCAAAACGCCTGACAGGCCGCTGATCGCATCACCGGTCCCAGCTGGGATCAACGCTCCCGTCGCTGACGGCTAGTGCGTCAACGCGTTTGTCGGGGCGCTCCGAGGGCGGAGCCCGGTCGTGGCGGGCGGCCCGTCCAGCACTCGGGTGAGCCAATATGGCGCTGCTGGTGGTCGGCGAATCAGAGTCCGCCGAGGTACGCCGCCTGCATCTGTGGGTTCTTTAGCAGGTTCTGCGCGGTGTCGGACAGGACGATCAGCCCGGTCTGCAGGACGTACCCGCGGTCAGCGATGGAAAGCGCCATGTTGGCGTTCTGCTCGACAACGAAGATCGTGGTGCCCTGCTCGTTGACTCGTTGGATGATCTCGAAGTTCTGCTCGACGAGTACCGGGGCCAACCCCATCGACGGCTCGTCCATCAGCAGCACCTTGGGGCGCGCCATCAACGCCCGGGCCATGGCGACCATCTGCTGCTCCCCGCCGGAGAGTGTCCCGGCTCGCTGGTTGATGCGCTCCTTGACCCGCGGGAAGAGCTGGAAGACGCGTTCATAGTCCTCCTCGATCTCCACGCGGTTCCCCCGCAGATAGCAGCCGAGCTCGAGGTTCTCGCGCACCGTCATGCGTTTGAACAGCCGCCGGTTCTCCGGCACCATCGAGATGCCCATCTCGACCAACTGCTGCGTGTACACCCCGTTGACGCGCTGGCCGTCGAACAGCACATCTCCCTGGGTCGGCACGACATATCCGAGGATGGTCTTGAGTGTGGTGGTCTTGCCGCTGGCGTTGCCGCCCAGCAGGCAGACGATCTCGCCCGGATAGATCTGCACGTTGACCCCGCGCAGCACCTGGATCGGGCCGTAGTGCGTGCTCACGTCGCGCAACTGAAGGATCGGCTGCGACGTCGCAGCCGCGCCCTCCTGGGCCGTCGACGCCGGACGTGCGACGCCAGCCGCGCCGTCGCTCATGCCGTCGTCGCCTTCCTGCCGAGATACGCCTCGATGACCCGCTCGTTGCCGGCAACGTCGTCATAGGTCCCGTCGGCGATCTTCTCTCCGTAGTCGAGCACCAGGACCCGTTCCGAGACTCCCCTCACGACCCGCATGTCGTGCTCGATCACGACGACCGTGACACCCATCTCGTCCCGCACACGTCTGACCAGCTCAGTGAGCTCGTGCGTCTCCACGGGGTTCATTCCCGCGGTGGGCTCGTCGAGCAGGATCAGCTTCGGCCCAGACGCCAGCGCCCGAGCGATCTCCAACCGGCGCCGGTTCGCGTACGACAGAGAGTGCGCGGGCGTGTCGAAGCGCCACCCGACCAGGCGGGTGCCGAAGAACGCCAGCGCTTGTTCGGCCCGCTGTCGGGTGTCCTCCTCCTCGCGCCGGAACGACCGGGTTCGCAGGATCGCCTTGAGCATTCCCGACGTCGTACGGCAGTGCCGCGCCACCATCACGTTCTCCCGCACGGTCATCTCAGGAAACAGTCGAACGTTCTGGAACGTGCGGGCAACACCGAGCTCGAGGATCTGGCTGGGACGCAGGCCCACGAGGCTGTGGCCGTCGAAGAGGATCTCACCGTCATCCGGCGGGATCATTCCGGTGATGAGATTGAAGAGCGTTGTCTTCCCGGCTCCGTTGGGCCCGATAATGCTGACGATGCCTCCCTCGGCAACGGTGATGTCGAGGCTGCGAATGGCTCGAACTCCGCCGAAGTCTTTGGTGAGGTTCCGGATGTCGATCAGCACCATTGCGCTCAGCCCGCCTGGGCCCGGCCGGCGCGCGTGGCGCCTGTATCCCGCTGTTCGACGGCCTGAGCGCGCAACCAAGCATCCTGCGTGACCTCATCCTCATGCAGTTCCTGCACCCGCCGCCTGTTGGGGATGAAGCCCTCGGGTCGGCGCAGCATCATGAAGATCAACAACGCGCCGTAGAGGAGGAACCGGTACTCCTCGAACTCCCGCAGCAGCTCGGGCAGGCCAACCAGGACGAAGGCACCGACGACGACTCCGGGCACGCTGGCCATGCCACCCACGATGATCACGACGAGCACAGTGATGGAGACGATCACATCGAAGCTGTGCGGAAAGACCGAGCCGATCTTGGTCGCGAACAGGGCACCACCGAAGCCGGCCAGGATGGCGCCCATGATGAACGCGGACAGCTTGGCGGTCACGATGTTGACGCCCATGGCCTCGGCCACGGTCTCGTCCTCTCGCATGGCCATCCAGGCGCGGCCGACCCTGGAGTCCTGCAGCGAGTATGAGATGTATGTGGCAAGCAGGATGAAGAAGAAGATCGCGTAGAAGAACGCCTGCGGGCCCCGGATCTCGATCGGCCCGATCGTGATGTCCTGGACTTGGATGATGCCTTGGGCACCCCCGAATGTCGGCTGTAGCCAGTCGGACAGGAAGAGCAGCCGGGCAATTTCACCGAATCCCAGGGTCACGATGGCCAAGTAGTCTCCTCGCATGCGGAGCACGGGGGTTCCCACGAGCAGCCCTGAGACCGCGGCGGCGAGAACGACGAACGGCACGGCAGCCCAGAAGATCCAGCCCACGCCCAGGCTGGACTGTGGCGATGTCAGCAGCGCGGTCGTGTACGCGCCCACCGCGAAGAACGCGACGTAGCCCAGGTCGAGCAACCCCGCGAATCCGACGACGATGTTTAGGCCCAGCGCCATGAGCAGGAAGATGCCGGCGATGTTGAGGACCTCGCTGAGGAATGGGCCAATCACCTGTGGCAGCAGGCCCAGGACGAACAGAGCGCCGGCCAGAAGGGTCAACCGGAGGATCCGGCGCGAACGGTCGGGCAGCTTACTGAGCCGCTCGCGGACCGGCGAACGGTGCTCTCGCTTGACTAGCAGGTAGCTGCCCGACGCCAGCGCCCCGATCACTACCGCACCGGGGATGCTCAACGCACCGCTCGGCTCGTACAGGAAGTCGGCGACCGGCGACGTCCAGATCCGCAGCACCTGTTGGATACCCCGGAACACCTGCGCGATGAGGGCACCCATCAGTGCGAAGACGAGCACCCACAGTGCTCCGGCGAACAGTGCCCGGCGCCACAGCTCGCGCAGGAGGTGCAACGCGCCTCCGATGCCGCCGAGGGCGATACCCAGTGCCAAGATCACCACGATGCCGGGCCCGAGATCCAGGCCGTAGGTGAGCAGCCGAGGCTCGGTCCGAACCAGTTGGGGCGTCAGGTTGAGGAAGACGCCGCGGAGGTCGACGGTCGCGAGCAACACGACAAAGCCCACCATGACCGTGCCGCTGACCAGCCCCGCGAGAAGGCCGCCGGCTACATTGCGCCATCCGCGGGCAGGGGGCGCGAACCCCTGCAGGACAGGCGGCGGCTGCCCGGCGAGGTAGCCGAAGACGAGCGGCATTGCGGCCAGCAACAGTGAGCCGAGCGAGACCTGCCCGAGCACGTCTCGCTCGGAGAACGCCTGGACCATCCCGATTGCCGACACGAAAACGGCGGTGCCTCCGCCGAGGAGCCCGAGGCGGACCGCTCGCCCGAGGTCGACCTGCCGCGCGGGCAGCAACGCGGCCTCGGCGCCCACCGGCGCCGTCGTCGGAACGCTCGGGTTAGCCAACGCTATGCCCGCTCGCTCACACGCTCGCCGAGGATGCCGGTGGGCCGGAAGATCAGCACCAGGACGAGAGTGGAGAACGCCACCACGTCCTTGAGCTGGTGGGCTGCGGGGACGTCGAGCCCGACCAGCACCAGGCTGGGTCCCAACGACTCGACGCTGCCCAGGGTCAGCCCACCGACCATGGCGCCGACGATGTTGCCGATGCCGCCCAACACGGCGGCCGTGAAAGCCTTGATCCCGGGTAAAAACCCGCTGAAGAAGTGCACGTTCCCGAACACCAGCCCGAACAGCAGCCCGGCCGCTCCGGCCATGGCGCCACCAACCACGAACACGCGGGCGATGGTGCGGTTGACATTTATGCCCATGAGACGGGCGATCTCTTGGTCTTCCGCAACGGCCCGCATGGCCCGGCCGGCCTTCGTCCTCTCGACGTAGAGGTACAGGCCCGCCATCATCACCAGTGCCGCCACGATCACCAGCAGGTGAACCTTGAGGATACGGAAGCCGGCGATGGTCAGCGATCCGCTCAACGCGTCCACGCTCGGGTAGGACTTGACATCCGTTCCGACGAGACCGGCCACCGCGTACTGAAGAAAGAACGAGGCCCCGATCGCGGTGATGAACGGGATCAGCCGGGGACTCCCGCGCAACGGCCGATAGGCCACCCGCTCGAGCAGCATCGCGACCAGGGCCGATGCGGTC
>DASQUD010000004.1:0-7384 GCA_035641455.1 Propionibacteriaceae bacterium | reverse complement strand
CCGCAAGCCCCACTTGCTGACGGTGTAGGCCGACATATAGGGCACTGCCAAGTGTCCGATGATCGATCCGGTGATCACCACCGTGCCGGCATTGCGATCCCGCATCGCCGGGATCACTGACCGAAGGACATTCGCAGAGCCGGAGACGTTGGTCCGTACGATGCGGTCGAACGCCTCAGGCGGCATCTCCGTCACCAGCCCGTATCCGGCCACTCCGGCCGAGTGGACGACAAGATCGAAAACCCCCCAATCGGCCAGCACCGAATCAATGCACGTTTGAACGTCACCCGCCTCTGCGACGTCCGCGGCCAGCACCCGCACCTCGGCTGCGCCGCGGTCCCGGCAGCGGGCAGCTACGTTTTCAAGTTCTGCCAGGTTTCGAGCTAGCAGGGCCAACCGGCTGCCGCGCTCGGCAAGTTTCATGGCGACGGCTGCACCGATGCCGCTGGAGGCACCGGTGATCATCACGCTCGCCGCCGGTCGGTCAGCCCTCTGCATCGATCTCGCGACGCCGGAGATCTGACTGCTTGCCGCGGCGCCAGAGCTGCTTGTGAGTTCCGTCGCACAGCGGGGTCAAGGCGCTGTGCCCACATCGGCACAACGCGATCACCCGGCGTCGCCGCTCAAGGTGGTCGCCGCTCGGCAACACGATCGTCACGTCACCCCGGAGCAGCATCGGGCCATCGGGGTAAATGGTGATCTCCGGTGTGCGTGATGGGCGGGCGCGATCGGGAGGGACGGTCACGATGCAGGACTATCCCGTATGGCCCAGCGGCAAACCGCGGCCACGTCAGCACGGCGCCGGCAGCTCGGGTTCACCAGGTGTTTGTCGACATGTGCCTCGGGTACTGAAGTGAACGTGCAGCGAAGCGCCACGACCCTGAACGCCTCGGGCGGTCACGACGATCTCCTTGCCGATGTGCGCCTGCGGGGACCGCTCAGCGCGGAGCTGAGGATGCGCCTGATCGGCGATCCGATCCCACTGCCGGACCTGAGAAGTTTGGCGCATTCGGTTGCAGCGGCCGCAGATAGCACGCTGACGGACGAGGACGTCCAGCTCAGCCTATGGATCATGTACGAGTTGCACTATCGCGGTTTCTCTGATGTGGCCGACCGCTGGGAATGGCATTCCGACCTCGTCGCCGCCACCGATGAGCTGGAGGTGATCTTCGAGCAGGACCTTCGCGCGCTGGTGGCGCCGAAGCTGCCGGGTCCGCCCGTACTGCCAGCGGAGGTGGCGACTGCCCTCGCGGAACTCGTCAGGGACGACGACAGCCCAAGCATGTCCAAGCACCTTGCGCGTCATGGCACTCACGTGCAGTACGC
This sequence comes from Propionibacteriaceae bacterium, assembly GCA_035641455.1. Classification (GTDB taxonomy): domain Bacteria; phylum Actinomycetota; class Actinomycetes; order Propionibacteriales; family Propionibacteriaceae; genus Microlunatus. The sequence goes on along the minus strand of DASQUD010000004.1, from coordinate 6,058 downwards.
CGAATTCCTGGCTCACCGCTCGATCTATCACCTCAAGGAGGCCGATCCGCACACGTGGGGAATCCCGAGGATGACCGGCCGGGCCAAGGCGGCGCTGGCGGAGATCCAATCCGACGAGTATGGCGGCGGCCGGCCGGACTGGATGCACTCGGCACTGTTCGCCACCAGCATGCGGGGACTGGGTCTGGACGACAGCTACGGTCACTACCTCAACGAGGTACCCGCGATCACGCTGGCCTGGGCCAACACCATGACCTTCTTCGGTCTCCACCGCCGGTTGCGCGGCGCCATCGCCGGGCACCTGGCCGCCTTGGAGATGACCTCGTCAGTGCCGAACCGGCGGTACGGGAACGGGCTGCGCCGACTCGGCTTCGATGTCGACACGACCCGATTCTTCGACGAACACGTCGAGGCAGACGCCGTCCACGAACAAATTGCGGCGCACGACTTGGCAGGCCAGCTGGCGATCTCCGAGCCGCGGCTGGTCGGTGACATCCTCTTCGGTGCTGCGGCGGCGCTGGCGACCGACGGGCAGATGATCACCGAGCTGCTCAGCGCCTGGGCCAGAGGCAGCTCGCTGCTCCACAGTGGTGCGCCAGCGCCTCCGGCCGGCACCGCCCGCATCGGCTCGGTGGAACTGGTGCCGAGCCTGCCAGCCTGACGTGGCCGGCTTGTCGCCCCTGGACGTCGAATACGTCCTGCCCCTCAAATGGGCGGCGCGGGAGGACCCCTACGAGCTGACGGCCTACCTCCGCCTGCTGAGCAATTGGCTGGACGTCACAGTGGTGGACGGCAGCGATCCCGATGTGTTCGACAGCCATCGCCGACTCTGGACCTCATGGGTTCGGCACATGCCTCCCGAGCCACGGCCCGGGCGGAACGGCAAGGTGGCGGGCGTCGTCACGGGGGTGCGCGCTGCCCGGCATAAGTTCGTGATCATTGCCGACGACGACGTCCGGTGGGATCGGCCGGGTCTGGAACGTGCCGTGGCCCTGCTCGCCGACTCAGATCTGGTGCGGCCGCAGAACGTCTTTTCGCCCATGCCCTGGCATGCCCGGTGGGACACTGCTCGGTCGCTCGTCAATCGGGCCTTTGGCGCCGACTACCCGGGCACCTACGCGCTGCGCCGCAGCGCGTTTGAAGCAGCAGGCGGTTACGACGGCGACGTGCTCTTCGAGAATCTGGAGATGTCGCGTACCTTGCGCGCGGTCGGCGGCCGCGAGACGAGCGCTGCTTCGTTGTTCGTGCGCCGAATTCCACCGACCACCCGGCACTTCCTTGGACAACGCACGAGGCAGGCCTACGACGATCTCGCTCAACCAGCCCGCCTGGTCGCCGAAGCAGCGCTGCTACCGATCGGTCTGCTCCTGCTGTCGGGGCTTCGTCGAAACGGGCGGCCTGGTCGCGCCCCGCTCCCGCTGCTCGCTGCCGTGCTCGGGTCCATTGCGTTGGGTGAGGTCGGGCGAAGGCGGCAGGGCGGCAGGGCGGTGTATCCGCCGACGGCTGCCCTGTGGACTCCGTTGTGGTTGGCTGAACGCGCCTGTTGCGTCTGGGTGGCGATCCTTCATCGGCTGCTCGGAGGAATGCCGTACGGCGGTCAGCGGATTCGAGTTGCAGCGCACAGCAACCGTCAACTTCGGAACCGATTCGCCAGCCCGCTGAAGGGCATGTTGGAGCGTCCTTCTCGACGCTGATGCCACCCGGCGCCAGCCGGAGTCCTGAGCGAATGGAGGTGGCATGCCGAGTGACCTCTCGGCGCCAGTCATCGTCGTGGGCGCCGGGCTGGCGGGGCTGGCCTGCGCGCAACGCCTGAACCGGGTCGGTGTCGCCGTTCAGGTCCTCGAGGAATCGGACGCCGTCGGCGGCAGAGTGCGTACGGATCTCCTGGGCGGCTTCCGTTGTGATCGCGGCTTTCAGCTGCTGAACCGCGCCTATCCAGTGCTCGACCACGTGCTCAATCCGGCTGAACTGGATCTGCGCACCTTCGGCGCCGGAGTCGTTGTGGCGCACGGCTCACAACGGTCGGTGCTGGCCGACCCGCGCCGATTACCGGCTCGATTGCCGGCGACTCTGGCCGCACCGCTCGGCTCAATCACCGAGAAGCTGCGGTTCGTCCGATGGGCTGCCCGATCGCTGCGTCCGGTCCGTCGGATCCTTGCTGAGCCGGACTGTACGTTGGCCGACGACCTTGAGCAGGCGGGACTAGTGGGCCGACTGCGGACGGGCGTAGTCGGACCCTTCCTGGCCGGAGTGCTTGCAGAGCAAGACGGCTCCACGTCGGCACGTTTCGCCGCCCTTCTGGTTCGGTCCTTCGTGCTCGGCTCACCGGCCGTGCCGTCCTTGGGCATGGGCCGGTTCCCTGAGCTCATCGCCGCCTCCCTGCCAGCCGACGCCATCCGGCTCAACACCGCGGTGCGAAGTGTCACCGCTCGTATCGTCCGTACTGCGGACGAGGAGCTCCGGGCGTGCGCGGTCGTCGTGGCCACCGACCCGGAAGCCGCAGCCGACCTGAGCGGCATTCCACGCCCCCCGATGAAGGCGCTCACGACGTTCTGGCACACCGCTGCCGAGCCACCATCGCAGCAACCTCTGCTGCACCTCGACGCCGATCGCCGCGGACCGGTGATCAACACCGCTGTCCTGACTGCCGTCGCGCCGACCTACGCACCAGCAGGCCGATCGCTCATCGCCACGACGGTGCTCGGAGCCGACGGCTCCGGAGAAGCTGAGCTGGCAGCGCGCCGGCACGCTGCACAAATCTACGGTTCTGACCCCGGCTCCTGGGAGCCGATCACCAGCCACGTGATTGCCGCAGCCCTGCCTGCGCAGCCGCCACCGCTCCAGATCCGCCGCCCGGTCGCGCTCGCCAACGGCTTATTCGTAGCCGGCGATCACCGCGACACAGCCTCCATTCAAGGAGCACTGGTCTCTGGTCGTCGAGCGGCCAGCGCCGTGCTGGCTCGGCTTCGCGTCCTCCCAACTTGACTTTGAGCCCGTTCAACATTCTCTGAGCCCGATCCCCAAGGCTCAAAGAAGGCCGGCGGGGCTCAGAGTCGCAGGGAGAGCGGGTCTCAGAGTCGCAGGGAGGGAGCCCGCCACTCTCGGAGCGAAGACCCGAAGCAGTGTTCGCAGCGGCTGGAGAGCGCTAGCGTTTACGCCGTGGGCGAGAAGGAGGTGCCTCGTGCCAGATAAGGCTCGGCCGGTTCTCCTCGGCGTGACACGCGGTCAACCCGATGTCGCGCTCATTCGGGCAGCACGGTTCGCGGCGAAGTTCGGCTCTCAGCTGGTGTGTGCTCATGTCGATCCGGGCCGCTACGTCATCGAGGAGCTACCCGATGGATCTGTCACATCGCTGCCCCTTGACCCGGACCTGCCCGAGCTCAACTCCACCGACTTCGATCCTGAGCTGGCGGCCCACATCAGCACGGTGCTGGCCGACGAGCCGGTGGAATTGGTCTTCCGCGAGCTGGCGGGTGACATCGGTTACGCGCTCGGGCGGCTGGCCGACGTCCTGGACGCCGAATTGATCATCGTGGGCAGCCGCCGGCACGGAATCACGTCCGGGATCAAGGAGTTCTTCACCGGCTCGGTGGCCGCGCAACTGGCTCATCGACAGCACCGTCCCGTCGTTGTCATTCCGGTGGCGCCAGTGGCACCAGGCGATCCGCTGCCCTGGGAATCGAACACAGTCCACTGATACTGCGCGCGTTGTATGAGGTTGCTGCTCCCATGCAAGCGATAGACCTTGCGGAAGATCCCCTAAAATTCGCTTACGAAATACCCGGCACCAAACCCTTCGGCCGCTTACTTTACGCTGTAAACTGGGATAGCTTTTGAAGGCCAATCTCTGACCACGGCGCGGACTCGACCGAGCCGCTTGTCAGGACATCGGAAGGGAGAGGACCGTGAACAGAGGACTGATCGGCACGATTATCGGTGTGCTGGTGATCATCATCCTGGTGATTGTGATCTTGCAGCTCACGTAGGCACTGCCGAAAATCTTGCCGCCGGGGTGGCGACGTGGCGTACACCTGCCCGCCGCCCCGGCTCGGCAACTCTCACGTCTTCAGGTTCCTCCACCGAGTCTCGCTCGTCAGGCGTTTCTCCTTGAGCTGCTTGCCTCCAGACGCCGAGGGGCGGCCGCTGCTCAACGAAGGATTGAGTGACACTGAGATCGGCGTCACCCAAGTCGGAGTTAGCCAGGTCCTGGTAGAGCTCTCGTAAGCTGCGGACAAGATCTGTTCGGGTGGTGGTACGGGCCGCCTCCAACTCCGCGACCTGCAACCAGGCCAGCGCCTCGCCCGCAGGAAGCGACGGGTCGTGCCGGTGGGCGACCAGGCGATCCTGGCCGCTCTCCAGCAGGTCACTGTTGATCTCTCCGTTCCGCCAGCTGGTGATCACCTGGTCGAGATCGAGTCCGTAGCGTTCGGCCAGCACGGCAGCCTCGCCAAGGGCCATGGAGGTGGCCGCCACGACGATCTGCCCGCAGGCGGCGGCGACTTGGCCGGCGCCCACACCGCCGACGCGAGTGGAGTGGCCGAGCAGGTCCAAGACGGGCCGCAGGTCCAGATAGGCGCCGGAGCTCGAGCCGACCATGATCGACAAGCTGCCGGTAGCGATCGACTCCAGTCGTCCGGTCAGCGGCGCGTCAACGACTCTGAGCAGACCCGCTGTGCTTTCGGGTAGACGTCGAGCAAGATCCCTGGCCGCCTCAGGAGGCATCGCGCTGCCAATCACGACCGTGGTCGGACTGTGAACTCCGGCTTGGAGCCCGCTCGGCCCCCTCATCTCCTGATCGATCTCGTCCAGGCCGCTTAACACGATGAGGACGACCTCACTTCGAGCGGCCAGATCGGCGGGACTGGCGGCGCGCCGCGCGCCTGCCAGTTCGAGTTCGGCCATCCGCTCAATATCGCGGCCGAAGAAGGTGATGTTCGCAGCCGGCGGTCGGGTCTCCAGAAGTCGGCGGGCGACCGCGGACGCCCGCATTCCCGTGCCGAGAATGCCGAGCATGCGTGGGAATCCTCGTCCTCGCATCTCCCCGACCTCCACGTCAAGTCACATTAGACCCGAGCGCGGGCGATGCCGATGCGGCACGCCTGGAGTCATTGTTATCCCGACTGGCAGCGCCTTTGATCGTGGGGGCGATCTCAGCGCGCGATCTCCTCGCCGCGGGCCAGGACAATTTGAATCAGCGTGGTCAACTCAGGCGTGAGATCGACTTCGCCGACCATCAGCCGGCGGTCACCGTGGACGATGGAATACACAAATCGGTCGGGCATGCCGCCACCTGGCGTTGACGGAGCATCTTCAGCATCACGTTGCCGCTCGACATCGGCGAGCAAACGGCGCAGTTCCGAGCCTTCCGGTTCGGTGCTGAGATCCAGTTGGTACGTCCGCGAAACTCCTGCAAACCCGGCGGTTCGCCGAACTGACACGATCTGCCCAGACAGACCAGCGTTCGCGGCGGTGGACTGCTCCCCGGCCAAGGCATCGGCGGGCCCGTCAAGGACGCCGACGGTTCGCCACGCCTGCCGCACCTGATCGGCGATGAGTGGATCGTCGGCATACAGCCGATCCGCAGTGCCAACGGTTGCTCGGGCGAAACCGGCGAAGTCGGTGCCTGAGCGCACCTCGGTCGAGGTCAGTGTGGCGTACCAGATCTGGCCAGCGCGGCCCCAACTCCTGCCGCCGAGCTGAGTCGCCAACCAGGCGAAGGCCCGGTTGGGAATGCCCGAATTGATGTGCACACCGCCGTTGTCCTCGTCGGTGTCCACGTAATCCGCCATCGACGACACCTGGGGATCCCTGCCAAGGACCGGATCGTCATAGGCGGTACCCGGCTCCAGCATCGAACGAAGCGCCCGACCGCGTACGCCCGGCAGAAAGATGCCCTCGCCGATCAGCCAGTCGGCGTTTTGCGCCGTCTGGTCGAGGACATATTGCTTGACCATCGAGCCGAAGACGTCGCTCATGGATTCGTTGAGAGCTCCAGGCTGACCGAAATAGGTCAATCCTGCGCTGTACTGAGTGACGCCATGCGTGAACTCGTGAGCGA
>DASQUD010000003.1:0-2105 GCA_035641455.1 Propionibacteriaceae bacterium | reverse complement strand
CGGCCGGGGCGACCGAAGCAGGGCGGTTCATCTTCCCGTCCGCCCGGGACTCAGCGGACGACTTCTTCAGTAGCCGGCTGATGACCGCCGCCTCGGACATTGTCGTGCTCGAGGGCGACAGCCCGCTGCGCGGTGCGGATCTACGGGTATTCGTCGCACCGCCGCCGCCGGCAGCCGGCGAGACGCTGCTGGTTCGCGAGCGGCGTAACCGCGCCGCGCAGCTGCAGGCGCAGGCCGATGCCATGCAGCGGCTGCTGGCCGAGCCGGACGGGGCGGCCCGGCTGCTGGAGCAGCTGGTGGGTGGTCCGGTGGTCGCGTTCGCGCGGGACCAGCCTGGGCTGTTGGAACAGGCGCGGCTGAGCCTGCTGGCCGGCATCGATAGGGCCCGCGCCGCACCGCCGCCGACGCCAACGGAGCGCTTGGCGGTCGCCGCTGGCTATGCCGGGATCGAGCATGCGCAGCTGGTGGTGCTGAATGCGCGTGAGGATACGGAGCGGAGACGGGCACAGGGGCTGCTGGAGGAGGTGCGGCGGTTGCGCGTCGACCGGGCGGTGTTCGCCGACGTGCTGGGCTGGCGTGGCTCGCGGGTGCCGATCACTGCGGTCGTGGCCGATCTGGCAGACCCGCGGGACGCCGGGACGCGGAAGGCGGTGGCCCGGGTGAGGCGGAGCGTCCGGGACGTGCCCGGGCGCTACGGCCGAGGCCGCCGCCGAAGCCACCCCATGTAATCCCTCCCGCCCGTCGTGAACCTTGCCACTGCGGACCCGAGCCAGAGGTGGCGGCCCACCGTTCCTCCGATCCTCAACGGTGACTGGGGAACAGGAGGGCACGTGGCCGTGCGGCGCTGCGGCAAGAGAACACGACTGGTTAACCAGTAAAGCGCTCTTGACCGCTGTGCGGCTCCGTCCCATCCGCTCTGTGACCTCGCGAGCCGGTCAGGTAGCGCCGAGGACTGGCGTTCCCGCTGGTCACAGCCTTGATGGTGGGCGCGACAGGGTTTGAACCTGTGACCTCTTCCGTGTCAGCAAAACCCCGGGAACCGCTGTGCTAGACGCCGTTCTCCCAGGTCGGCTCCGACCGTCGATGCCGAAGGGAAACGCTCTCCTGACGTCCAGTTAAACGCTCTCTTTGCCCACTCCTACGTCCTGCCTCAACTGGTGGTGGTCGCGTCGACGCATGCGACTGGCTGGCGCAGGTTGCGGACCTCGAACACCTGGTCGCAGTGGGGGGCGTAGGTGCTCATGGCCGAGTCGTTGGTATCCCAGTCGTGCTGCGGCTCGGGGTTGAGCCAGTAGACGTGGCGGACCCGCCCGGCCAGCCGGCGGAGCACCTCCAGGCTGGTCGCGGTATTCGGCCGAATGCAGAGCGGTGGAAGGGCAAGAAGCGCAATCCCGGATGCTATGGCCACCGTCCATGATGCGATGCTTGGCATTGATGAGGTGATCGCGTGCTCCTGCGGCTGTGAAGATTTCGGCCGATGTAACGGCTCGGGTCGGCAAGCGGTCTATCTGGTGACCGGTCCACGGCGATGCGGGCGGCTTCCCGCTTGGCCCCCCGGCGGGAGCCGCCCGCTTCCTGCTCTCGAGGCGGTCGCACGCCCGACCTGGCCCGGGAGGCAATCAGGTGGCCGTGCTCGGACGTAGCCAGGGAGGGGGCCAAGGTCTAGGCGGGGGAGACCTGTTGGGCTTCCTCCGTCTGGCTCTAGCACTCGTCCTGGCGGCGCAATGCCGGCGGCGTCGCTGTCGTTACCAGGTGGATTGATGGTTCATGTCTTCGTCATACGTGCACCTTGAGAGTTGGCCGTCGGTAACGTTGGCCGACTCGTTGAATGGTTTGGTTCGCTCACTCTGCCGGCTGACATAGGCTGCCTCGCTCGAAGAAACGGGCCGTGGCTACGATGAATGAGCGATACCGAGACTGCGAAGCGTGCATAGGGTGTAATGAGTTTGGTCGACTCGAAGTATTGCCCACGCCCCGCACCCACTCCTCCAAGATCGGACCTACCACCCTTGCCGTGTTGATCTGCCCAAGGTGCCGGGAAGAGAGCCCGGACCGTTTCCGATTCTGCGGGTACTGCGGAAGTCCGCTCACAGTCGGCGCGATCA
>DASQUD010000002.1:0-5634 GCA_035641455.1 Propionibacteriaceae bacterium | reverse complement strand
CTCAGGCCGGAGAGTCTTCCGTTCCAGATCTTCCCGGCTGAGGCGGTCAACCAGCCGAGCTGGCGGGAGTCGCCGGACGGAGTCCTTGTGCGCGCGTACGGTGCCGCCGTCAGGATGCCCGGCCATGGTCGCGGCCCACGCCTGCGCCCGAGGCGTGATCTCCTCATCCACCAGAGATGCCCAGCTCCGCATCGGCAAGATCTAGATCGCGGCCCGAGCTGTCGTTCAGCCAGCCGTCGGGCAGTGCCACCTTGTCCCGAGGAGCTCCTTGCCGACCACGAGGCAGCCCCAGCTCAGCCGTCGGGAATGGGACGTCCGGACCGAGCTGGCCAAGTAGTCGATCAAGGTCCAGCAGGGTGGACACCATCCCCAACTGACGCCGGATCTCACCGCCTACCGGGAAGCCTTTGAAGTACCAGGCCATGTGCTTGCGGAGATCGGTCAGGCCTGGCACTTCGCCATACAGGATCGCGAGCAGCTCGGCATGCCGGCGCACGACAGTCGCCACCTCGCCGAGTGTCGGCAGCAGCTGACGAGGCCGATTCGAGAAGGCGTCGGCGAGATCACGGAACAGCCAGGGACGGCCGAGGCAGCCGCGGCCGATCACTACACCGTCGGCGCCGGTCTGGCGCACCATCGCCAGTGCGTCGGCAGCCTCCCAAATGTCACCGTTGCCGAGGACCGGGATGGTGACGGCGTCTCGAAGCGCGGCAATGGCTTGCCAGTCTGCGCAGCCGGAATAGGCCTGCTGCGCCGTACGACCGTGCAAGGCGATCGCGGCACAACCGCTTTCCTCCGCGATCCGGCCGGCATCCAGAAACGTCTGGTGATCATGATCGATGCCGATCCGGGTCTTCATCGTCACCGGCACGTGATAACGAGCCGCCGCCGCCACGGTCGCGGTCAAGATCATCCGAAGTCGGTCGCGCTTGTACGGGAGCGCCGCTCCGCCGCCCTTGCGGGTCACCTTCGGCACCGGGCAGCCGAAGTTCAGGTCAATGTGGTCGACGCCGTACTCCACGCAGAGGATCTCCGCGGCCCGGGCGATGATGACCGGGTCGACCCCGTAGAGCTGCACTGATCGGATCTCTTCGCCGGGGTCGAACCGCAGCATGGACAGCGTCTTGCGGTCGCGCTCCACGATGCCGCGGGAGGTGATCATCTCGCAGACGTAGAGACCGGCGCCGAATTCCCGGCAGAGCTGCCGGAACGCCGCGTTGGTGATCCCTGCCATCGGCGCCAGGACTACCGGCGTATCCACGGCGATGTTGCCGATCTGCAGGGTTCGGGTGAGTTCCGGGCTGGTGATCATCAACAGCCGATCAGGCGGGTGGCCAGGTAGTCCTCAACCTTGTCCAGAGACACGCGATCTTGCTGCATCGAGTCCCGCTCGCGCACGGTCACCGCCTGGTCGTCGAGCGTGTCGAAATCCACGGTGATGCAGTACGGCGTACCGATCTCGTCTTGCCGGCGGTACCGCCGGCCGATGGCCTGGGCGTCATCGAAATCCACGTTCCAGCTTCGACGCAACGCGGCGGCAAGATCACGAGCCTTGGGGGACAAATCCTCGTTACGGGACAGCGGTAGCACGGCGGCTTTGACGGGGGCCAGCCGGGGGTCAAGCCTCAGCACCGTCCGCTTGTCCATTCCCCCCTTGGTGTTCGGCGCCTCGTCCTCCACGTAGGCCTCCACCAGGAACGCCATCAGTGAACGAGTGAGCCCGGCTGCCGGCTCGATCACATACGGCAGATAACGTTCGCCCGACCCCTGGTCGAAATATGACAAGTCCACGCCCGAGTGCTCGGTGTGCGTACCGAGATCGAAATCGGTCCGATTCGCGATGCCCTCCAGTTCACCCCAATCACTGCCCGCAAATTGGAAGCGGTACTCGATGTCCACCGTTCGCTTCGAGTAGTGCGACAGCGCCTCCTTCGGATGCTCGAAGTGGCGGAGATTGTCCCGTGAGATGCCGAGGTCGACGTACCAGCGCGTCCGCTCATCGATCCAGTACTGGTGCCATTCTTCGTCGGTGCCCGGTTCGACGAAGAACTCCATCTCCATCTGCTCGAATTCCCGAGTCCGGAAGATGAAGTTTCCGGGCGTGATCTCGTTACGGAATGACTTGCCGACCTGACCGATGCCGAACGGTGGCTTCTTGCGACTCGCGGTCACCACGTTGGCGAAGTTCACAAAGATGCCCTGTGCGGTTTCGGGTCGCAGATAATGCAGCCCCGACTCGTCCTCGACCGCCCCGAGATAGGTCTTGAGCATCATGTTGAAGTCACGTGGCTCGGTCCACTGCCCGCGGGTCCCGCAGTTCGGGCAGGCGATCTCCTCCAAGCCGCTCGGTGGCCGCGATTTGCGCGCCTCGAACTCCTCTTCGAGGTGATCGGCGCGGAAACGCTTGTGGCAGGACAGGCACTCGGTCAGCGGATCGTGGAAGACGCTGACGTGACCCGAGGCAACCCATACCTGTCGCGGCAGGATGATCGAGGAATCAAGGCCGACGACGTCGTCACGGGCGGTCACCACAGCTCGCCACCACTGCTTCTTGATGTTTTCCTTGAGCTCCACGCCGAACGGTCCGTAGTCCCAGGCCGACCGGGTGCCCCCGTAGATTTCCCCCGACGGGAAAACGAAACCCCGGCGCTTGCACAGGCTGATCACATTGTCCAGACGGCTGGTCGCGGCCACGCGTACTTCTCCTCACTATTGACGCCATCCCCGGCTGGGATGGCGCTCAAGCGCTAAAGACTATCTTCGCGCGGGCAGCGGCCGCTCATCGTCGCATCCTGCGGCCAGCGGCCGCCATCATCGCCGTGCGGGCAGCTGTCACGCCGCTGAAACTCGCCGGAAATGCGCCGCTCATACGGTCGCCGTCGTGAGAACTGACCGCATGACGTCAGAATGACCTCACCATGCTCGAACATGTCGATCCCTTCATCGGAACCTCCGCCACCGATCTACCAGAGCCGCGTGGCCTGGCTGCGACTTGGTGGTGGCCCAAGCCGCAGGTCGGCAACACTCATCCGGGCGCTACGTATCCGTTCGGCATGGTCTCGGCCTGCGCCTACTCGGGTGCCTACCCCACCGGCTACGGCTTGTACGACCTCAACACCGAAGGTGTCCCACCGCAGATCTTCCAGAACCAGATCGCGTCCGGCTTCACGCACTTCCAGCAGTCCGGCACCGGGGCCATCCGGAAGTACTACAACTACTTCCGGGTGACGCCGATGCTGGAACCGCTCGACGCCCTCGGCACCACGTGGGATCTGCTCGACGAACACGCCGAGCCCGGCTACTACCGGGCGAAGCTGAGCTCCGGCATCACCTGTGAACTCACGGTGGGCCCGAAGAGCGCAGTCCACCGGTACACCTTTCCTGAGCATGCCGACGCGCGAGTAGTCGTCGATTTCTCGATGGGTGGCCTGATCATTCCTTACGGCTCCACAGTGCCCTTGCGCGCCCACCTTCAGTCGCTGGGACCGGGCGTCGCGCAGGCCGAGACGGTGGTCGAGGGCGCGCCCCTGGCTGCGCACCTCGAGTGCGAGCCAGGCGATTGGCGTCAGTTGTTGTGGTACGACCGCCGGTTGATGCACGGCGGCACGCGACTTGATCTTGACCGGATCCGCCAAACCACGCTGCGCCCGTTCGGCCTGATGTGGCGCGGCCGCTCGTCATCAGGTCAGGTGCTCGAGCTTCGGTTCGGTTTCTCACTGCGCGGCGTTGAGCAGGCGCGGCAGAACCTGCTCGCCGACTGCGCACCCGGCCACGCCACCTTTCAGTCCCGGCGCCACAAAACGTCCGGTGCCTGGAAGGCGCATCTCGGCAAGGTGGAGATCGAAACTCGGAACCCCACCAGGCAAACGGTGTTCGCGACGGCGCTCTACCACTCCATGATCAAGCCCTGCTTCGCCCCGGACGAGAGCCCGTTCTGGCCCGACACCGGTCCGTTCGTCTTCGACATCTGCACGATGTGGGACATCTATCGCACCCAGCTGCCGCTGATCACCGCCTTGTTCCCCGATCGGGCAGTGGAGTTGGCCAACGCGCTGCTCTCCATCTGTGAGGAGGAGGGCAACCTGCCGATCGGCTACCGGATGGCCAAGGGCGCCGACCGGTTCTTCCACCAGGGAAGCGCCCTTGCCCACACGTTGCTGGCGGACCTCTGTCAGCTGAACGTCTCCGACATCGACTGGGACTGGGCGCTGTGTCACATGGATGCGGACTTGCGACGCCAGTACGGAGAGCAGTTCCTGCGCCGAGGCGTGGTGCACCCCATCACCCACACCTTGGACCTGGCGTTCGGTTGCCTATGCACCGCTATCGTGGCTCGCCGCGTCGGCGACGGTCAGCTCGGCGCTCAGCTTGATCGCCTGGCTGACCAGTGGAGCAACGCCTTTGACCCGGGCACTGGTTTGCTGGTCGATTCGTCGTACTACGAGGGCGGCAGATGGAACTATTCGTTCCGCTTGCTGCCCGACATGGCTGCCCGTATCCGGCTGGCGGGCGGTGAGGAGCGGTTTATGCAGATGCTCGACTCGTTCTTCGGATACGGTGCCGAGCCGGTGCAGAAGCTGGGCGAGCGACCCAGCGTTGACGAACTGACCGACGGCTTCGCGCTCGATCGCTTTCAGGGCCTCAACAACGAGCCGGATATGGAAGCTCCTTGGTGCTATCACTACCTGGGTCGTCCCGACCGTACGGCCGAAGTTGTCCATGCAGCGGTGAACAACCAGTTCGGCCTTGGTCGTGGTGGTCTGCCGGGTAATGACGACTCGGGTGGACTCAGTTCCTGGTACGTGTGGGCGTCGCTCGGCTTGTTTCCGGTAGCGGGCCAAAGCGTGTACCTGCTCAACGCGCCATCGGTCCGCTCGGCACGTCTAGTTCTGGACAAGACGGAACTGGCGTTGGAGAGCAGCGGCTTCATCGAGCCCGAACTGGGCGGCCCCGTGCAGTACGTGCAGTCTGTGACGTTCAACGGTGAACCGCTCGATCGGGCATGGCTTGCGGCGTCGGACGTACACCGCGGCGGTGAGCTGCACTTTAAGCTCGGGCATGAGCCTTCGGACTGGGCCCGCTCGAACCGGCCACCATCGATTTCTGCACGTGAGGAGCCTGGATGACCGATCAGCGGCGACTGGTCCTGGTGGTCCGCGCCGACCCCGTTATTTGCGGTCACTCAGGGGAGGCCCGTAACCTCGCGGAGGCCGCGCTGTCCCGCGGCTTCACCCAGGTCCGGATCGTCACCTGGCCACTCGACATGCTGAGCCGATCGGGCCTGCCGCTCAAGCCGCTCGACGGGGTACTGCCATACAGCGAGGGCATCGAGGTCGAGCGACCTGAACCGGTCGGTGACTACAAGGTGCCGGACGGTCGCTTTCTGGCCGGGCTCACCGGACGACTGGTCGAGCTCTTCACCGACGGGGTGCCCACCGTCTGCATGTCGCTCTACCTGAGCCCGCATGCGACCGCCGTAGCGGAGGCCCTCCGGGTGGCCCGCAGCACCGGTCTGCCGGTTGCCGTGTCCACCATCGCCGAGGCCGTGGGATCTGACGTGACGAACGTCGTTCGCTCCAGTGTGGCCAAGGGGCAGTTCGGGGCTGCCGCGCATGTCTTGTCGTCCTATCTGGA
>DASQUD010000001.1:0-17816 GCA_035641455.1 Propionibacteriaceae bacterium | reverse complement strand
AGCGGACCGCCGATTACCAGGGATTCCTTGTTGGCCAACGCCAGAATGCTTCCAGCCTCCAGCGCTGCGAGGGTTGGAGCGAGTCCGCTCGATCCGGTGATCCCGTTGAGGACGACGTCGCAGGGCAGTCGCGCGACCTGGGTCGCCGCGTCCGGTCCGGCCAGGATCTGCGGCAGCTGCAGGTCTCCGCTGGCCCAACCGCGCTTGCTTGCCTCTGCGTAGAGCGCGAGCTGCAGGTCTTGCACGGTCGTCGCTTTGCTGAGCCCGACCGCACGGGCGCCGGTATCCAAGACCTGCTGGGCCAAGAGTGAGATTGACGAACCGCCAGCGGCAAGCCCCACCACGCGGAACTTCCCGGGGTGTTCTCTGACCACCTCCAGAGCCTGCCGGCCGATCGAGCCGGTGCTCCCCAGCACAACGACGTCACGCACCCCGCCAGTCTGCACTGACAGAATCACGGTGTCATGACACGTCGACTGCTGGAGATCGAGAGCCTGGCCGACTTCGACGCGCACATCGCCAGAACCCGCCGTCTCAACGGCTGGTTCGTCCAGTCGGTGGACCTGACCGAGCGGTCAGTGGCCTTGCGAGGCGTCGATGCGCGGGGCGGCGTCTTTCTCGGTTGTGCCCTCACGCCGGCCGTCGAGGATCACCTACGACGGTCCGGCGCTCTTGTGTTTCCACGGCTACCTGAAGTGCCGTTCGACCCGTACCGCGCCAAGCTCTACGACGCAGCCGAGCTGTACGGCCAGCGGACTTACGCTGAGAGTCCGGACGCGGCGATCTACGCCTGGTCCCGCCCGCAGCAGGTACGTTCCCTCACCGAAGATCTTGCGGTCGCGCTCCATGATCACGCGATTACCGACGCCCTCGACGAGGCGACCGCTGATCTCGATCCGCGAGAGGTGGTGGGCGTGATGGGAGGTCACGCGCTGCTGCGGGGTGAGCCAGATTACCGGGTCGCGGCCAACCTCGCGTTGACGTTGACGCGCTCCGGTCGGACCGTGCTAACCGGCGGCGGGCCAGGGGCGATGGAAGCCGCGAACCTCGGTGCCTACCTGAGTTCCCGGCCGGAGGAGCTCGACGCGGCCCTGACGATCTTGGCGCGCGCGCCGTCCTACCGGCCGACGATCGATGGGTGGGCTTCGGCAGCATTTGCGGTCCGACGGCGTTGGCCCATCGATTGCGCCGGGGCAAGCCTCAGCATTCCGACCTGGTTCTACGGTCACGAGCCGACCAACGTCTTCGCCACGACGATTGCCAAGTACTTCGCCAATGCGTTGCGCGAGGACACGCTGCTGCACCGTTGCCGAGGTGGAATCGTCTATCTCCCCGGCCAGGCCGGAACCGTGCAAGAGATCTTCCAAGCGGTGACCGAAAACTTCTATGCCGCCGACGCCAGCCAGATCGCCCCAATGATCTTGATTGGCATCGACTACTGGACGACCCGCTATCCGGCCTGGCCGCTACTGGAACGACTCGGCCACGCCAGGCTGATGGGAAAGGTCGTTCATTGCGTCGACGACGTGGCCGAGGCGATCGACCTTCTCGGGTGTTGAACACGCGACAGCCATGCTGGCGACAGTAGACGTTCATAAGGTCTTGCCAGCTCGCTCCGAGAGCGCTGCCAGCCCGTGCGCGAATCCTCGATCTCGACCAAGCGTCGGCACAGCGCCGACTCGAGAAGGAGGAACGGACACGTGTCAAGACCTAAGAAGGCTCTCGCGGTTTCGGCGGCCGTCGGAGTGACCGCTCTTGGCGCCGCGGTGGGATTCTCCAGTCTGGCCAGCGCTGACCCGACACCCACGCCGACACCGTCCGGTACGCCTTCGGCCGGAACGCCGGACTCCAACCAGACCGGCGGGACGCGCGATCATGGTCCGGGGCGCGGAATGCGTGGTGAGCAGCTGGCCCAGCAGCTGGCCAACAAGCTTGGCGTCACGCAGGACAGGGTCGCTACCGCGCTTCAGGAGATTCGCGAGGAGAACCAGCCGACCGCCAGGCCTGACCCCAGCCAGCGGCCCGACCTTGCCGAGCGCGACGCGGCCCTCGCCAAGTCGCTCGCGGCGAAGCTGAACATCGACGATGCCAAGGTCAAGGCCGCACTCGACGAAATTCGATCGGAGCGCCAAGCCGCCGCGGCAGCGGCGCTCGAGGAACGACTCGACGCAGCGGTCACGGCGGGGACACTGACCCAGGCCGAGGCGGATGCGGTCCAGAAGGCCGTCGACATGGGAGTGATCCACGCCGGTCGCTGAGCGGTGGCCTACTCCGGGCTGAAGACTGCGGCGAGGGAGGCGGCCCGCTCGCAGCGAAACACGTCCTCGAGCATGACCGGGGAGCCGTCGGGTCCGGTCAGCGGCACCCGCCAGTTCGGGTACTCGTCGATCGTGCCGGGTTGGTTCTGAGCCCGTCGATCCCCTACCGCGTCAGCGAGCGAAAGGCACAACAGCCGCGAGGGGGTCCAGGTGAGGTAGCGATGGAGGGCGCGGATGGTCTCCTCGACGTCCGCGCCCTCAGCCAGAACCCCGAGGTCGCGCAGGTTGTCCAACCAAGCCTGTCGATCCTTTTCATCCGCCTCGAGCTCCTCCTCGAGCGATCGGGTGAGAACACCTAACTCATCGCGCAACCGGACGTGGTCACCGGCCAAGTAGGCGGCCGTCGGCGGCAGATCGTGAGTTGTCACCGACGCCAGGCAATACTCACGCCACCATTCCGGTCGCAGCGGTGCTCCCCCGGCGTCCCACTCGAATTCGAACCAGAGAATTGACGTGCCCAGGATTCCCCGCTCGCGAAGGTAGTCCCGCACCCAGGGCTCCACGGTGCCGAGATCCTCACCGACCACGAGCGCTTCGGCCCGATGAGCCTCCAGCGCGAGGATGCCGATCATGGCCTCATGGTCGTAGCGAACGTAGGTTCCCTCGGTCGGGCCGGAGCCGTCAGGGATCCACCAGAGCCTGAACAGCCCGATGACGTGGTCGACGCGGATGCCGCCCGCATGCCGCAGGATGGTGGCGACCATCTGCCGGAAGGGCGCATAGGCGGTCTCGGCGAGCTGGTCCGGCCGCCAGGGCGGCTGGGTCCAGTTCTGACCGTTCTGGTTGTAGGGATCGGGCGGGGCCCCGACGGCCATGCCCTTGGCGTACGTGTCCTGCAAGCTCCACGCGTCGGCCCCGGCCGGATGCACCCCTACCGCGAGGTCATGCATGATGCCCAGACCCATCCCGGCGCGCCGCCCGGCATTCTGTGCCGATGCAAGCTGCTCGTCTATCAGCCACTGAAGCCAGCACTCGAACTCGATCTCCCGGGCATGATCATGTTGGAACTGCGAGACCGCCGGCGAATCCGGATGCTGCAGCCCCTCCGGCCACTCGGGAAATCGCGGACCATGATGCTTGGCCAGCACCGCCCAGGTGGCGAAGTTCTGCAGACCCACGCCTTCCCGGCGGCGATAAGCATCGAAAGAGGTCTGGCGGCCCGCAGTCCGGGGTACCGAGAAGAGGATCGACAGCGCCTTGCGCTTGGCTTTCCAGGAGCCGTCGCGATCGATCGGCGCAGCCGGGTCGAAATGGACCATGAGCTTGTCCCGACGCTTGTTGATCTTGGTCCGTTGGTCGTTGTTGGCGAGCGCGTACTCGGGAACTCGCTCGACGCGGAGATAGAGCGGATTGGCGAAGCGTCGGCTGCTGGGCAGGTAGGGCGATGGCTCCATCGGCGGCACGGGCTCCGCGGCGTGCATCGGGTTGACCAGCACGTAGTCACCGCCGTGTTCGGCGGCGGACCACACGGCAAGATCTTCCAGATCGGTGAAGTCTCCGACCCCCCAGGACTGAGCAGACCGAACGCTGTAGAGCTGGGTGGCCACACCCCAAGCCCGGCGATCTCCCATGCGTTCCGGGAAGCCGAGCCAAGCCGGTGTGATGATCAACGGCATCGATGACTCGTGGTCGTTGCTGCGGGCTCGCAGCGTGTGGTAGCCCAGCGGCAGGTCTCCCGGCACCTCGAACGTCGCCTCGCCGACCCAGCGACCGTCGATCTCCCGCGGCGGGGTCCAGTTCTCCAGCTGGCGGATGTGATCACGCCGGCCGCCGGTCTCCTCGTCGATCCAGACCTCGACCGGGTCGCCGTGGCTGACGTGCACCCACACCGAGGCCGTACGGTGCTGGCGCAGCGCCAGGAATGGCGGGAGCATCCGCGTCCACGGTTCGCGGTGCCGTTCAGCGAGGGCGTGCCAGGCGGAGGCGGGAGTTGAGGCGTCGACCCCTAGCCCGCCAAGCACCTTGATGATGGTCTCGGAAGCCACGATGACGTGCTCGCCCTTCCAATCCCAGTAATCGGTTGCGATCTGGAAGGCCTCCGCCAACTCGACCAGTGCCTCGTGGTGCTCTGCCGCCTCATCGAGTTCCGCCACGGCGCAATCCTCGCCATCAGCGTCACGTGCTGCAACTGCCGCCCCTGCGAAATCACCTTAGGCTTGCCGGCATGGACCAGCGACGCTCCCTGCTCGTCCTCCGCCATGCCCGAACCGAAGACATGAGGCCCGATGGCCGAGACGTGGATCGACGGCTCACCGCCGACGGTGAAGGCCAGGCCGCTGAGGCGGGCGATTACCTTCGCAAGCGGGGCATCACGGTTGACGCTGTGCTGTGCTCCAGCGCCGTCCGCGCACGGCAGACGCTCGATTTGCTGAGGCTCGGTGATCAGCCTGCTTCAGATCGGGTCGACATCGCGGACCGTTTCTACAATGCCGGCACCGACACGCTGATCGAAGCCGTCCGAGAGCTTCCTGACGACTGCCAGGTCGCCTTGCTCATCGGACACGCTCCCGGCGCACCTGGCGTGGTGTACGAGCTGACCGACCCGACCACGTCTACGCCGGAGGCCGTTGGCGCCGTCGACGGCCGCTTTCCTGCAGCTGCGCTGGCTGAGCTGGAATTCGACGGAAAGTGGTCCCAACTCGACGCGTGCTCGTTGCTCTCCGTCTGGTTGCCTGCGACGTGAGGGTCGTCGTTCTCTCCGACACCCACTCGCCACGGCGGTGGAAGCGCTGCCCAGCTGAGATTGCGAACTACCTCCAGAGGGCGGACCTGATTCTGCACGCCGGAGATGTCTGCACCGTCGATGTGCTGGAGGAGCTCAGCCGTTACGCGCCAGTAGGTGCGGTCCTGGGTAACAACGACCTGCCTGAGGTCGCTGAGTGGGGAGCGCCCGAGACGCTCGAGATGGTGTTCGACGGCCTCAAGGTGGCCATGATTCACGACAGCGGCCAGGCAACCGGGCGGCTGGAAAGGATGCGACGTCGGTTTCCGGATGCCGACCTCGTGATCTTCGGGCACTCGCACATCCCGATGGACGCCGAGCAGAATGGTCTCCGGATCTTCAATCCAGGCTCGCCCACCGATAAGCGTCGGCAGCCCTATGGCAGCTTGGGTGTCCTCGAGATCAGCGACGGGCGATTACAAGACGCCAGCATCATCGCCCTGCCCTAGGCCCGCAACTTCGTGGTGGCGGTTGTCGGTCATGGACAGGCTCAGACCGCATGCTGCAGCGTTACGAGGCGTGCGCCGCGAGCTGCCCGCAGGCGCCGTCGATCTCACGGCCGCGGGTATCTCGTACAGTCACCGGCACGCCCTTGGCCTCCAGCCGTCGGACAAACTCGTCCTCGTCTCGACGCCGCGAGGCGGTCCAAATCGAACCTGGGGTCGGGTTCATCGGTATCAAGTTGACATGGACCCAGCCCCAGTTGCCGCGACGCCGCAACACCCGCGCCAAAAGGTCGGCCCGGAACGCCTGGTCATTGACGTCTCGGATCAGGATGTACTCGATGGACACTCGGCGTTTGGTGAGCCGGGCGTACTCCCACGCGGCGTCCACGACTTCAGCGACGTTCCAGCGGGTGTTGATCGGCACCAGTTCGTCGCGCAGCTCGTCGTCCGGCGCATGAAGCGACAGCGCCAAGGTGACCGGGATGCCCTCGGTGGCCAGCTGCTGCATTCTCGGGACTAGGCCGACGGTCGACACGGTGATGCCGCGAGCACTCATCCCCAGGCCGTCGGGTGTTGGCGTGACCAGCTGACGTACGCCGTCGACGACAGCCCTGTAGTTGGCCAGGGGCTCCCCCATCCCCATGAAAACCACGTTGCTGATGCGCGCCCGACCCCCGGGAACCTCACCACGGTCGAGCTTGCGGGCGCCGTCCATCACCTGCTCCACGATCTCCGCGGTGCTGAGATTGCGCTGCAGGCCGCTCTGCCCGGTGGCGCAGAAGGGGCAAGCCATCCCGCAGCCGGCCTGGCTGGAGACACACATGGTGACCCGGTCGGGATAGCGCATCAGCACGCTCTCCACCAGGGACCCGTCGTGGAGGCGCCAGAGGGTCTTGACCGTCGTGTCGCCGTCGCAGGTCAACTCCTGCACCGGAGTGAGCAGCGACGGCAGGAACCGCTCCGCCAACGACTCCCGGATGCTGACCGGCAGGTCGGTCCACTCCGCAGGATCTATCCGAAAACCCTCGAAGTAGTGCGCCGACATTTGCCGAGCACGGAAGGCCCGGTGCCCGGCGGCCTCCACGTACTCCCGTCGCTGGGCAGGCGTCAGGTCAGCCCAGTGCCGCGGTGGCTGACCGCGACGCGGAGCGTTGACGACTAAGGGGAGACTTTGGCTCATCCGCCCGGGACCAAGATGTACATGATCAGCCAGGCTACCGGGGCAGCAAAGAGGAGCGAATCAAGACGATCCATGACTCCCCCGTGCCCGGGTAGGAAGGAACTCATGTCCTTGATCCCGAGATCTCTCTTGATCATCGACTCAATGAAGTCACCACAGGTACCGACGGCGACCAGCGCGACACCGAGCAGTATTCCCACCCAGAAAGCGACGTTCAGCCCAAATATCGCTGTGCCGACTCCAGCCGCGATGCCGAAGATCAGCGAACCGGCCAGGCCCTCCCAGGACTTCTTGGGGCTGATCCGCGGAGCCATCGGGTGCTTGCCGAACAGCACACCGGCGATCAGCCCTCCGGTGTCGCTCATCGTGACCACGAGCACGAACGCTACGATCCGCGCGGCGCCCTGGTCGGCGGCAATCATGAGCACGGCGAAAGAGGCCAGCAGCGGGACATAGGCGATGATCAGCAAGCTGGCCGCCACATCGCGCACGTAGCCGGCCGAGCCTTGCGGCATCCGCCAGATCATGGCCGCTATGACGGTAAGCCCGACGCAGCTGAGCACCAACCCGATCATGGGCAGCGCAACCGGGAACATCACCCCGAAGACGTACGGCACGAGGGCCACCAGGACGCAGCCCGCCATGATCGGAACCGGCGCCGCGTGCATGCCCTGGCGGCCTAGCTCGCGTTGTAGTTCTCGGGCCGCGGCCGCCGTGGCCGCGGCAATCAGCAGGACCAGGCCGAGGTGGAAGAAGAGCAAGCAGACGACCGCGATGGCTCCGAAACCGACTCCCACGCCAATCGCCGCCGGCAGATGGCGGCCCACCCGGCCGTACGCGGGCGTCGGCGGGCGATCGATCGGCGCGTCAGCGGACACGGTCACCGGGCTGCTCGGGTTCTAGACCTCAAGCAGCTCGGCTTCCTTGTGCTTGAGCACTTCGTCGATCTCCTCGACGTGCTTCTTGGTGGAGGCGTCGAGCTGCTTCTCCGCCCGGGCCACCTCGTCCTTACCGACTTCGGAGTCCTTCACCATCTTGTCCAGCGCCTCCTTGGCGTGGCGACGAGCGGCGCGAACCGAGATCCGTGCTTCCTCGGCCTTGTGTTTCGCCAGCTTGGTGTACTCCTTGCGCCGCTCCTCGGTGAGCTGGGGCAACGTCAGGCGAATGGTGTTGCCGTCATTCGATGGGTTGACGCCCAAGTCCGAATCACGGATGGATCTCTCGATCGCAGCCATCGCCGTGCGGTCAAAGGGAGTAATCAACACAACTCGGGCGTCGGGCACCTGGAAGGTGGCGAGCTGTTGCAGCGGGGTCTGGGTGCCGTAGTAATCGGCGGTGAGTTTGGCGAACATCGCAGGGTGCGCCCGCCCGGTACGGATCGTTGCGAACTCCTCCTTGGCGTACTCGATCGCGTTGGCCATTTTCGTCTCGGCTTCGCGAATGATGTCGGAGATCACGGAATCTGCTCCTTAGGCGTGGACAATCGTACCGATCTTCTCACCTGCAACCACCCGGACGATGGTTCCATCGGTATCCAGGCTGAAGAAGATCATCGGCAACTTGTAGTCCCGGGCCATGCTGATCGCGGTGGCGTCGGCGATCTTCAGATCGCGCGCCAGGTAGTCGTCGTAGGTCAGTTCGTCAAACTTTGTTGCTCCGGGATGTGTCTGTGGATCCGCGTCGTACACGCCGTCGACGCCCTGCTTGCCCATCAGCAACACCTCCGCGCTGATTTCCAACGCTCGCTGCGCTCCCACCGTGTCGGTGGAGAAGTACGGCATCCCCGAGCCCGCGCCGAATATCACCACCCGGCCCTTCTCCAAGTGCCGTTCGGCTCGCCGGGGGATGTACGGCTCCGCGATCTGGCCCATGGTGATGGCGGTCTGGACCCGGGTCTGGACGTCCAACTTCTCCAGGAAGTCCTGCAACGCCAGGCAGTTCATCACCGTGCCGAGCATGCCCATGTAGTCGGCACGGTCTCGTTCCATCCCGCGCAGCTGGAGTTCAGCGCCGCGGAAGAAGTTGCCCCCGCCGACCACGACCGCAACCTGGACACCGGATCGTACGACCTCGGCGATCTGGGCGGCCAGGCCGGCCACCATGTCCGGGTCGACGCCAACCTTTCCGCCACCGAACACCTCACCGGACAACTTCAGCAGGACTCGTTTGTAAGGACTGGTCACAGCACCTCCGGATCGATGGTCGTGTCAGACGGGCGGTGAGCTTGGCCGACGGGCCGGTTCGACCAAGCTCAGCGCACGGACAACTCAGGAGCCACTTGCCTCGAAACGCGCGAACCGCTTGATGGTCAGCCCGGCGTCGGAGAGCAGTCTGCCCACCGGCGTCTTGTTATCGGTGACCGAGGGTTGGTCAAGCAGGACGACGTCCTTGAAGAAGGCATTGACGCGGCCCTCGACGATCCTCGGTACGGCCTGCTCAGGTTTCCCTTCTTCCCTTGCCGTGGCTTCAGCGATCCGGCGCTCGTTCTCCACCAGATCGGTCGGCACCTCCTCGCGGCTGAGGTATTGCGGACGCATCGCGGCGATCTGCATCGCTGCCGTCCGGGCGGCAGCCTGGTCGGCACCGTCGTACTCCACCAACACGCCCACTTGCGGAGGCAGATCCGACGCGCGTCGGTGCAGATACACCACGGTCCGGCCGTCGAAGTACGCCGCGGCGCTGACCTCGAGCTTCTCACCAATTTTGACGGCCAGTTCCTCGACCGCATCGGCGACGCTTTGACCCGAGGGCAGAGGCGCGGCTTTGGCGGCCTCGACGCTGTCGGCCCGACTCGCTGCGACAGCCTGGACCGCATCGGCGGCGAGGCGCTGGAACTCCTCGTTCTTCGCGACGAAGTCCGTTTCAGCACCGAGCTGCAGCAGGGCGCCGTCGGAGGAGACCACCAGTCCGTTGGTCGCGGAACGCTCGGCCCCCCGCTTCGCCGCCTTGGCCTGACCGCTGACCCGCAGGACCTCGACGGCTTTGTCGAAGTCGCCCTCGGCCTCAGTCAGGGCGCGCTTGGCATCCATCATTCCGGCGCCTGTGGAATCCCGAAGCTTCTTGACTTCAGCTGCGGTGATCGTTGACATCGGTGTGATCCTCTGATCTCTCGTCGTTCGCTCAGTTGTTAACCGGCTGATCCAGCTGCCGCTCCACGTCGACGGCGGCGTCGGCTGCTGCTTCGGCCAGCTCCGCCGCTTCCTCGGGCTGCTCCTCACCGGGAGTGGGCAGGGCGTCAGCGGCGGCGACATCGCTGGCAACGGCCGGAGCCGGCTCCTGCGAGGCGCCCAGAAGTTCACGCTCCCAGTCAGGCATCGGCTCGACTTCAGCTTCGGCGCCTGTTTGCACTCCTCCCGAGCGGGCCATCAAGCCTTCCGCCACGGCATCGGCCAGCACGCGGGTCAGCAGCGACACTGAACGGATCGCATCGTCGTTGCCCGGGATGGCGAAGTCCACCTCGTCCGGATCGCAGTTCGTGTCCAGGATGCCGATGATCGGAATCCGCAGCTTCCGGGCCTCGTCTACGGCGAGATGTTCCTTCTTGGTGTCGACGATCCATACCGCTTGCGGCGTCCTGCTCATGTCGCGGATACCGCCGAGGGCCTTCTCGAGCTTCTCCTTCTCGCGGCGCAGGCCGAGCAGCTCCTTCTTGGTCAAGCCTGAGGTGGACACGTCATCGAAGTCCATGCCCTCCAGCTCCTTGAGCCGCTGGATGCGCTTGATCACGGTGTGGAAGTTGGTCAGCATGCCGCCCAGCCAGCGCTGGTTGACGTATGGCATGCCAACCCGGGTGGCCTGCTCGGCGATCGCTTCCTGGGCTTGCTTCTTGGTGCCCACGAAGAGGATCTGGCCCCCACGCGCGACGGTGTCCTTGACGAAGGCGTACGCGCGGTCGATGTAGGTCAGTGACTGCTGGAGGTCGATGATGTAGATGCCGTTGCGCTCGGTGAAGATGAAGCGCTTCATCTTGGGGTTCCACCGTCGGGTCTGGTGCCCGAAGTGAACGCCGCTTTCGAGAAGCTGGCGCGTAGTGACGACGGCCATGGCCGCATTCCTTCCTTACCGGGCAGGCGAACGCCCGGCGTGCGGTTGCTCGGCGCCGAGCCTTTCGACGCCGCCTGATGCCCGCGCGACACAGACTCGTTCCCATGCGGGTCGAGACCGGATGTGCCACGACAGCTGCGGGCAAGCGAAGTCAGCCCTTGCGGACTGCCGAAGGCAGCTTACCGCTTCGACGCGCGTGAGGAGAACTTATCCCCAGCCCCGCCAGGCTTGACACCTGGATCCACAGATTTCGGGTGGGCCGAACGATCCTGCTGGCGATGCGCAAGGTGTCGACATGCAGGTCGTCCGACCCCTTCTGCTGGCGATGTCTTTCGCAGTGGCGATGGCGAGCTCACCCACGAGCGCGCCAGCTTCGCCACGGCGATCCGTGCAGGCGGTCTGGCCGTTGGACGGCCCAGCCACCATCGTGCGTGGCTTCAACCCGCCTGCACTGCGCTGGAACGCAGGTCACCGGGGGGTCGACCTGGCTGCCCGTCTCGGCGCACCCGTCCGCTCGGCCGCGGCCGGAACCGTCCGCTTCGCCGGACAGATCGCCGGTCGTGGCGTGGTGGTCGTTGACCACGGCACCCTCCGGACGACGTATGAGCCGGTCATTCCCAAGGTGCATGTCGGTACTGCGGTGGTTGCCGGCCAGGTGATCGGTCGGTTGGGGGCGGGCTCGCACTGCCCCGGCACCTGCCTGCACTGGGGCCTGCGGCGAGGTGCGGAGTATCTCGACCCGCTCCAATTGCTCAGCGGTGGCGTTCGGCGCGGAGGCGTGCGCCTGGTGGGCGCCGAGCAACGGGAGCTGGCGAAGCGGGCGGCCGCAACCGGGGCCGCGCCGCCCCTGACGCGAGTCATCGGACCCGCGGCCGTGCTGGATCCTGCAAGCTCGGGCGGACGGCGCGGGTTCCGGCAACCGGTCTCGGGCAGCATCACGTCGGGTTTCGGCCTGCGCTTCCATCCCGTTCTGCGGGTCTGGAAGCTCCACGACGGCACGGACTTCGGCGCTGCCTGCGGCTCACCGATCCGAGCGCCGCACGCTGGTCGGGTCAGCGCCGCATACTTCAGCGCCGCCTACGGCCATCGATTGATGATCGATCATGGGGTCGTCGACGGACGGCACGTGATCACCGGGTTCAACCACGCGAACGGTTATGTGGTGGACGTGGGTCAACTGGTCGTTCAAGGGCAAGTCATCGGCTACGTGGGAAGCACCGGCTTGTCCACGGGCTGTCACCTTCATCTCATGCTGTGGCTGGACGGCGCGGTGACAAATCCGATGACGTACTTCTGATTGTGGCTATCACGCCCGAGGATGCGCTTGCTCGTACGCCCTTCGGAGCCGCTCGTTCGTGACATGGGTATAAATCTGCGTAGTGGCCAGGGAGGCGTGACCGAGCATCTCCTGCACGCTGCGCAAATCGGCACCGCCTTCGAGCAGATGGGTGGCCATGGCATGCCGAAGTCCATGCGGTCCGAGATCCGGGGCGCCGTCTACGACCCTCAGTGCGCGATGAACGATTCTGCGTACCACCCGTGGATCGATTCTCCCGCCCCGGTCCCCGACAAAGACTGCCGCGCCGGAATCGGCGGTGACCAGCCTGGCTCGAGGTGGCCCGAGCCAGGCTTCCAGGGCGTGGAGGGCGGGAGCACCGACCGGCACGCTCCTTTCCTTGCGGCCCTTGCCGAACACGCGGACCGTGCCCCGGCCCGGGTCGACGTCGTCGATGTCCAGTCCGACCAACTCCGAAACCCGGATTCCCGTCGCGTAGAGCAGTTCCAGAATTGCCACGTCACGCAACGCGGCCGGCCCACCAGACTGGCGCGCCACCGCAATCGCCGCAGCAAGCATCCCCGCCGCCTCGGCTGGCTCGAGTGTCGCCGGCAACGTGCGAACCGCCTTGGGCGACCTCAGCTTGGCAGCCGGATTGCTGGACGCATGACCCTCCTGATGCGCCCAACGACAGAACATCCGTATGGCGGCGGCCCTTCTTTGCAGCGTCGCTCGGGCCAACCCCAGTGAGGCTTGCTTGGCCAGCCAGCTGCGGACGCTCTGCAGCGATGCGTCATCGAGCGACGTGGCGCCAAGTCGCTGAAGATGCAGCAGAAAGCCGGCAACATCGCCCGCATAGGCCCGAACGGTGTGCGAGGAGAAGTCGCGGCTGAGTCTGAGGTGCCGAATGTAGTCCTCCAAAAGCTCGGGAAACGGACTCCCGAGTTGCTCCAGATCATCCCCGGCAACGGTCGACGCTCGCTCGCGCTCATCACCGCTAGCCTGGGCCGACTCCATGTCCTCACCCTCGACGTGCGGAGAGTCCCAGACAAGCCGCCACTCCGCGTCCGAGGGACCTCGAAGGTAGCGTTGAGGCGTGAACCCGACTTCCGATCTGGCCGTTGGTGACCTCAGAACCGGTGGCCGAGTGCTCCCCATCATGCGCTGGGGAACCCCTGTGATGCACGCCAAGACCAGGCCGGTGAAGGAGTTCAATGAGGAGCTGCTCCAGCTGATCCGGGACATGTTCGCCACCATGTACGCCGCCGAGGGCGTCGGTCTGGCCGCTACCCAGGTAGGGGTCGATCTGGCGGTCTTCGTCTTCGACTGCCCCAACGCCGACGAGGTGCGTCAGGTCGGTTCCGTGTGTAACCCGGAGGTCGTCCTGCCCGAAGGCAAGGAGCGGAAGCTCGAGGCGTCCGATGAGGGCTGCTTGTCCCTCCCGGGCGCTTACCTGGAGCTCGCTCGCCCCGATCACGCAATCTGCCGAGGCCGGGATGCCCTGGGCCAGCCGGTCGAGGTGCACGGAACGGGTCTGCTCGCCCGCTGCCTCCAGCACGAAACTGATCATCTGAACGGCATCGTCTTCGGTGACCGGCTCTCCGGACGAGCGCGAAAGAAGCTTTACCTCCTGCATTCGGACGCCGCCGACAGTTATCCAAGCGAATGGCCGGTCACGCCTCGGGTACCGGCCGAGAGCGGGCCCAGCACGTAGCAGGCGATCGCCGACGCAGCCGCGACATTGAGCGAGTCGATGCCAGGAGACATCGGGATCTTGGCGCGCAGCTCTGCACCTCCCGTCCACGCGGCCGACAAGCCGCCGCCTTCGGCACCCAGCAGGATGGCCACCCGTTCCTGGGCGCCGAGTTCGGCGTGGACGCTATCCAGGTCGACGGCGTTCGGGGCAAGCGTCAAAGCCACGGTCCGAAAGCCCGACTGACGTAGCAGACCCGGAGCACCTGCCCAATCACGAAGCCTTGCCCACGGCAGCGAAAACACCGCACCCATGCTCACCTTGATCGATCGCCGGTAGAGCGGGTCCGCGGCTCGCGGAGCAAGGATCACGCCGTCCCAGCCCAGGCCGGCCGCGTTCCGGATGATCGCGCCGACGTTCGCGTGATCGACCACGTCCTCGACGACCACGACCCGATCACACTCCAGCAGGTCCTCCAGCCGATGACGCTGTTCACGGTGCAGCGAGGCGAGGGCACCGCGATGGACGTGAAAGCCGGTCACCGTTTCGACCAGCTGTTCGGTCATGAGGTAGATCGGCGCGTCCGGCCAGCGCTGAGTGACGTCGGCCATCCCCGGCAACCAGCGCTCGGCGAGCAGAAATGACCGTGGCCGATAGCCGGCCTGCACCGCTCGCCGAATCACCTTGTCGCCTTCGGCGATGAATAACCCCTGCCCGGTCTCCAATAGCTTGCGCAGCGAGACATCCCGCAACCTGATGTAATCGCTCAGCCGGGAGTCGCTCGCTCTCTCAATCGGAACGATCGGCACCGCGTTAGTTTACGCAACATCTCAGCCTTGATTCTCAAGGTTCAAGGCTATAGCCTTGCTTGGTGCCGTTCGTTCTGACGGTGGACCAGATCCAATCCCGTGCTCAGCAGGACCTGGTGGACGTCACGCTCGCCCAGCTCGGCGAGGTCGAGACATTGCTTCCCTTCACCCGTACCGTCGGCGATGAATTCCAAGGCCTGCTAGCCAGCCCAGCGTCAGTGGTAGATGTCACGCTGGGCCTCATGCGTACCGTGGCTTGGCACATAGGGATCGGAATCGGGACTGTCCAGCAGCCACTGCCATCCGATGTCCGGCAAGCCCGGGGGCCAGCATTCCTCGCTGCGCGGAGTGCAGTCGATGCCGCCAAGAAGGAGCCGACCCACCTGAGTGTGCAGGCGGCCCCTGATCGCGTCGAAGTGCGGGACGTGGAGATCACCTTTCGGCTGCTCGTCGCGCTGCAGCAGCGCCGCTCCCCACTCGGTTGGGAGGCGGCCGACCTCATGGATCGGGGGCTCACCCAGGCAGCAGCCGCCAACACCCTCGAGATCACCAGGCAGGCCCTCAGCCAGCGCCTCCAGGCAGCTCACTGGTCACTGGACCGGGAAGCCCGCCCGGTGCTAGCCCGACTGTTGGCCCGGGCTGAGAGGACAGCGACGCCGGACACGCCGGCGAAGGAG
Source organism: Propionibacteriaceae bacterium (assembly GCA_035641455.1). GTDB lineage: Bacteria > Actinomycetota > Actinomycetes > Propionibacteriales > Propionibacteriaceae > Microlunatus. Next base: position 2,651 of record DASQUD010000001.1, on the reverse strand, counting down.
TTGCGGGCGTGAACACCATGGCCGTGATTGCCATGGGCCTCTGGACGGTGCTGAGCGCCGGGACCATCCCCCTCTGGTTTCCCTCCGGATCACCCGCTCGGCAACCTCTGCTGGCGCGGCCCGCCCTGCTGGTCGCAATCGTCGCCATCGTCACCGTCGGCACAGGGACTGTCGCCCTGCTCGCCGGATTGGCTTCCCCGCTGGTCGGGGGCTGGACCTGGCTGGGCTATGCCGTGGCGGTTTTCGCCGCCTTTGCCTGTGGCGGGCCGCTGACGTCGTGCTTGCTGTCGCTGGCCGATGCGAGTTCGCGTCCCGGCACACCTCGGGTCCAGCGGACGATCCTCCATGGCGGTTCCTGGATAGGCGCGTTGGAGCGGCTGACCATGGCGGCGTCGATCTTGAGCGGCTTCTCGGCCGGTATCGCGGTCATCGTGGCGATCAAGGGCCTGGGCCGTTATCCCGATCTGAAGGCGGGCCAGGGATCAGGCGCTGCGGAGCGCTTCATCATCGGTACGTTCGCAAGCCTGGGATGGGCCGCGGCGTGCGCCGGAGTCGGCCTCCTCCTAGTCTGAGCCGATGGCCTCGCCTGCGATCGGACCTTCGCTCGGCACGCTGAGCTGGTTGCCCGCACATGATCATCCTGAATTTCTGGCACCAGTGGTCAGCGACGCCATCTCGCGACACCAGCTCAGCTGTTTCGTCGCCGCGATCGATCCAGCGCTTGCCGACACGGCGGCCTTTTGCGAGACCTACGAGGTGCCGCTGGCAGTGTCGGCGAACTGCGTCGTGGTCGCCGGTCGCCGAGCTGAGAGCGTCACCATGGCGGCCTGCCTGATCCTCGCGACCGACCGCGCCGACGTCAACAAGACGGTCCGCCGACACCTCGACGTGCGAAAGATCTCTTTCGCCGACATGGCGGAGGCGGTGTCGCTGACTGGCATGGCCTACGGCGGCATCACTCCGATAGGGCTGCCGCCCGGCTGGCCGATTCTGATCGATGATCAGGTCGCTGCGAGCCCCTGGGTAGTGATCGGCAGCGGAATCCGGGACAGCAAGATCGCCATCCGCGGCGGCGATGTCGCCGATCTCCCGAGTGCCCGGGTGTTCAACATCGCTCATCCCTCCGCTCCCTGAACCTGTCGAATGGGCGGCCGCTACCCTCGCATGCTGACGATGGCTGCCACCCCGACGGCGACGATGATGACCCGATAGATCATCGCGGGTAGCTTTCGTCCGACCCGACCGCCGACTTGAGCGCCGAGCACCGATCCGACCGCAATGGTCACCGCGGCGGCCCAGTTCACGTGCGCGTCCTGCTGGCCACCGGGGACCACGGAGATGATCACGAACAAGATTCCAGCGACGCCGTTCACAATGAGGGCCAGGACGTTCTTCACGGCGTTGATCCTGGGCAACGTCTCGACCAGTCCGATGCCCATCACACCGAGCAGCAGAACCCCTTGGGCCGCCCCGAAGTAGCCGCCGTACACGCCTGTGATCAGCACCGCAATCCACAGCCCGATCGCTCCGTGCGGCGCCGGCTGCGCTGAGCCCAGACGTTGTCGCCGGGACGCAATCCAGCGAGTCACGGTGGGCTGAACGATGACCAGAAGGCAGCCGATGCCGATCAAGATCGGCACGATGGCGTCGAACGCCGACGACGGTAGCCGCAACAGGAGTGCGGCACCGGCGATGCCGCCCAGCAGCGACGCGGTGCCCAAGCGCCACACCCGTTGTCGCTGTCCGTCAAGCTCGGGCCGCATGGATAGGGCGCCGGATAGCGAACCAGGCGCCAGCCCGACCGTGTTGGAGATGTTCGCCGTCACCGGCGGTATTCCGAGAGCCAGCAGGGTCGGGAACGTGATCAAGGTTCCCGACCCGACCACAGTGTTGATCAAGCCCGCTGCTGCCCCGGCCCCCAACAGGGCCACTAGGTCGAGCCAGGTCACTGCCGAGTGTTCGGCTCCACCGGTGAGGTGTAGGGCGAGCGCTCCACGTCGGACTGGCCGTCGCCAGGGGCTTCGGCATGACCGTTCGGCGCGGCGGAGACCGCCGGTTGCTCAGCTTTACTGCGCAACGCTGACAGGTCGGCGTGAACCGGCTTGTCGAGTTCCTTTGCGGCCTGGATGGCTTCGTCCACGGTCCGCTGAGCCCGCGCCTCCTCTTCCGCATTCTGCTGATCGATCTCGCTCTGCACGTCGATGTCCGGGGGCTTGATGAACTCGCCCTTGGCAACGGCGGGAATCGCGGAGCTGACAGAACCTGCCGCGCTGCCCAAACCCTTGAGAGCGTCGTTCAGTTCGCTTGGCACGATCCAGACCTTGTTCGCATCTCCGCGAGCGATCGTCGGCAACATCTGCATGTACTGGTAGGCCAACAGGGCCTGATCAGGCTGGCCGGCGTGGATGGCGTTGAAGACCGTGGTGATGGCCTGGGCTTCGCCTTCGGCGCGGAGCATCTGCGCCTGCCGATCGGCTTGGGCGCGCAGCACCGCAGCTTCCCGATCACCTTGCGCCCGCAGGATCGCGGATTCCTTCTCACCACCCGCGGACAAAATCTGCGACTGCCGCTGGCCCTCGGCGATCAGGATCGCCGCCCGCTTGTCCCGCTCGGCCCGCGCGCCCTTCTCCATCGCGTCCCGGATCGTGGCC